>CAKUJA010000001.1 GCA_934661135.1 uncultured Oscillospiraceae bacterium
CTCCTTTCTTTTCTTCACCGGGCGCGGCGATTCTTTTCTTTCTCCGAAAAGAGAAAGAAAAGAATGGGGGCGCAAACGTTCTCCTTTTGGAGAAGTAAAAAGAAAATACCGTCTGCTTCCTCTTTCTCCGAAAAGAGGCGAAAAGAATGGGGCGCAAAATCCTTTCAGCGTCCCAAAAAGGAGGAAAACCCACGGAGAAAATTCCTCTCCGTGGGTTTTTTCTATCATTCTTCCTCGCTGAACTGATCCTTACCAACGCCGCACAGCGGGCAGACCCAATCCTCGGGAACTTCTTCCCAGGGCGTGCCGGGGGCTACGCCGTTGTCGGGATCGCCGACCTCCGGGTCGTAGATGTAGCCACAAATATCGCAGACGTATTTCATCGTGTATTCTCCTTATCCGCTGATCCGCTCGGAAATAACGGCCATGATTTTATCGTGGCATCCGCCGCAGCCGGTGGAGCAGCTAGTCAATTTTTGCACCGCAGCAAACTCCCGCTCCACGTCGGAAAAGCTGGCGCTTTGGTGCAGCGCATTGTCAATGTCGGCCAACGTGACGTGCTTGCAGTTGCAGATCACAGTGTTTTCGGCGTAGTCCATCGCTTACTTAAAATACCGCTCCAGCAGACCCTTGAGCGCGCGGCCATGTCTTGCCTCGTCCTTCGCCATCTCATGGACGGTGTCGTGAATCGCATCCAGGCCGTTCTTCTTCGCGCAGGAGGCCAGCTCAAACTTACCGGCAGTCGCGCCGAACTCGCAGTCCACACGCCATACCAGGTTGTCCTTCGTGGTGGCCTTCATGTTCGGCTCAAGATCCTCGCCGAGCATCTCGGCGAACTTCGCTGCGTGCTCCGCTTCTTCATACGCGGCCTTCTCCCAGTACAGGCCGACCTCCGGATAGCCTTCGCGGTGCGCAATGCGCGCCATGCACAGATACATACCGACTTCGCTGCACTCGCCGTTGAAGTTGGCCTTGAGCTGCTCAAAGATGAACGCCTTGTCCGCCTCAGAGATGTCGGGGTTGTTCTTCACGGTCTTGCCGTAGATGCCGTACTCATGCTCAGCCGCCAGCTTCAGCTCGCCCTTGACTTCCTCGAACATATTGCTCTTGGCGTGGCAGACAGGACATTCCGCCGGAGCCGCTTCGCCTTCGTAGATGTAACCGCAGACCTTGCAAACAAATTTCTTCATGATAATTTCCTCCGTATTTATTATTTTTTCCTCTTGGGCAACATCGCGCAATTGCGTCCGCGCGCTTCGACGGATCTTTTCCGCCAATCCTGCGGTTTGAAACGCTTGAAATCTGTCGCAGCCGTCGGCGTCAAAGACGCCTTACGGATGCGGGCACATACAGGAGTCCTGTGCGTTTCAAATCTTGGCTTGACAAAACATCTCTCGCCGAATCTGCTTGCCGAATTGTGCGGTGCTGCCCTTGTATTTTTGTAGAACAGTCAGACAGCGTTATGCTTGCGCCGTCCCAGGGCGCATCGGGAGTTTTCAGATACACCCTAGTGTTTTTGCACACAATTTTGGCAGGTGCCGGAAAAACTGATCTGATAGCCGTCAATTTCGCAGCCGGTATCGGCCTGCACACGGTCGAGCAAGTCCTGCGGCAGCTCCACCGTTTCCGCGTCAATCACTGCGCCGCACCTGCGGCAGACCACATGGGAATGCGGCTGTGTGTTCGCGTCGTAGCGTTCAAGTCCATTGACCACGCCGACCGAATCGATCACGCCCTCCGCCTTGAACGCCGCGATGTTCCGATAGACCGTGCCGAGGCTCAGATCCGGGAATTGTGGCTTGAGCTGCTGGTAGACCCACTCCGCCGTGGGGTGGCAGGTCGTTCCGCGCATACAATTCAGGATGGCTTCCCGTTTCCGGCTGAATTTTTTTCCAGTCGTCATAAGCATCCCTCAAAACAATAATAATTCTTATTTGCATTATTAGAATAGCACACGGCGCGCCGTTTGTAAAGAGGTTTTTGAAAAAAATTTTTACGCCGTCCCAACGCCCCAAAGCTGGCAGACCGCCTGTCCAAAATACTCCGCGCTGCGCAGTGCTTCGGCAAGCGTATTGCCGGTGCAGCCAAACTCCACCAGCAGGGAGCCGGGCGTCTCGTGCTGGTTAAACCGCTCCGTGCGCAAATCGATGTCACGGCAGAGTCCCGGCGCCATGCGGTTCAAAAGCGCCTGCATCTTCAGCGCGTTCGCCAGATTCTCCTGCCAGTCCGGGTGGGTCAGTCCGCCCTCGTCCGTCCCAACCACCAGCATGAGCTGCGCGCAGCGTGCGCCGTCCACCGTCGCGGCAAATGAAACCGGCATCCCCGCCGGGTCGTCCGCAGCGTCCCGGTGCACATCAAGTACCATCTGAATCGACGGATACTTCGCAAGGTATGCTTCAATTGTCTGCCGCATCCGCTCATACGCGCCGTTGTAGCTCGGGGAATCGTTCAGCTCCGTCACATGGATTGCGCCAACGCCGTATTCGTTCAGAATTTCGGTCAGCCGCGTCCCTATGCGGATGACCGACCGCTCCGCGTCCTCCGTGCGGAACGGATCGGAGCTGGTATATTCCCATCCCTCCTCCGGCGTATAGGCCTCGCAGGAGTGTGTATGCACAATCAAGACCTTCGGGTTCTCTCCGTCCAGTTCCAGCGCTGTCTCGCGCGTCAAAAGCGTCCGCTTATCCACAGAGTAGGTAGACGCGCCGCCGATGGCAATCGCGTCGGCCTCTGCCGCAGAAAAGGTCGGCGGCGCAATCGTCTCCCGCCGCGCTGCCGCAGTGCTATCCTTCCCCCGGTTTGCCCCGCTTATCCCACTCGTGCCTGTCCTGTTCGCCGCCCCGCTTGTCCCTTGCGCTCCTGCCCGCGCCGTTCCGTCCGAGCCGCTCGTTCCGCGCTCCCCGGCTCGCTCCGCCCCGCTCGCTCCGCGTCCTTCTGCCTGCGCCGTTCCGTCCGCGCTGCTCACTCCGCGCTCCCCGGCTCGCTCCGCCCCGCTTGCTCCGCGTCCTTCTGCCTGCACCGTTCCGTCCGCGCTGCTCACTCCGCGCTCCCCGGCTCGCTCCGTCCCGTTCGCCGCGTGTTCCCCCTCCTTGTCCGTCTCTCGCGCTCCCTCCGCAGTTGCTCTTTCCTCCACTTCTGCCGCATCCGCCGCAAGAATTCTCACCGGCCAGACCGTCACCTCCGGCTCCGCCGCAACGAGTGCCGCACTCCCGCCGCTCTCCTGCCGCAACAACCAGCCTCCAACCCTTTGCGAAGCCAGCGCATTCTGCAGCAGCTCTGCCGCACGCGTGCCGTATCCCAGCGCTCCCAAACCGCGAATCCCCACAGCAAACAGCACCATCGCCGCGCAAAACCAGCGCACCTTTCGTTCCTTCATCTTTCGTTCCTCCTTACCATGAATCGTATGCAAACGATTATCCCAGCAGAACTCTACGGCAAAAACAGGTAAGATAAGAATATTTTTCGTGAATTTCACAAATTGTGTCCCGTTTCCCCATTGAATTTAAGAGCCGCTTCGTATATAATGTCAATGATTCACACGTTGAGACGGGCAGGAGGGACGCACAGTGGCGCAGATCGTATCTGTGATCTCCGGCAAAGGCGGCACGGGAAAAACTTCTCTCTGCGCTGGTATTGCGGCAAGTCTTGCCCGCAGCGGCGCAAAAGTGCTCTGTATCGATCTGGATGTTGGACTGCGCAATCTTGATATCGCACTTGGTATGGCGGACGAAGCGGCGCTGCCGTTTACTGCGGTAATGCGCGGCGAAACAGCGGTAGAACAGGCCACGCCGCACCCTTCGCAGCGGCAATTGTACCTGTTAACCGCACCGGTAACGGAGCGGATCGAAGCGGTTGATGCGGCAGCTTTCGGCACATTGCTGCAGCAAGCGCGGCAAATTTATGACTGGGTGCTGATCGACGCCCCGGCCGGACTTGGGCGCGGATTTCAACTGGCAACCGCGTTTGCCGACAAAGCGATCGTCGTGACGCTGGCCGACCCGGCTTCGCAGCGCGACGCGGCACGGACAACCGATCTTCTGTTGGAACGGCGGGATATTCCGGTGCGGATGGCGGTGAATCGGGTGAACCCGAAACTGTTTGCCAAGCTACGCGAAACCGTGGACGATGTGATGGATCGTGTCGGGCTGCCGCTGCTTGGCTTGGTACCGGAGGACGCATCCGTCGTGCTGGCCGCGGCAAACGGAATGCTGCTGATTGACTACGGCCGCCAGGGTGCGTCACAGGCCTGCCGCAATCTGGCTGCGCGGCTGCAGGGACGGCGCGTGCCGCTGATGAAGCTGAAATAATATATTTATAAATAGACGATACTAAAGAAAAGGAGAGTATTGGAGCATGAATATCACACTCATGGCGCATGACAAGAAAAAAGAGCTGATGGTTCAGTTCTGTACCGCGTACAAGAGCATTTTGTCCAAACATTCCCTCTCCGCAACGGCGACAACAGGTCGCCTGGTGGCAGAAGCCACCGGTTTGCCGGTCAGCCTGTTTTTATCCAAAAATCAGGGCGGCCACCAGCAGATCGACGCGCGCATCGCGTACAACGAGGTTGACATGGTCATTCTGTTCACCGATCCCAACGGCGCTGACCCATGGGAGGATCAGCGGATGATCCGCACGATTCATCTTTGCGACACGCATAATGTGCCGGTGGCGACGAACCTCGCGTCAGCCGAAATGCTGATTCTCGGCTTGCAGCGCGGCGACCTCGACTGGCGCATGATGACCAAGAACAAGAAAACGCTGCGTTGATCCCCGCGCAGACGCGGAATCAGTACCGGAGTTCGGTTTCTCAGAGAGGCGCTCCACGGCTGGGAGAGCGCCGAAACCGCACCGGGAAGGACATCCGTCGAGCGGACAACCATATACGTACAACAAGGGAGGGGGTTCGCTCCTCTGAATTTGGGTGGCACCACGAAGTTTTGATACTCTCGTCCCAAAGAAATGGGATGGGAGTATCTTTTTATGAAAAAGATGCCTCTAACAAGCGCAAAACGTGCGGACAGGGTCGTCCGCCCCTACAAGTTGATTTTACAATTCAGACGATATGTATGGAATAGAGAGGAATTTTCGATATGGAACGAATGAAACCACACACCTTATCCGGCTTTATGGAGCTGCTTCCGGCACCGCAGCAGCAGATGGAAGCCATGATGGACGTGCTGCGCAAGACCTATTCGCTCTATGGCTTCACGCCGCTCGACACGCCGGCCATTGAGTCCGCAGATGTCCTGCTGGCCAAGGGCGGCGGCGAGACGGAAAAGCAAATCTACCGGTTCACGAAGGGCGACGCCGATCTAGCGCTCCGCTTCGATTTGACCGTGCCGCTGGCAAAGTACGTGGCGCTGCACTACAACGACCTCGCATTTCCGTTCCGCCGCTACCAGATCGGCAAGGTTTACCGCGGCGAGCGCGCGCAGCGCGGCCGGTTCCGCGAATTCTATCAGGCGGATATCGACATCATCGGCGACGGCAAGCTCTCGATTGTCAACGAGGCGGAAATTCCGTCGATCATCTACAAGACATTCACCACGCTGGGCCTGAAGCGTTTCCAGATTCGCGTGAACAACCGCAAGATTCTCAACGGCTTCTACGCGATGCAAGGTCTTTCGGAGAAGTCCGGCGACATCATGCGCACCGTGGACAAGCTCGACAAGATCGGCGCGGAAAAGGTTTCGGCCTGTCTGGTTGACGACTGCGGTTTGCGCGCGGAGCAGGCGGCGGAAATCCTGAAATTCATCGCCATCAGCGGCAAAAATGCCGATGTGCTTGCGGCGCTGGACGGCTACCGCGGACGGAACGAGACGTTCGACGCCGGACTTGACGAGCTGGCGACGGTCACGCGGTATCTCGCAGCATTCGGCGTACCGGAGGAGAACTTCGCTGTTGACCTGACGATTGCGCGCGGACTAGACTACTACACCGGCACGGTCTACGAGACGACGCTGATTGACCATCCGGAGATCGGCTCGGTCTGCTCGGGCGGACGCTATGACGACCTGGCCGGGTATTACACGGACAAGCAGCTCCCGGGCGTGGGCATTTCGATCGGATTGACGCGGCTGTTTTACGTGCTCAGCGAGCAGAGAATGCTGAACGACGCACGGCGCACGGCGCCGGCGGACGTGATGATCTTCCCGATGACGGAGGATTTGGAGCAGGCCATTCTGCTGGCCACACGGCTGCGCGGCGAGGGCATCCGCACACAGCTCTACACCGAGGCCAAAAAATTCAAGCAGAAGATTCAATACGCCGATAAGCTCGGCATTCCCTACGCCATCTTCCTCGGCGAGGACGAGATTGCACAGAACGTCGTCTCGCTCAAGGATCTGCGCAAGGGCGAGCAGGTGACGGTCAGCGCCGACGCAGCGGCAGACATGATTCTCGACGATATTGCTGAAAATCTCAGCGGAACAATTATAAAATAACAAATACATCTGAAAAGAGGGAACAATATTATGATGCAGTCCAGAACGCATACCTGCGGACAGCTTCGGCTGGAAAACGCAGGGGAGAACGTAACGCTTTGCGGTTGGATGGAAAATGTCCGCGTGGTCGGCTCGAACTTCGCATTTGTCGTCCTGCGTGACTTCTACGGCACAACGCAGATCGTCGTGGAGACCGAGGACATGATGAACATCATCAAGTCCATCAACAAGGAGTCCACGATTCAGGTAACCGGCACCGTGCGCGAACGCGACAGCAAGAACCCCAAGCAGGCGACCGGCGATGTAGAGGTCGTACCGGAGAAGATCACCGTGCTCGGCAAGTGCCGCTACAACGAGCTGCCGTTTGAGATCAACCGCAGCCGCGACGCCGACGAGACGCAGCGGCTCAAGTACCGCTATCTCGACCTCCGCAACCCGGCGGTAAAGAACAACATCATCCTGCGCTGCAACGTGATCGCCGCGCTACGCAAGGCGATGATGGAGCACGACTTTCTCGAGATTACGACGCCGATTTTGACGGCTTCCTCGCCGGAGGGCGCACGCGACTATCTCGTCCCGGCCAGAAAGCACCCCGGCAAGTTCTACGCGCTGCCGCAGGCGCCGCAGCAGTTCAAGCAGCTTTTGATGACGTCCGGCTTCGACCGCTATTTCCAGATTGCGCCGTGCTTCCGCGACGAGGATGCGCGCGGAGACCGCAGCCCCGGCGAGTTCTATCAGCTCGATATGGAGATGTCGTTTGCCACGCAGGACGACGTGTTTGCCGTCATTGAGGACGTGCTGCCGCCGATCTTTGCAAAATACGGCACATATGACATCGCGTCGCAGCCGCCGTTCCGCCGCATCAAGTATCTTGACGCGCTGGAGACCTACGGCTCTGACAAGCCTGACCTGCGTATCGACCTGACTGCCGTCAACGTGACGGAGCTGTTCGCCGAGAGCGAATTTGCGCCGTTCGCGGGCAAGACCGTCAAGGCCGTGCCCATCACGGACTGCGCGCTGACGCGCAAGCAGATCGAAAAGCTGCTGACCGACTGCGAAGTCCAGTCCGGCCAGAAGGGCTACTGGTTCAAGGTCGATGAGACGGGCGAAATCGCCGGCGGCGTCGCCAAGTTCATCGACAAGGATACGATCGCCAGGAAGTTCGAGCTGAAGCCCAATATGCTGGTTGTTCTGGCTGCGGGTGAGCAGGCCACGAAGTCCATCGGTGTCATCATCAAGACGTTCGGTGCGAACTGCGAGGGTCACATGGACAAGGCGCGCTACGAGTTCTGCTGGATCGTCGACTTCCCGATGTATGAGATCGGCGACGAGAGCGGTGAGCTTGAGTTCTGCCACAACCCGTTCTCGATGCCGGCCGGCGGACTCGACGTGCTGCTGAAGGCCGAGCGCGGCGAGATTGATCCGCTGACGATCACCGCCGACCAGTATGACCTCGTCTGCAACGGCGTGGAGCTTAGCTCCGGCGCGGTTCGGAACCACGATCCCGAGATCATGATTAAGGCCTTCGAGCTTGTACGGCTCGGCGAGGATGATGTGAAGTCCAAGTTCCCGGCGATGTATAATGCGTTCTGCTACGGTGCACCTCCCCATGCCGGTATCGCCCCGGGCGTCGACCGCATCGTCATGCTACTGGCGGGCGAGGACTCGATCCGTGAGATCATTCCGTTCCCGATGAACAAAAACGCGCAGGACATCCTCATGGGCGCGCCCAGCGAGGTCACGCAGAAGCAGCTCGACGAGCTGCACATTGCCGTCACCGCGCACGAAGAATAAGCAGCGTTCGGCAACGAATACGAGACTGTCAAAAAACGCTGGGATGCAGTTTTGCGGCAGAGTCGCAGGGGAAGCGTGAAGGGGCAAAGAGCCTCCTTCGCGTTCAATCAAGCAGCTTTTCAAGCTTGATCAGTTTGAAAAGCTGGACGGGCAGCGGGGCGAAAAGACTTTTTCGACACGCTGACAGGCCGCTCCGCAAACTGCGGAGCGGCCTGTCAGCACAGCCGAATTCTGAAAAAATGCTTTAGAATTTGTTGCTGAATTGTCATTTTTCCTTTACTTTGTCCGGCGTATGTGGTATCCTGTAAAAGATAGCGGTCAATGCTGGGCAGACTGGTGCGCTTTGGCACGGTTTTCGCCCAAAAATCCGTACATACTGAAAGTAGAACAAACCAAAGAGGGCTTTTGATTTGGTGAAATATGTTGTAGAAGGCGGGAAACGGCTGGAAGGCACCGTGACCATCTCGGGCGCGAAGAATGCCGCCGTAGCGATTCTGCCGGCCACACTTCTGGTGGATGGCGTCTGCCGGATTGAGAATGTGCCGGACATCTCCGATGTTCGTCTGCTCCTTGAAATTTTGAATAACATGGGCGCGAAAATTCGCCGCCTGAGCCGCAATACGCTGGAAGTCGACTGTTCGCACGTCCGCAATGCGACAGCGCCGATTGAACTGGTGCGCCGGATTCGCGCATCCTACTACCTCATCGGCGCGGAGCTTGGCCGCTTTGGACACGCGCGCGTGGCAATGCCCGGCGGGTGCAACTTCGGCGTGCGGCCGATCGACCAGCACATCAAGGGATTTGAAGCCATGGGTGCAACGGTGGAGCAGGAGGGCGGCTATGTCTGCGCGGATGCGCCGGAGGGCGGTTTGGCAGGTGGGCACGTGTACCTCGACATTGTCTCCGTCGGCGCGACGATGAACATTCTGCTGGCAGCGGTGCTGTGCAGCGGGATGACCGTCATTGAAAACTGCGCGAAGGAACCGCACATTGTTGATTTGGCGAACTTCCTTAACGCGATGGGCGCAAAGGTCTCCGGTGCGGGCACCGATGTCATCAAGGTGCGCGGCGTGAAACGCCTGGGCGGCGGCGCGTATACCATCATTCCCGACCAGATTGAGGCCGGCACGTACATGGCCGCGGCTGCGGCTGTGGGCGGCAACGTTCTCATCGAAAATATTATCCCCAAACATTTGGATTGTATTACCGCGAAGCTGCGCGAAATGGGTGCGCGCGTCACAGAATATGACGACGCGATTCGTGTGGAATCGACCAAACGGCTGCGCCGGGCAAACGTCAAGACGCTGCCGTACCCCGGCTTCACGACCGATATGCAGCCGCAGATTGCGGTGTGCATGGCGCTGGCCGAGGGGACAAGCCTTGTGACCGAGGGCATCTACGACAACCGCTTCCGCTACACCGGCGAGCTAAACCGCATGGGCGCGGCCATTCAGGTGGAGAGCAAGACCGCTGTGATTGACGGCGTAGCAAAGCTGCACGGCTGCGAGGTGCGCGCGTGCGACCTGCGCGCGGGTGCGGCAATGGTCATTGCGGCGCTCTGTGCCGAGGGTACGACGATCATTGAGGACGCACACTACATTGAGCGCGGCTATGAGGACATCATCGGCAAGTGCTCCGCGCTGGGCGCAAGAATCCGCCGGCTGGAGACCATGGAGCCGGTGCACGAAAGCGCCGCTGGCTGAAATTGAAATGATTGAAATGACTGACAAATGCCCCGCCGACGCTGTCGGCGGGGCATTTGTACGGTAAAACACCCGGATGGACATAAGCCATCCGGGTGTTCCGCACGTTTCAGGGATTATCCCCACCAGTTGTATTCTTCGTTTCCGCTGTCCGTTCCGGTGTTCCCCGTGTTGCCGGTATCGCCGGGATTGCCGGAATCCGGGTTCGTCGGATCGGTGTTGTCGTCCGGGTTTTCAGGATCTTCCGGTTCCTCGGGTTCGGGTTCGACGTAGGGCGTGACCTCGTAGGAGATGTTGCGGGATTTGTAGACATCCGTGTGCAGCTTTTCCTCTTTCAGCACGGAGCCGTCGGCCTTGACGTATTTACGGTAGGCTTCCACGGTGTAGCCGGTATAGGCGCCGTTGACGCGCTTGCCGAGAACGTACTTGTTGTCCTTGGCATCGACAGCAATGTCGATGGGGTTGCCGTTCGCGTCCACGCCGCCGCCCTTAACGATCGTAATCTCGGTCTTTTGGTCGTCGGTCTTGCCGGCCTCCTCAATGACGGTCTTGTATGCCTTGGTGTTGATCGTCTTGTGGCTCAGCTCGATATGATCCCAGTCGCGCTCGGGGGCTGTACCCATGAGCTTGATGTGGACGTAACCGCCGGAGACGGAAGCGTCGATACGGATAGGCTTTTCGGTGTTGTTTTTGAACTTATAGTCGATGCTGCCCCAGTAGACCGTCGCGTCCATGCCGGCTTCGACATAGGTGACGAGGTACATATGCGGCTCGCGGTGCGTGATTTCCATGTCGGCCAGCAGGCAGGCGGTATAAATCGTGGACGCAACTTGGCAGACGCCGCCGCCCTCGGATTCCTCGCTCTTGCCGCCGGAGGCATAGACGGTCGCGGCCTTATACCCCTTCTCCTTCGTGCGTTCGCCGACGACGCCGTTGAACGAGAACTCCTCGCCGGGGTTCAGGATCGTACCGTTGATGGCCTTGCAGGCCAGCTCGAGGTTCGTAGTACGGTTGGCGTTCGCGGTATGCGGCGAGTCGCAGGAGCCGAGCACATCGGAGAAGAATTCCTTCTCGAGCGTTTTCAGCGTGACCTCGGGTTCCCGATCCTCCATCTGAATCGTGATAACCTCACCGGCCTTGGCCATGGCGATCTGCTGCGTATAGTAGGCAAGATCGAAGCCGTAGCCGACTTCCTCCGGGACAAGCTTTTTGGCCTCCTCGTCGTAGTAGGCGTCCACGGTGTCGGTGCAATACTTATCATAATACGTTTGCAGGTCGACCGGATCGCAGGGCGTGGTATCGTAGTCGAAGCTCAGGTCGGAGAAGTTACCCTCGGTGAAGCGCCGGATGACCGCGTCGTAGAGCGCGTCGGCATCGAGGTGGATGGCCGGGGAGCCAACCGTGACCTTGATCGTGCCGGCATCCTCGTCGACCTCGACAATCGGATCAATGCGATCGGACTCCACATCGCGCGCGGTCTGGTCAATCAGCGAACGAATGTACTCCGTGTCGAGATTCAAGCTCGACTCCAGATCGACATTATACTCATTTTTCTGCGCGCGGCTATATGTGAGAATCGCGCTGATCGGCCCGCCGCTTCGACCATACTGCATGGCCTGATCGATGGCTTCATCGGCGTTGAGCGCAACCTGCGAGACCTCCGGTGTGAACGACAGCGACCGGTCAGGCAGAACGACCGTCAGCGTATCCGACGAATAGTTCTGCGCAACGGCGTCCTGCACGGCGGCAACCGCCGCATCGCGCTTCAGGCCGCCGACATTGATGCCCGCAACATAGACATTCGGGTAGATCGTATCGCCGCCCTTCAGCACCATGCCGTAGGCGCAGACGCAGAGCACCGCGACCAGCACGATGCAGCCGGCGATTATCCCGACTTTTTTCCCGCCGCCGCTTTTCCGCGGCGCGGAGGCGCCTTCGGTATGCTTCTGCGCAGCCGTGGGGCGGCGCGAAGGCTTCGGCGCTTCATATTTTCCCTTTTTCAAGTGTAAAATCCCTCCTGTTCGGAACACGGCAGAAGCCGAAAAAATCAATTATGGTTACCCACATTATAGCGGAGCGGCTCGGGATTTTCAATGGCAATCCGTTCAAGAAAGCATATCGGAATTCTGAATTTTCCATTAAGGATTGCCAGTTTCGGCACTATTCGCACGAGCCAGCGCATAGCTTCCGACCAATTTCTGCGCCACTTTTAAGGCGTCTTCGCCTTTGGCGAGCTTCACCGTGAGCTGCGGCTGCTTGCCCGCCGCGAAGAAAATCCGTCCCTTGAACTCCGGCTCGGCGCAGCAGGCCGAGACCGCCGCAAAATCCAGCACGGCCATGAAGATCATCACGGACGTGTCCTTCTGCGTGATTTCGGTGATGCCTGCGGCGGCAGCTCTGGCGCGGAGCAGCGCAATGTCGATCAGATTCAGCACGCCCTTGGGCGGGTCGCCGTAGCGGTCGACGATCTCATCGAGCAGGTCGTCCGCGTCGGACTGCGTGCGGATGGCCGCCATACGGCGGTAGAGATCCATGCGCTGCTCGCCGGAGGTGACATAGCGTTTATCGATGTTGGCTGTGACGTTGAGATCGGCCGTGCATTCCGGCTCCTTGAGCGCGCCCTCGCCCTGTTCCTCCAAGACCGCTTCCTCGAGCAGCTTGAGGTACATATCGTAGCCGACGGACATCATATGGCCGGACTGCTCGGAGCCGAGCAGATCGCCCGCGCCGCGGATCTCCAGATCACGCATGGCGATCTTGAAGCCGGAGCCAAATTCTGCATATTCGCGGATGGCTTCGAGCCGCTTTTCCGCGACCTCGGAGAGCACCTTGCCCTTGCGGAACGTAAGATACGCATAGGCGTGGCGGCTCGAGCGGCCGACGCGGCCGCGGAGCTGATGGAGCTGGGACAGGCCGAACTTATCGGCGTCCTCAATAATCAGGGTGTTGACGTTCGGAACGTCAATGCCGGTTTCGATGATCGTCGTGCAGACGAGCACCTGAATGTCACCGTTTGTGAGGGACTGCATCACGTCGCTGAGACCTTCCTCGCCCATTTTGCCGTGCGCCACGGCAACGGAGACATCCTCACCGAGCTGCTGCTTCAGCTTCGCGGCGCATTCGTCGATTGTCTCGACGCGGTTATGCAGGTAGTAGACCTGCCCGCCGCGCGCCAGCTCCCGCCGGATGGCCTCAAGAACCACCTGCTCGTTGTGCTCGAGGACAAACGTCTGCACGGGATAGCGATCCTGCGGCGGTTCTTCGATGGTCGACATATCGCGCAGACCCGAGAGCGCCATGTTGAGCGTGCGCGGGATGGGCGTTGCCGATAAGGTTAGGACGTCGACGCCGTGAGAAAGTTCCTTCAGCCGCTCCTTGTGCGTCACGCCGAAGCGCTGCTCCTCGTCGATGATCAGCAGGCCGAGATCCTTAAACTGCACCAATTTTTGCAGCAGCTTGTGCGTGCCGATGATGAGGTCGACCTTGCCGATGGACAGGTCGTAGAGCGTCTTTTTCTGCTGCTGCGCGGTGCGGAAGCGGGAAAGAACGTCGATCGTCACTGGGAACGACGCAAAGCGGCGCACAGCGGTGAGGTAGTGCTGCTGGGCAAGCACAGTCGTCGGCACAAGGATCGCCACCTGCTTGCCGTCGAGGATGCATTTCATCGCGGCGCGGAGCGCGACCTCCGTTTTGCCGAAGCCGACGTCGCCGCAAAGCAGGCGCTCCATTGGGGCAGGGGACTCCATATCGCGCTTGATCTCGGCGATGCAGCGGAGCTGATCGTCGGTCTCGGCGTAAGGGAAGCTGTCCTCAAATTCCTTTTGCCACGGCGAGTCCGCCGCGAAAGCAAAGCCGGGCAGACGCTTGCGCGCGGCGTAGAGCTGAATCAGACCCTTGGCGAGATCCTTGGCTGCGGCCTTGGCGCGCGCCTTGGCCTTCTGCCACTGGTCGCCGCCGAGCTTATTGAGCCGGACGGGTGCGTCCTCGCCGCCGGAGCCGATATACTTGCTGACAAGATCGAGCTGCGTGGCCGGGACATAGAGCGCGTCGCTGCCCTGATAGGCAATTTTCACATAGTCCTTGACCACACCGCCGACCTTCATCTGCTCCATGCCGACGTAGCGGCCGATGCCGTGGTGCTCGTGGACGACGAGGTCTCCGGGAGTGAGATCGGTGAAGGATTCGAGCTTTTTGCGGTTTGTCGCGGCCTTTTTGCGCTTGGCGGCAGGTTTTTGCTCACGCCGGGCAAGAAGCTGCCCCTCGGTCAGGATCGCCCAGTGCAGATCGGGGTATTCCAGTCCTGCCGGGAGGGAGCCGTCGGTAATCAAAACTTGCCCCTGCTGCGGCGCTTTTGTCAGCGGGAAGGCGAGCAGGGCATTGACGCCCGCGTCGCCCAGCATCTCCTTGAGGATTTCGCCGCGGCGCTTGCCGCCGCAGAGGACGAGGCAGCCGTATTCGTTTTTCACATAGTGCTTGAGGTCGGTCACGGCGGTATCCAAACTGCCGCCGTAGCCGGGGAGCTGCCGCGCGGTGACGGAGAGCAACCTTTGCGGCGGGAGGACATCCGGGTAGCGCGCGGCGAGAAAGCTGTCAAAATAGGTGACGCCGTTTTCCGCAACCTGCTCCAGCAGCGGCTCGTATTCCGCCTGAAACTCGCAGAGCTCGCCCGCGAGCGTGCCGGAGGAGAGCAGAACATCGAGCGTCTGGCCGAATTCTTCGCTGCGGGCACGCGCGGCGCGCTGCAGATTGCCGTGGTCGCAGAAAAAGACGATGGCGTCTTTGGAAATGTAGTTTGCAGCCGTCTCAAAGTCCGGGTAGATGAGCGCGAGATAGCGGTCTGCCGCCTGAAAGGCGGCGCCGGTTTCGAGCTTTTCGCAGTCGGTTTCCAGCGTTCGGAGCAGCGCTTGATTCGGCGTCTTGCGGCGGTTTTGCCGCGCAATATGCGCGCGCAGATCCGCGCAAAGGCCGGAGATTCCTCCGGGGTGCAGGCCGGGCACCGTTTCCTGCGTGGGCAGGAGCACGGCTTCGTCACAATTTTCGGTGCGGCGCTGGGTGATGGGGTCGAAAAAGCCCATCGCGTCTAGTTCGTCGCCGAAAAATTCTACGCGCAACGGCTGGTCATAGGCAGGGGAGAACACATCAAGAATGCCGCCGCGCAGCGCAAACTGCCCCACGCCCTCCACCAGGCTGGCGCGGGTATAGCCTGCGGCGACGAGCTTTTCTGTCAGCTCCTCGAGCGCATAGCTGCCGCCCGCCATCAGACGGATTGCACCAGAGTAGAGCGTCGCGCGCGGGATTGTACGGAGCTGGAGCGCTTCGAGCGTGGTCACCAGCACCGGAACCTTGCCGCAGGAGAGATCGTAGAGCACGCGGATGCGGCGCTGCTCCCACTCGCGGGAGATGCCGGCGGCATCAAGAAACGTCAGCTCGCGGCTCGGCAGCACGACAGGCTGCGCGCCGGTAAACGCGGCAAGCTCCGTGCACAGGCGGGAAGCCGCCATATCGTCCTGACAGACGGCGACAACCGGGCGCTGGGTATCCTCACGGAGCGCGGCAATCCAATGCGCGCGGGCGATTTGGCTGACGCCGGAGACTGCCGCCGTCCGCCCGGACTGCATCAGCTCACAGAGCTGCTGATATTCCGGACTGGTATGCAGAAGCGAAAGCAAGACGTTCATGGGTGACACCTCCAAAAACAGGTTTTTGCGCAACAGGCAACGCAGGTAGAGGCGCTCCCCCTACCTGTCGAAGTCTGTCATGTTCAATTCTTGTATTCTCGCGACGCCAGATCGTTCGTCAGGCAAGAAACCGTCCGCAGCGCATCCTTTCCGAACCCGCAAGGGCGTTTCCGCGGCATGACGGGCGAGATGCGGGCGAGATTATTTGCCGTTGAAGTTTGCGGCCGCCTTCTCACATCCGTCCGTGACGATGCAAAGCGCCGCGTCGCGCGCATTGCCGAGCGCGCGGTCAAGCTCCGGCTGTTCCTGTTTGGAAAACGCGGAGAGCACCCAGTCGGCCAGATCATAATCGGGGTGCGGCTTGGCGCCGACGCCGATTTTGACGCGCGGAACGTCCTCCGTGTGGAGCATGGCAATGATGGACTTGATGCCGTTGTGCCCGCCGGCAGAGCCGGACTTGCGGACACGGATTTTCCCGACCGGCAGCGAGATGTCGTCAAACAGCACGAGCACCCGCTCCGGCGGAAGTTTATAAAAATGCGCCGCGGCCTCCACGGCGATGCCGGAGGCGTTCATAAACGTCTCCGGCTTCATAAGCAGGAGCTTCTGGCCGCGGTAGTTGGCCGCGGCACAGAGCGCCTTAAATTTGATTTTGTTGACCTTCACGCCGAGCGCCGCGGCAAGCGCGTCGACGGCCTGAAAGCCGGCATTGTGCCGGGTGTTGACATAGTCGCTGCCCGGATTCCCGAGACCGACGATCAGCCAGTCATACCCGGATTTTTGCTGAAATATCATGGAACTTAGAACAGAGCGGACATGGAGTTTTCTTCGTAAATTCTCTGGATGGCATCGGCAAAGACCGACGCGACGTCCAGATAGCTGATCTTGCTGCAAAGACCCTCTTGGGGCGGAATCGTGTTGAGCAGCGTCAGCTCCTTGATGGGGCTCTGGGCGATGCGCTCGTTGGCCGAGCCGGAGAGGACGCCGTGGGTCGCGCAGGCATAGACCTCCTTCGCGCCGCCGATCTCGACGATCGCCTTGGCCGCATTGCAGAGCGAGCCTGCGGTATCGACCATATCGTCGTAGAGGATGCAGCTCTTGCCTGCGACGTCGCCGATGACGTTCATGACCTCGCACTGGTTGGCGCGCTCGCGGCGCTTGTCGACAATGGCCAGACCCATGCCCATCTTGTTGGCAAACGAGCGGCTGCGGGCAACGGAGCCGACGTCCGGCGAGACGACAACCATCTCCTCCGGATGCTCGAACTTCTCCATGAAATACTTCACAAAAATGGGCACCGCATGGAGGTTGTCGACCGGAATGTCAAAGAAGCCCTGAATCTGCGCAGCGTGCAGATCCATCGTCAGCACACGGTCGGCGCCGGCGGCTTCGATCATGTTGGCGACGAGCTTTGCCGAGATGGGGTCGCGGCCCTTGGCCTTGCGATCCTGGCGGGCATAGCCAAAGTAGGGCATCACGGCGGTGATGCGGCCGGCGGACGCGCGCTTGCAGGCGTCGATCATGACGAGCAGCTCCATCAGGTGGTCGTTGACCGGCTTGCAGGTCGGCTGGACGAGGAATACGTCACTGCCGCGCACAGTCTCATTGATGGTCATGGACACTTCGCCGTCAGCAAACGAGGTGACGGTGCTGTCGCCGAGGGGCAGCCACAGCTTGCGGCAGATGCCCTCGGCAAGACTCTTGTTGGCGTTGGCGGAGAATACTTTGACGTTTTTTCCATGAGAAATCATATGAAATTACCTCTCTCTGATCGTTCTCTGTTCTGAAATGTATTGTGGATCTATTTGCAGCGGCAGCGCCGCGTGTGCATGAATTACGATTGATAACGGATCTATCTCCGAAAGGCGCAAGCAGAGCGCGGCGCTCCTTCGGGAGAATCTCCGGGCGGACAGAGTCGTCCGCCCCTACAAATGCAGCGGAACGCCGAGGAAACAAGCCTATTTTTCCTTGAGCTTATGCTTCGATGCCCAGTCCTTTTTGTTCTGCTGGCGGGCGCGGGCGATGGCAAGCGCCATGGCCGGAATGTCATCGGTGATCGTGGAGCCGGCGGCGATGTACGCGCCGTCGCCGACCGTGACCGGCGCAATCAGATTGGTATTGCAGCCGATAAAGGCGTTGTCGCCGATGGTCGTGCGGTATTTCTTCGCGCGGTCGTAGTTGACCGTGACCGTGCCGCAGCCGAAATTGCAGTTCTGGCCGACGTCGCTGTCGCCGACATAGGTCAGGTGCGAAATCTTGGTGCCGTCCGCGATCGAGGAGTTTTTGATCTCGACGAAGTCACCGACGCGGCAATGGCTCCCGATGGACGAGCCGGGACGGACATAGGCGAACGGGCCGACGTGCGTATCGTAGCCGACTGTGGAATTGTAGATCTGCGAGCTGTTGACGTTTGTATCGTCACCGATTTTCGCGTTCTCCAGATAGCTGTTCGGGCCGATGGTGCAGCCGCAGCCGATGGAGGTATGGCCGCGCAGAATCGTCCCGGGCAGAAGCGCCGTGCCCGCACCGACAGCCACGCCTGGCTCGACATAGGTATGGGCATAGTCCCAGATCTCGACGCCGCGGCCGGCAAGCTGATAGAGGTTGCACTGGTTGAGCACCGGCTGCCATGCGGGCAGCTCGGCCAGCTCGGCTACGCCGTAGACGCCGTCGCGGTCGGTATAGGGGACACCGTGATCCTTGAGGAACTCGGTGAAGATGAACTTTTCGTCGAGCGCCTGCATCAGTGTCTCCCGGTTGACCGAGGTCACCGGGCTGACGACGGGCGCGTCCTCAAACTGTTCCTCCTCCGCCGCATAGGGCAGGATGATGGCCGGGCCGGTGACGACAATCACGTCATCCTCGCTTTCGTCGGCCGTGGACAGGAACACATGGAGCTGGTCGGAGACCGTCTCCGGAGCAGGGCAGAAGAAGCCGATGTCCTCCGGAATACAGGCGCGCACCTCGCGCCGGAAGCGCTCGTGGCAAACCATAAAGAAACGCCCAACGCCGCCTGCGATCAGAGAGGACGCCAACCACGAAAGCAACGGCGTACCCATGATATTTTGCAGCATCATCGGGCGTGTATATCCAGTTTTCACAGTATCATCGGGGATGAAAACAACGGCAGATAAACCGGGCATGGGAAACACGCTCCTTTCAGACTGCGGCTTCGAGCAGTCATACAGTTGGTATTATAACAGATGAAACCGGGTTTGTATAGGAAATCCTATGGTTTTTTCAAAAAAATCTACACAAAATATAGGAAAAAAACAAACCAGAATTGCACAAAGCGGAAACCTGTGCTATAATTCCTATACTTTCAACAACAATAAAGAGGAAACCATATGTTAGAGTTAAAAAATCTCTGTTTGACTGCCGACGACGAACAGGGGCGCACCGACATTCTCAAGGGCATCGACCTGACGGTGGCCGACGGAGAATTTCTGGTCGTAACCGGCCCGAACGGCGGCGGCAAAACAACGCTGGCAAAGGCGGTTATGGGTCTGGTCACGCCGACAGCGGGGCAGATTCTCTGGAACGGCGAGGATATTACGCCGCTTTCCATCACAGAGCGCGCCAAGCGCGGCATCTCCTACGGCTTTCAGCAGCCGCCGCGCTTCAAGGGTCTCAAGGTGCGTGATCTGCTGGCCATCGCTGCGGGCAAGGCGCTCACCCACGACGAAGCCTGCGCCTATTTGACGAAGGTCGGCCTTTGCGCGCGCGATTATCTCGACCGCGACGTCGACACAAGTCTGTCCGGCGGCGAGGTGAAACGCATCGAGATTGCGACGATTTTGGCCAAGGATTCCGCGCTGATGGTCTTTGACGAGCCGGAGGCCGGTATCGACCTCTGGTCGTTCGCGCGTCTGACCGAGACGTTCCGACAGCTCCACGATGAAGGCGGCCATACCATTATTATCATCTCGCACCAAGAGCGCATCATCCAACTGGCCGACGAGATCGTCCTGATCGCCGACGGAGCCGTGGCCGGGCGCGGCTCGATGGAGGAGATTTATCCGCGCATTCTGGCCGATACGGTCGCAGGCTGTAACCTGCTGGAGGTGAACGGGAAATGCTGAACGACATCCAGAAAAAGATTTTACAGGAGGTTGCCGACATGACCGGCATTCCCGACGGCGCGGTCAATATCCGCAGCGACGGGCAGAAGGAATACCGGCAGAACTCCGAGCACATCACCATTGAATCCAAGACCGACAAGGACGGCATCGACATCAAGATTGCGCCGTTCACGAAAAATGAAAACGTGCACATTCCGGTTGTGCTGACGAAATCCGGCTTCCAGGACATGGTCTACAACGACTTCTTTGTCGGCGAGGGCGCGGACGTGCGCATTGTGGCCGGCTGCGGCATCCACAACTGCGGCGACTGCGACTCGCAGCACGACGGCATCCACACGTTCTACGTCGGAAAAAACGCCAAGGTCACCTACATCGAAAAGCACTACGGTGAGGGCGAAGGCCGCGGCAAGCGCATTCTCAATCCGCAGACGATCGTCTATCTGGAGGAGGGCGCGAGCATCGTCATGGAGACGAGCCAGATTGCGGGCGTCGACGATACAAAGCGCTATACCAAGGTTGTGGCCGAGGGCGCGGACAGCGAGGTTCACATCACAGAGAAGCTGCTGACCGACGGCGGGCAGCACGCCGTTTCGGAGATGGACGTCATCCTGAACGGAGAGGGGAGCCGCACACGCGTCATCTCCCGCTCCGTGGCAAAGGGCGCGTCGACGCAGCTTTTCTATCCGCGCGTGCAGGGCAACGGGCCGTGCTTTGGCCATGTCTCCTGCGACGCGATCATCATGGGCAGCGCGAAGGTGCGCGCCATCCCGGAGATCTCCTGCAACCATGTCGATGCCAGCCTGATCCACGAAGCTGCCATCGGCCGTATCGCCGGTGAGCAGATTTTAAAGCTCGAGACGCTCGGCCTGACGCCAGAGGAAGCGGAAGAAAAAATTCTCGAGGGGTTCCTGCGCTGATGAAGCACCGGTTTTTTGACAAAACACTCGTCATTTATACAATGATCGCCGTGTTTTGCTGGTGCATCGGCACCGCGCTGATGTTCTTGCTCTACAACTGCCTGCACGTCGGCTACTGGATTTCCTCGGCCTGCAACTACCTTGTCGGCGGAACGCTCTCCTATCTCCTGAACCGGAAGTATACGTTCCATAACAACGACAACCGGTTTCTCGTGCTGGCAAAGTACATCGTGCATATGCTGGTCTGCTACGCCGTCTCCTATTCGCTGGCGCCGCTGATTACGCGCTTCCTGCTCGACCACTGGACGCTGCACGCGCGCGGCAATCTGTCGCTGGGCGTCGGCTCCGTGACGTTCACAATTCTCAACTATTTGGGGCAGCGCTACGTTGTTTTCCACAGCTTCCGTCCCAAAAACTCCAAAAAATCCTGACTATACGCTGACACGCGGCCTTCCGGAGGAAGGCCGCGTGTTTTTCAATATCCCAGCGCTTCGCCGATGATGATAACCTCGGTGCGGCCAATTCCGCCCATCGGCCGTGCGTGGATTGCGACGCCGTTGCAGATCCGCTGCGGACTGCTGCAATCGTGGCAGTGCATTGGCTCCGCCAGCGCGCAGGGCGTCTGCCGCTGCAGCCGCCGCGCATTGAGCGGCGCCGCCACATTTCTGGCGCGCGCAACCGCATCCTCCAGCGTTTTTTCAATTTTATTGACGCCAAGCACGAAGTACAACCGCTCGTGACCGCAGAGTGTTGCCGCAATTCTGTTGCCGGTGCCGTCAATGTTCACCAGCTCTCCCGCCTCGCTCACCGCATTTACCGAAGTTATATACACCTGTGCCGCCGCAGAGTGCCGTATTGCTTCCGCGGCAGGCTGCCGCCAATGCCAGTAAACCGTATTGTTTGCCGCAAGCCGCTCATAGAGTCCGAGCTGATCGAGCGTCACGCTGCCGCCAAAGCCAATTGTTTTGCCTTGCAGCTCCGAACAGATTGCATCCGCCGCTTCCGCAGCCGCCGCAAAGTAGCGCACGGCAAAGCCGTTTTTCTCCAGTGCCGCAATTGTCTTTTTTACGTCCATATCTTTCCCTCCTTGGCGCCAGTTTACCATATTTGAACCGCTTGCGCAAGAAAATATCCGGCGGGCATTTGCCCGCCGGAGAAGATTTATTCGCCTTCAATCATCCGGTAGCCGATGCCGGTCTCGGTGAAGATATATTCCGGCTGTGCCGGGTTCCGCTCAATTTTGCGGCGGATATTCGCCATGTTCACACGGAGGATCTGATTGTCGCTGCGCGCGCTCGGCCCCCAAAGCTCCTTAATTAAATAATCGTAGGTCAGAACCTTGCCCGCGTGCAGGCCAAGCAGCGCGACCAGCTTATACTCGTTCTGCGTCAGCTTTGCGTCAACGCCGCCGATAAACACACGGTGCTTGTCGTAGTCAATCAGCAGATCACCGGTCTGGAATTTCCCGGTGTTGGCCAACCGGTCATTGCCGGTCATGGTGCGCGTGTGGCGCAGCGCGGCACGGATGCGCGCCAGCAGCTCCTCCGTCCCAAAGGGTTTCGTGAGATAATCGTCCGCCCCGGCATCGAGCGCAGCGACCTTATCGCGCTCATGGCTGCGCGCGGACACCACTACGATCGGCACTTTCGACCACTCGCGCACCGCACGCAAAATCTGCATTCCATCCATATCCGGCAATCCGAGATCCAGAATAATCAAGTTCGGGCAATGCGACGCAATCAGCGTGCTGGCCATCGCACCGCTCTGGACGATCATCACCTCATAGTCCCGCGCTTCCAGCACGGCGCGCATGAAGTTCGCAATGGTCTGCTCATCTTCAATAATCAGAATCTTGTCTCGAATCGTCATAATATTCGTCCTCCAAAGGTAGTTTAAAGCAAAACAGCGCGCCGCCAAGCTCTCGATTCCGTGCCTCCATCGTGCCGCCATGCGCCTGCACAATCGTCATGCAGACCGACAGGCCGATGCCCATATTACGCTTATCGTCGGAGGATTCCTTCGGCGAGGCCGAGAGGGAACCCGTAAACAGCAGCGGAAGCCGCTCCGGTGCGATGCCGTTTCCGTTGTCCGCAACCTCGAAGCAGGCGAAGCTCCCTTCGCGGCGGAGCTGAAGCTCCACACGGGTTGTCGTTTCGCCATGGAGCGCCGCATTTTCCATCAGGTTGATGAGCACCTGTTCGATCAAAATCGCGTCCATCGGGATCATCAGCAGATCCGCCGGCGCGCGGATGGCAACCGTGATCTCCGGGAAGCGCTTGCGGAATTTGACCGAGGCGGCGCTGAGCACCTCCTCGCCCGCCTCCAGCTCCTTATGGATCGTCGACGCGCCGGAGATGCGCGTGACGGAGAGCAGATTTTCCATCACACCGACCAACCATTGCGCTTCGCCGCTGATGTCGGTCAGCAATGCGCGTTGGGTTTCGGGCGGCATCCGATCTCCGGAGTCGAGAATCGCGTTGACCCCGCCGACGATGCTGGTGAGTGGGGTACGGATGTCATGTGAGACGGCACGGAGCAGATTGCCGCGCATTTTTTCCTTCTCCGCTTCGGCGCGGATCTTTTCCTGCTGCTTGATCTGTGTCGTCAGCGCACTGACGACAATCGAGACCGCCAGCATGACAAGGAACGTCAGCGGGTAGCCGGAAATTGCGAAATTAAGCGCGAAATAGGGATAGGTAAAGATATAGTTGACGCCGATCACACCCACAACCGAGGCCAGCAGTCCATAGAAATATCCGCTGGTGAAGCGGGATACCAGCACAACCGCCAGCTCGAAGATCAGCGCCACATAGACGTCGGAATCATCAAACAGGCGAAATAAGAAACAGAGCGCCGCGGCTGCGGCCAAAATTCCCGCGCAAATCGCGGTATTTTTCCACGAAAACAAGAAAAAGGTATCCGCTGCGCCGCGCAACGGCTGTTCTTTCCGCATTCCGTCCGCTCCTTTCCAACCAATTCCAAGGATATGGTATCATGTTCTGTCGTTAAGTTTCTGTTAAGAAAATGGCTCGCCCAAAGGCGAGCCGCTTCCGTTGTGTGATTATTCTGCGTAATTATTCCGCCGTGCGGATATATCCCGTACCGCGCACCTCGCAGTACCAAACGATCTGCCCCTCGGTAAAGGTATCCGTTGCGGAATACCGGCTGACTGCCACATCATTCTGTCCAACGCGGACGGAGAGCGGGTCGGTGCTCACAACTGTGGCTTCCTTGGTTGCGGTGACAAAGACCGCGTCAAATACGGCGTCGCCGGTATGGTCGATAACCGTGATTTTCGCGCCCTCCGGCAGATTGGAGAGCAGCTCTGCGCCGGCTGCTTCAAAATTGAGATAATACGCGCAGCCGTCCGCAAACGTGAAGTTATTTGACGCGCAGACAGCTTGCAGCTCTGCCGCATCAGCAAAGGTATAGTAGATCTCGCCTGCCGCAGCAACCGGCGTACCGACAACCTCACCGTCCATCATATAGACATTGACGCTGCGCCCCAGCAGACTGAGATCTGTGGAGACGGCAAATTCCTTATGCCCCGCAAGCTTGCTCATTCCGGCGGCCAGCTTGCCGCCGGCGGTCGTCAGGTCCGCGCATTCATTGGCCTCCAATGTGCCGGTATAGCGAACCAGATTGAACCGCGCTTCCATATAGGACTTCGGGTTCATCAGTGCATCGAGCGCATAGCGCATGACACCAACGGCATTCTGATCCACAACCGCCGGACATTGCATTGCATTGTAGATCAGCAGGCACGCGTCATCCCGCGAGATTGCCGCGCCGGGCTGTCCGCTGAAGCCATCGTAGAGTCCCATTCCGGCCGCATCCTCATCCACATTGCGCGACCACTGGCTGCCGGTGTAGCGCGCACCGTCCTCTCCCAGGACCACCAGCAGCATCTTTGCCAGCTCGCGGCCGGTTACGGCGTCCTTCGGGCGGAACGTTCCCTGTCCGTTTCCGGTCAGAATTCCGCGTTCGGCGCAGTAGCAGACATAAACGTTTCCCCACGATCCCTGCGTATCCTGGAACAGATAGAGATTGGACGGCTGCGGGTCTTCTGTGCAGAGCATGGCGATCACCTTCGCAATCTCCTCGCGCGTAATGGACGCGCCGGGGCGGAAGGTGCCGTCTGTATACCCGGAAATCAGGCCAAGGTCGACCAGCATCCGGACGGCACCGGGATTTCGGATTTCCCCTTCATCGGCAAAGGCTGTTCGCGATGCAGGCGCAACTGCCGCCACGGGAAGGACACAGGTGAATATCAGTAAAAGGGTAATGCAGAGCGAAACAATTCGCTTCACGGCGCAACCCTCCCTTCTTCGTTCTGTCATTTAGTATAAACGCAAGCAGGAAGGTTTGCAAGCGACGCGGGCAGGATGTAACATAACTGTAAAGAAACGGCCAAATTTCCAGTCAAATTTGGCCGTTTTTTCCACAGTTTGCGGAAACGCTGTGGAAAAGTACAAAGAGCGGCGCGCCACAGTACGTGGTGCGCCGCGATTCTCAGTAGTCGCGCAGAAGTGCTTTCACCCGGCCGATGATCGTTGCATGGTTGCCGGGAATCGGCTCGTAGTTCGGATTTTCCGGCATCAGCCAGACGCCGGTTCGTGTTCTTTGAAAGCGCTTGACTGTCGCAGAGTCCTCAAGCAGTGCAACGACGATCTCTCCGTTTTCCGCCGTCTGCTGCGGGCGGACAACGATCTTATCGCCGTCGAAAATCCCGGCGCCGATCATCGAGTCGCCGCGCACGCGCAGCGCAAAGCAGCCGGCTTCTCCCTCCCACGGCAGATACCCTTCAATGTTTTCCGTTGCAAGGATCGGCACACCTGCTGTTACAACGCCGACAATCGGAATGCGGTCGGCGCGGTGCGAATCGGGCAGGGAAATGGCGCGCTTTTTCATCTCATCCATCTCAATCAGGCCTGCTTCACGCAGCGCATTGAGATGATAGTGCACCGTCGCGGTGGATTGCAGGCCGACGGCAGAGCAAATTTCGCGCACCGATGGCGCGTAGCCATGGTCGTTTACAAATTTCGTCAGGAAATTCAAGATCTGCTCTCGTTTATTGCTTGTTCGTGCCATTGTTCGCTTCCTCCATCCGTGCGGAGCGTCTGCGCCCCGGTTTCACATCCAGTATAACATAGTCAATGTGAGAAATCAAACAAATGTTTATAATTTTATGGATTTTTATAGACCTTCCAGATCAAATACCGGGACATATTCGCTGCGCGCTGCCGTGACATCCTGCGTATAGCCGCTTTCAATGCCCAGCAGATCGAGGTAGGACAGTACCGCGTCGTATTCGTCCTCGGTGACGGTTCGGTCGAATGGAGGCATCCGCTTTGCACGCCCCGCCGGGATATACTGGCTCATCAGGCTCAGCCAGACGTCACCGTGCGGGAACGCGTCCGCAAACCAGTCCAATACGCCGAGCGAATTGTCAATCTGCCCCGGCAGCACCAGATGCCGGACAATCATGCCGCGCTGCATGATCTCATCCTTGACGACAGCCGAACCGACCTGGCGGTACATTTCTTCAATTGCCGCCGCAGCGACCTCCGGATAGTCCGGCGCGGCGGAGAGCTGGCTGGCCAGCGCCGCGTTGGAGTATTTCATGTCCGGCAGGTAGATGTCGATCAGTCCTTCCAGCTCGCGCAGCGTTTCCACGCGCTCATAGCCGCCGCAGTTATAGATCACCGGCACAGGCAGCTTCGGCGTCAGCGCCGGGAGAATACTTGGCAGAAAGTGTGTCGGCGTGACAAGGTCGATACTCTGGCAGCCTTCGTCGATCAGACGCTCGAATGTTTCCCGGAGCTGTGCAGCAGATACATCCTTCCCGAAATTTTCATGTGAGATCAGCTCATTCTGGCAGTACAGACATCCGAGCGTGCAGCCGGAGAAAAACACTGCGCCCGCGCCATAGCTCCCGGAAAGCACCGGTTCTTCCCAGTAGTGCAGCGCTGCGCGGGCAGCACGCATGGTTCCCGGCTGTTTGCAATACCCGAGTTGCCGTTCAGTTCGGTTCACGCCGCATTGCCGCGGACACAGCATACAGTGCTCATACGTCAGCATTAGATCCACCTCGTTTCCTGTCCACCAGTATAGCAAGTCTCCGCGCTTTACACAAGGTTTTTTCTATGGTACACTACACCTAGCTTTAGATAGACAATTGGAGGAACCAATGAAAAAAGGAAACGCAGCCGCGATCTTTGCTGCGGTGTTGATGACGCTCTGTGCCTGTACGCAGAGCACCCTGCCGGATACCGCACCAACCGCGACCACGCAGACGGAGCAGGCCGAAGCTTCTGTTTCTGAAAGCAAGCCGGCAGAAATGCCCGCGCAGAGCACACCGGAAGCTGCGCTTTCTTCCGATTCTTTTCTGGACGAGCCGCAGACTGTTCAGGCGGATTTGGATGAGGTTGTGACGTATACGTTCCGGCTGCCCAAGCTCACATTGGAGGATGCGGACGCAAGCGCCGCAGTAAACGCCTGTTTTGAAGATCTTTTGTCCTCGCTGGAGCGATATGCGGACGAGACGGTCTATCCCGCGGCGCTCGAACGCCAGGCCATGGCGTTTTTAGATGGCGATTACACCATTACGGCAAGCGAGGATGTTTTGACGGTGGTCTACACAGTATCAGAGCGATATGGGGCAGATGGTGCGACGGTTACGCACGACAAGACATATCAGTTCGACCTGACAACCGGTGCGCAGTTGGCAGAATAGTTTCACGTGAAACATTTCATCCAGTGTATCAAAACAATCAACTGTTTCACGTGAAACAATGATGATAAGAGTGACAACAATGAAAATAAACGAAAAATACACAGTGACAATTCAAGGTTCGGCCAGCGACGGCAGGGGAGTTGCACGCATCGACGGAGAAGTGGTGTTTGTACCCGATGCAATCCCCGGAGAAATCTGCTCGGTTCAAATTGAGCACATCGGCCGCAGCGCGGCATTTGCAAAGCTGCTGCGTGTAGAACAGCCATCTGCACACCGAATTACGCCGGACTGTCCCTATTACCCTGCCTGCGGCGGCTGCAGATTCCGTCACATGGACTATGAGATGGAGTTGGAGCTCAAGCGCCAGCGGGTTTTGGATGCGCTGAACCGAATTGGCGGCTGTCATTTGGACACACTGGCGATCACAGGCGCAACGCAGACGCACGAATACCGCAACAAGGTGCAATATCCGGTACAGGAGCAGGACGGCAAGCCGGTCGCGGGTTTCTACGCCGGTGGCACGCACCGCGTCATCCCCGTAGCGCATTGTCACATTCAGCCTGCCTGTGCAGATATAATTCGGACAGTAATCTTGCATTGGATGGAACAGCATCACATCCGCGCGTATGAAGAAATGGCCGGACGCGGTACAATCCGCCACATTTATCTTCGCCGCGGCGCTGTCAGCGGTGAACTGCTCGTCTGCATCAGCGCAAACTGCAAGCGGCTCCCACACAGCGCAGAATTGGTCGCGGCGCTGCGCGAAGCCGTACCGGACGTGACAACCATCGTTTTTACGCCAAACGAGAAAAAGGGAAATACAATTCTTGGTGATACGTTTCAGACGCTTTACGGCAGTGGAACCATAGAGGACACGCTCTGCGGTCTGCGATTTCAGCTCAGTCCGGCCGCATTTTACCAGGTCAACCACGATCAGGCGGAGCGTCTCTATGAAAAGGCACTGCACTACGCCGGTCTGACTGGAACGGAAACAGTGCTGGATCTCTACTGTGGAACCGGAACCATCACGCTCTGCCTGGCACGGCAGGCCGGACACGCAATTGGCGTTGAGGTTGTTGCAAGTGCCATCAAAGATGCGAAGAAAAACGCCGTCCGAAACAATCTTGCAGAAAAAACAGATTTTTACTGCATGGATGCCGGACAGGCGGCGCAGAAGCTTGCAGCAGAGGGGACAACACCGGATGTGATTGTTGTCGATCCGCCACGCAAGGGCATCAGCGGTGATGTGATTGACGCAATCGCAGCCATGGCGCCGGAGCGCGTTGTTTATGTTTCCTGCGACCCGGCAACACTTGCTCGCGATGTTAAATTGCTCCGTGAACGTGGTTTCGACCTGAAAGCCGCCGAAGCAGTTGATCTGTTCCCGCGCTGTGCGCACGTGGAGAGCGTAGTTCTGCTGGCAAAAACAACAAGTAAAAGCGTAAAAATGATTGAAAAATAAAGTTTTCCGAGGGTTTGGACGTAAATCCAGGCCCTCGGATTTTCTGCGTTTAAGGGAGTAGCAAAGAGGCTGATTTTTATAGTTGGATAGATAGAAATATTGGCATGATATATTTTTTGAAAAACTATCTTTTTTCTGTATCTTTTTTTGACTTGCTGACTCTAATGTATGAAACGAGGTGATAGGGAATGAAAGAGTTCGACGCAATATTCAAAGAGTTCACCCCAATGGTCTATCATTTCTTGTTATCCCTTTGCGGAAATGAGAGTTTAGCTGAAGAACTGACATCCGAAACGTTTTATCAAGCGTATCTTCATATAGGACAATTTCGCGGGGACTGTAAAATTGAAACTTGGCTGTGCCAGATTGCGAAAAATTCCCTTATAAAAGAGCAAAAGCGGCGTAGTAGGTTTGTCAATCCAGGTACATTGAAAAGCACTGTTGGCGACACGGAATTTTTTGAATCATTAGCAAATAAGGAACAAGCATTACAGATACATGGGCATCTCCACACTCTGAAAGAACCTTACAGGGAAGTATTTATGTTGAGAGTGTTTGGTGATCTGAGCTTCAAAGAAATTGCCGATATTTGTGGAAAGTCAGAATCGTGGGCTAAAGTTACATTCTACCGGGCAAAAAGCAAGTTAAATGAGAATATGGAGGGAAAAATATGAATTACAACTGTGGTATTATTGACGATCTCCTTCCGCTGTATGTGGATGGAGCCTGTTCAGATGAAAGCAAAGCCGCAATCGAAGCACATTTAGCATCTTGCAAAGCGTGTCGAGAGAAGTTGGAAAGAATGCAAACTGAAACTGTTGTTTCCGAAACAGTTAAATCTTCCGGCGAAATAACAGCAGTCAAATACGCAAAAAAGGTTAGGAAACATCGTATTAAATTAGCTGTCGGCGCAGTTGCAATATCTTTTTTTGCTGCCTGTGTACTTTCCTTGGTTTTTCTAACGATAAAAGATATGCACGATCAAGCAAATCCTGTAATCCATGAAGTTGAAACGGGAATATACAATTTAACATCCAACGATCTGGAGGTTGCTGTTGCAGATATCGATGATTATATTTTCTTCACAAACAATGAGAAGATAGAAGTTTCTGTCAATAAGGATAAAACTTATTCTGGCGAAGTGCTGCTATGGAATGCTGATGATCAGAATAATCCTATTACGATTGGCTACGGGAAAATCACGTCAGAAAAAAGATCTTTCACATTTTCAAACCTAAGTTCGGCACATAGGTATATGATTACATGCGACGGGAACGAAGAATTGATCCTAACCATTACAGACGGTCGGAATATAAGTTTCTTTGGCAGCATGAAGAATGTATTCAATATGATTTTAGAGACGATACTATTTTGAAAAAAGATCGTTCCTCGACAATCTCAAAGCGTTCCCACTCCAATCGGAGTGGGAACGCTTTCAGCGTGTTGAAAAAGTCTTTTCGCCCCGCTGCCCGTCCAGCTTTTCAAACTTAAAAAGTTTGAAAAGCTGCTTGATTGAACGCGAAGGGGGCTCTTTGCCCCCTTCACTCTTCCCCTGCAACTCTGTCGCGAAACTGCATTTCATCGTTATTTGACAGTCTCATTATTCAGATTTTAAATCATAGGTATCAAGAAAATGGACTTTTCTCCCATGCTGCTTGTAGGCGATCACCGTATCCAGGCAGACATTTTCCACGCTGCGGAAAATATGCGCTTCAACATCCGGGTTGCGCTGCTTCAGCTCCTGAATCAGCATCTTGATCTCCTGCCGCTTTGAGCGCGTCTCCTCGTTGTTGCAGGTTGTGCAGGTGTCGGTAAACTTACAGGCGCACTGGATAAAATGCAGATCATTCGCGTCCCGCCAGCGCTTGATGTCATCCTCCCGGATCAGATAGAGCGGACGAATCAGCTCCATTCCCGGGAAATTGGTGCTGTGCAGTTTCGGCATCATGGTCTGAATCTGCGCGCCCCAGAGCATTCCCATCAAAATTGTTTCGATCACGTCGTCATAGTGGTGACCAAGCGCAATTTTATTGCAGCCAAGCTCCTGCGCATAGCGGTAGAGATAGCCGCGGCGCATTCGTGCGCAGAGGTAGCACGGCGATTTTTCCACGTTATAGACGGAATCGAAGATCTCTGACTCGAAAATATGGATGGGAATATCCAGTTTTCGCGCATTTTCTTCAATCACCCGGCGATTTTCCGGACTGTATCCCGGGTCCATCACCAGGAATTTCACCTCAAATGGGAACTTATTGTGCAGCTTTAGCTCTTGAAAGAGCTTTGCCATCAGCATGGAATCCTTGCCTCCGGAGATACAGACCGCAATGCGGTCGTTCGGCTTTACAAGCTCATACTGCTGAATCGCCTTGGTGAAATTGCACCAGATCTTCTCACGGAAGCGTTTGCGCAGGCTGCTCTCCACACGTGCTTTGACCTCTGCATCATTGCTTTTCCGCATCTCCTGCTGAAGCCAGGCAGAGTACCCTCCCTTCAGGCTATACGCCTCAATTCCGGCCGCCTGAAGCGTCTCAGCGGCATCCAGACTGAATTGGCCGCGTGCGCAGTAGATGACAATCGGTTTTCCATCTGCCGGCGGCGCGTCTGTCAGCTCCTCCGCGCGCATTCCTTCCGCACCCGGAATGATACCGTATTCGCGCGATCGTGCATCCCGAATATCAATTAGATGGTAGGTTCCCGGCTGAAGCGCAGCCAGTTGTTCAGCAGTCATCTCCATGCTCGTTTTCCTCCACTATAATTGGGTCTCCCGGACGAACAGTGCCGCCCTTGATGACAACTGTAAAAATGCCCTCCCGCGGCATGACGCAATCGCCGACCTGACGGCGAATGGCGCAGTCGGCATGGCATTCCTTGCCGATCTGCGTGACCTCCAAAAGGGTCTGCCCAAGCCGGAGCCGCGCGCCGACGGGCAGCGTTTTTAATTCGATTCCCTCTGTGAGAATGTTCTCCGCAAAGGCGCCTGCCGGCAGCTCCGGCAAAAGCTTCCGCATCGGCTCGGCACTCTCAGTTGCAAGCAGACTGACTTGCCGGTGCCAGTTTCCCGCGTGCGCATCACCCTCGATACCATAGCCTTCCCGCAGAGAAATTTCTGTCACAGGCTGTTTTGCCGTACCCTTCCGCTCACTGATGCAAACGGCTAAAACGCGACTTCTTTGCATAAGAACCTCCTGAAACAGACAATTTTTTCAGAAATTCATTATAAAGCTGTCATTTGGCAAAGTCAAGCGCTTGACGCAGACGCAATCCCAGCATACAATGAAGAAAACATTGCGTCAATTGACGATAGGAAAGGGATAAAAGATATGGATGCAATCCTGTTTGACCTGGATGGCACGCTCTGGAACGCCATGGAACCGATTTTCCGCGCATGGAGTGAAGCACTGGCCTGCTCTGCGCAGCCGCATGTGACGCTCACGCGGGAGTTTCTGCACGGCTGTATGGGAAAAACGCCGGAGGAACTTGCAGAAATGACGTTTCCCGGCGTAGAACCGGCAATCTGTGCCGCAGAAATGAAAAAGATCTTCGCACATGAAAACGAAGTGGTGGAGACTGTGGGCGGCGTTCTCTATCCCGGCGTTCCGGAAACGCTGGAGCAACTGTCAAAAAAATATGCGCTGTTTATCGTATCCAACGCCGCGGACGGCTATGTGCAGGCCTTTTTGCGTTGGTCGCAGCTCCGCTGCTTCCGCGATTTTGAAGCTGCCGGCCGAACCGGTCTGGAAAAAGGTCCAAATATTCGGCTCGTGATGGAGCGTAACGGCGTTGACCGCGCCATTTATGTCGGTGATACGCAGAGCGACGCTGACGCCGCAGCCTTTGCGGGAATCCCGCTGATTTTTACGTCGTATGGCTTTGGATCAGTTTTAAAACCACGCTGGCAGATTCAATCCTTTTCCGAGCTCCCCGCCGTTGCCGCATCGATTCTTGCATAAAAACAGGGCATTCATTCCGTAATGGAATGAATGCCCTGTTCAGCGTGTCGAAAAAGTCTTTTCGCCCCGCTGCCGTCCAGTTTTTCAAACTGATCAAGTTTGAAAAACTGCTTGATTGAACGCGAAGGGGGCTCTTTGCCCCCTTCACTCTTCCCCTGCGACTCTGTCGCGAAACTGCATTTCATCGTTTTTTGACAGTCTCACAGGACATTCATTCCGTAATGGAATGAATGTCCTGTTATTCTTATTATAATATAGTATACCCTTGCAATGAACCCGAAACTATGGTATACTCTATCGTGATAAGTTATGCACATTTTTGTGTAATTTGAATTGGAAAGGAGCCTTCTATGTACTCCTCAGCCTATGTTTGGGCAAAAGTGCTCGGCCATATGGAGGCGCGGCTCACTCCGGCGGTCATCTCTACCTGGTTTGATGACGCGGAGATTCTGGAACTGACCGACAACAAGCTCGTGCTCTATTCGCCCTCCTCCTTCCGAAAGGATATTATTCTTCGCCGCTGCGCCGATTATATCAAAGACGCCATGCGCGATGAATTTGAAATGGACGTTGAACTTGAGGTTCTCGATGAAACGGAAATCGAAGCCTATCGAGAAAACCAGAAAAAGCCGCAGTTTGTAGAATTTAACCCGCAATTTACCTTTGATAAATTCGTTGTTGGCTCCTCCAACCGGTTCGCGCACGCCGCAGCAATCGCCGTTGCCAACGCTCCGGCGGAGACCTATAACCCGCTTTTTATCTACGGTCCCTCCGGCCTTGGAAAAACGCATCTTCTCTATGCAATCGCAAGCGAAGTGCATAAGCAGCACTCAAGCTATAACATCGTCTATATCAAAGGCGATCAATTTACAAATGAACTGATTGCCGCCCTTCAAGAAGGGCGGAATATCGAGTTCCGCAGCAAATACCGCGGCGCTGATCTGTTTCTCGTCGACGATATTCAATTTATTGCCGGTAAGGATTCCACGCAGGAGGAATTTTTCCATACCTTCAACACGCTCTACGAATCACACCGCCAGATTGTTCTGACGGCAGACCGGCCGCCGAACGAAATGCTTCGTCTGGAGGATCGTCTGAAAACGCGCTTTGAGTGGGGTCTGATTGCGGACATTCAGCCGCCCGACTATGAGACGCGTATGGCAATTATCAAAAACAAAGCCATGAGCCTTGGTCTTGATCTTCCGGACGATGTCTGCAACTATATCGCGGAAAATATCACAACCAACGTCCGCCAGATTGAAGGAACCGTCAAAAAAATCCTCGCTTACCGCGACTTGGCACAGATGCCGATGGATGTTGCCAACGTCTCCCGCGCCATCAAGGATATGTATAAGGGGAAAGCGGAGAGTCTGCCGACGCCGAGCCTAATTATCAGCGAGGTCTGCCGGTTCTATTCCATTGAAGAACAGGTGCTCCGTGGGACGCTGAAAAACAAAAACACCGCTGAGGCGCGGCAAGTTGCCATGTATCTCTGCCGGAAGCTAACCAACCTCAGTCTGCCGGACATCGGCCGCGAATTTGGACGTGACCATTCCACGGTGCTCCATGGATTAAACAAGATTGAACGACTGCTGACCGACTCCACTTCCGGCTTGCAGGACAACATTCGGGACATCACCGCAAACATCAACAACAAGCTCTAGGGTGTATCTGAAAACGCCCAACGCACCCGGACAGCGGGTCTTTTTGCGGTGTACCGCGTCATGTTTCCTTGAAATACGTCAGCATTCCTGCGAAAAACCCTCGCTGCCTGTCACATCATGCGTTTTCAGATACACCATAGCAATCCACAAGCCGCTGTGGATATTTGAAAGTTTCTCTGTGGGTAACTATAAAGCAATTGTTTCACAATTGTGCTTGTGGAAAGAGCATTGTACTTTTCACAAATGCCTGTTTACAGTTTTCCCTTGAAATTTCAACCCATTTTGGAGATTTCCACATAAATTTCCTCTACTATTACTTACTACTATATTTATCCTTTCTTTCTGTGGAAAGAAGATAGGAGGTTTTATGCTATGAAGTTTACCTGTGAAAAACCATTACTCGCTGCCGCCCTCTCTGTTGCCAGCAGAACTGTCGCCGTAAAGAGTGCCATTCCCGCGCTTGAGGGCATTTACGTTCGCGCCGGTGTAAAAGTTCTGCTATCCGGTTATAATTTGGAAACCGGTATTACGGTCAGTTTGGATGCAGATGTGAAGGAGGAGGGAGAAGCCATTTTCCCGGCGCGCCTGTTCTGCGACATTGTCCGCAAGCTGCCGGATGATACCGTCGAAATTTCCGTAGACGACAACTATAAAATTTCAATTCGCGCCGGCATTTCGTCCTTTTCTATTGCCGGCATGAGCGCGGATGATTACCCGGCGCTACCCGATGTCACCAGTGAAAACGGCGTTTCGCTGCCGCAGAATCAGCTCAAAGATATGATCTCCGGCACAATTTTTGCGGTCAGTGAAAATCAGGCGCGTCCGATTCATACCGGCTGCCTGTTTGAAGTAACGGAAAGTGATATTACGGTCATTGCAGTCGATGGCTACCGTCTTGCGCTCCGCCGCTGGATACCGGAAGGCGGTGAGCGGAAAACTATGAAATTTGTCGTGCCTGCCGCCGCGCTGAAGGAAGTTGAGAAGATTCTGACCGACAGCGAGGACGAATGCACGTTTGTGCTCGGCGATAAGCATATTTCCTTCCGTATCGGCGAAGCAACGCTGGTCTGCCGTATTCTGGAGGGCGAGTTCCTCGACTGGCGCCGCGTACTGCCGGAAAACAACCCGATCAAGCTGACGGCAAATGTTGCGGCAATCACTGATTCCATCGAGCGTGTTGGTTTGGTCATTTCGGAAAAGCTGAAAAGTCCGGTTCGCTGCACGTTCGGCGACCAGACGGCGGATTTCCGCACGGTGACGACAATCGGCACGGCGCACGACGTCTGCCAGATTGCAGGTGACGGCAAAGATCTGGAGATTGGCTTCAATTGCCGCTATTTGCTTGACGCGCTGCGCGCAGTGCCGGATGGAGAGTGTATGATGGAGCTGAGCAACGGTCTCAGTCCCATTGTCATCAATCCCTGCGACGGCACGAAGCGGTTTAGCTATATGGTGCTGCCGGTGCGGCTGAAGGTAGGGGAATAACATGAAAGTTCGTGTGACAAAAAAGGTCTCGGACGAGGTCGTAGAAATTCCTATCCATACAGAATTTATTAAGTTGCAGGATTTTCTGAAGTTCTGCAATGCCGTAGAGTCTGGTGGCATGGCGAAAAACTTCATTGTCAACGGAGAAGTACAGGTAAACGGCGAAGTCTGCACGCAGCGCGGCAAAAAGCTGCATCCGGGCGATGTGGTGACGTTTTTAAGCAACCGTTGGCGCGTTGGTGAGGAGCAGGCATGAAGCTCACAGAGCTGACGCTGTATCACTTTCGTAATTATCAGGAGTTGCATTTGCCACTGCATCCGGGGGTAAATCTGCTCGTCGGCGAAAACGCGCAGGGAAAGACAAATCTGCTGGAGGCGGTGTATTATCTCTCCACCGGAAAGAGCTTTCGCACCGGACGACCGCAGGAATTGATTCAATTTGGCGCGGATTTTACCGATTTTAGCTGTAATCTTTTCTCAGAAAGTCGAGAAAAGTCGATACGGGCGGTGCTGTTTGCGGCAAAAAAGCCGCGACAACTGTATATTTGCGGCATCAAGCAGCGGTCGGCTGCGGCACTTTGCGGCGTATTAACGGCAGTTCTTTTCTGCCCGGACGATTTATTGCTGCTGAAAAGCGGCGCTGCCGCAAGAAGAAAGCTGCTCGATGCGGCACTTTGCCAGCTCCGTCCCGGCTACGCTGCGGCACTTGCGGAGTATCAGCGGCTCTATGAAAACAAGAGTCGCATCTTAAAGGATTGGCACGATCAGCCGTCTATTTTAGACCCTTTACCGGAATTTAACTACCGAATGGCACAGGTTGGTGCAATTTTGGTTTCCGGCCGCGCCAAATATCTCAAGTCGCTGGCTGCGGCAGCGAGCGGCTACCACCGCGAATTCTCCGGCGGACGTGAGACACTGACGCTGACCTATCAAACGGTTTCAACGATTTCAGATCCGTTTGCGGAGAAAAAAACGCTGTTCCAGCAGATTTTAGACCATCAGGAAGCGCATTACCGCGCGGAGCTGGACTCCGGGCAATGTCTGACAGGGCCGCACAAGGATGATTTTGACGCGGCGCTGGACGGCCTTTCCATCAAGGCCTACGGCTCACAGGGGCAGACGCGCACGGCGGCGATCAGCCTGAAGCTGGCGGAGCGCGAGCTGATGCGGCAGGACAGCGGCGAGGAGCCGGTGCTGCTGCTGGACGATGTGCTCTCGGAGCTGGACGGCACGCGGCAGGACTTTGTGCTGAATCAGATCCGCACCGGGCAGGTCTTAATTACCTGCTGCGAACCGGAAAAGCTGACCGGCCTTGGGCAGACCATTCATATTCACGGAGGACAGGTGAACGGAAATGTATCTGGAGCTTGGAAATGACCTTCTGATTCAGAGCCGGTCGGTTGTCGGAATTTTTGATCTGGACAACAGCTCCTGGTCAAAACGGACGCGCGCGTTTTTGGAAGCGGCGCAGGAGGACGGGGAGCTGATCGACGCGGCGGAGGAGCTGCCGAAGTCGTTTGTGTTGACGCAGGAATTCGGCGCGCAGCGCATCTACCTGACAAAATATAACGCAGCCGTTTTGATGAAGCGGCTGGAATCCGCCCGCTGACGGGCAGTATCCTTTTGAAAGGACGTAACATATGAGCGAAGAAATATTGAAAAACGACGTGGTGGAAACGGAGTATGACGCCAGTCAGATTCAGGTCTTGGAGGGGTTGGAAGCTGTTCGCAAACGCCCCGGTATGTATATTGGATCGACCAGCGCGTCGGGTCTGCACCACCTTGTATATGAGATTGTCGATAACGCGATCGACGAAGCGCTGGCAGGATACTGTCACCATGTTGAAGTGACAATTAACGAGGGAAATACGATCACCGTGCAGGACGACGGGCGCGGCATCCCGGTCGACATTCAGGCGCAGACCGGCCGGCCGGCGCTCGAGGTCGTCTACACGGTGCTGCACGCAGGCGGCAAATTCGGCGGCGGGGGATATAAGGTCTCCGGCGGTCTGCACGGCGTGGGCGCGAGCGTGGTCAACGCGCTGTCTGAGTGGCTCGAGGTTGAGGTTGCGAAGGATGGAAATATCTATCAGATGAAATTTGCCCGCGGCCATATTACGCAGGAGATGCGGATCATCGGCACGACAGACGAGCACGGCACGAAGGTCACGTTTAAGCCCGACCCCGAGATGTTTGATACGCTCGAATATGACTATGAGACGCTGCATACCCGGATGCGGGAACAGGCGTTTTTGAATGCGGGACTGCATATTACCATCACTGACGCGCGGATTGGCTCGCAGGACAAGCCGGAAAAAGAACGCTTCGCCTCAATGTGCTATGAGGGTGGTATCCGGGAATTTGTCAGTTGGTACAACCGTCACAAGACGCCGCTGCACGAGCAGGTCGTCTACATGGCGGGCAAGAAGGGCGACCAGACTGCCGAGGTTGCGCTGCAATATAACGACTCGTTCACCGAGACGATCGTCTCGTTTGCAAACGACATCCATACGCCGGAAGGCGGTATGCACGAGGAAGGCTTCAAGCGGGCATTGACGAACGTACTCAATGCCTATGGCATCAAGAAGGGATACCTCAAGAACGACGACAAGCTCAGCGGCGACGATGTGCGCGAGGGATTAACCGCGATTATCTCCGTTAAGCTGACCGACGCGCAGTTTGAAGGTCAGACAAAGGCCAAGCTCGGCAACGCGTCGATGCGGACATTGGTCAACGCGATCGTGTCTGACCAGCTTGCGACGTTCCTTGAGGAAAACCCTGCCGTCGGCAAGGCGATCCTCGACAAGGCCATGACAGCCAGCCGCGCGCGTGAAGCGGCACGAAAGGCGAGGGAAGCCATCCGCCGCAAGACCGGACTGGAATCCGGCCAGATGCCGGACAAGCTGCGCGATTGCAACGATACCGACCCGGCACTGACCGAAATTTACATCGTCGAGGGCGACTCCGCCGGCGGCTCCGCCACGCAGGGGCGCGACTCCCGGTTTCAGGCGATTCTGCCGCTCTGGGGCAAAATGCTGAATGTGGAGAAGGCGCGCGCCGATAAGGTCTACGGCAACGATAAGCTCGCGCCGGTCATCACGGCGCTCGGCGCCGGCATCGGCGACGAATTTAACCTCGACAAGCTCCGTTACCACAAGGTCATCATCATGGCCGATGCGGATGTCGACGGCTCCCATATCCGCACACTGCTGCTGACGTTCTTCTTCCGCTTTATGCGGCCGCTGATCGAGCATGGCTACGTCTATTCGGCGGTGCCGCCGCTGTTCAAGCTGACGCGCGGCAAGACGACACGCGTGGCGTATTCCGAGCCGGAGCGCGACAAAATCTCCGCCGAGCTGCGCGCGGACAACCCGAATGCGAAGGTCGACATTTCACGGTTCAAAGGTCTCGGCGAGATGAACCCGCACGAGCTATGGGAAACAACGATGGACCCCACAACGCGGACACTGCGGCGCATTACGCTGGAGGACGCGGTCGCGGCCGATCAGGTGTTCACGATCCTGATGGGCGAATCCGTCGAACCGCGCAAGGAATTCATCGAGCAGAATGCAAAATATGTCGTGAATCTGGATATTTGACGACGTTTGTAGGGACGGACGATCCTGTCCGCCCGAATCCCCGCCGCAGCGGATGCCTTCCCCTGGGGGAAGGTGGCCCGAAGGGCCGGATGAGGGGTTGAAGCACTCATCCAAATGCGTTGCAGTTCGTAATTGCTCCCCGACCCTCATCAGTCACGGCTTACGCCGTGCCAGCTTCCCCCAGGGGAAGCCTTTGAGCCGATGAGAACATCGACCACTACAAGGTGCAGCGCAAAATCGAAAAAGCGGGCGGACAAAATAGTTCATCCCGATTGGCGCAAAAAATTGCATCATTATAACTCCTGCCTTGAAAAGGAGAAAGCATAAATGGCACATAAGAAAGATTACAAACCCGAGGACATCATGTTCCCGAACCAGACGATTGTGCAGTCGGAGCTGGTGCATGAGATGCAGTCCTCTTACATCGATTATGCGATGTCCGTCATCGTGGGCCGTGCGCTGCCCGATGTGCGCGACGGATTGAAACCCGTCCACCGCCGCATCCTCTACGCCATGTATGAGGATGGCCTGACGAGCGACAAGCCGTTCAAAAAATCGGCGACGTGCGTCGGCGACGTGTTGGGTCGCTACCATCCGCACGGCGACGCATCGGTCTACGACGCGATGGTGCGTCTGGCGCAGGACTTTTCCATGCGCTATATGCTCGTTGACGGCCACGGGAACTTCGGTTCCGTCGATGGCGATCCCCCAGCGGCCTATCGTTATACCGAAGCGCGGATGTCGAAGCTCTGCAACGAGATGCTCCGCGACATTGATAAAGAGACCGTCGACTGGGACCCGAACTTTGATGAGAGCCGGAAGGAGCCGCGCGTGCTGCCGTCCCGCTTCCCGAACCTGCTGGTCAACGGCTCGAGCGGTATCGCCGTCGGTATGGCGACGAATATCCCACCGCACAACCTCCGCGAGGTGATCGACGCCTGCGTCTGCATCCTCGACAACCCGGAGGCGGAGCTTGCCGACCTGATGGAGCACATTCAGGGGCCGGATTTCCCAACGCGCGGCATCATCATGGGGCGCAGCGGCATCCGTGCGGCCTACGCTACCGGCCGCGGCAAGATCACCGTTCGCGCCCGCGCCGATTTTGAGGAATTCGGCCAGAACCGGACGCGGATTATCGTCCACGAGCTGCCGTATCAGGTCAACAAGCGGATGCTGATCTCGTCCATCTCCGATCAGGTGCGCGACAAGCGGCTCGACGGCATCTCCGATCTGCGCGACGAGACCGACCGCAACGGTATGCGCATTGTGATTGAGCTGAAGAAGGACGCAAACCCGCAGGTGGTGCTGAACCGTCTGTTTGCGCAGACACAGCTTCAGATTACGTTTGGTGTGACGATGCTGGCGCTCGTCAACAATCAGTCGCAGCCAAAGATCCTGTCGCTCCGCCATATGCTGGATGAATATCTGTCCTATCAGGAGGAGATCATCACGCGCCGGACGCAGTATGACCTGCGCAAGGCGCAGGAGCGTCAGCACGTGCTCGAAGGTCTGCTCATCGCCGAGGACAACATCGACGAGGTCATCAAAACCATCCGTGAGAGCTACGACAACGCGAAGGAGCGCCTGATGGAGCGCTTTAACCTGTCGGAAATTCAGGCGCAGGTCGTGCTGGATATGCAGCTCAAGCGTCTGCAAGGACTGGAACGCGAAAAGCTCGAGGCGGAATATCGGGAGCTTGAAAAGAAAATTGCCTACTTCAAGGAGCTGCTGTCGAACGAGACGATGCTCAAGGGCGTTTTGAAGGACGAGCTGACAGCCATCCGCGACAAATACGGCGACGACCGCCGCACCGAGATTCAGGACGTCGAGGATGAGATCGACATTGAGGATCTTATCGAGGAGGAGCAGTGCGTCTACACGCTCTCCCACGCCGGCTACATCAAGCGCGTCCCGGCCTCGACCTACCGCGCCCAGCGCCGCGGCGGTCGCGGCGTGACCGGGCAGACGCTCCGCGAGGAGGACTTTGTCGAGAGCGTATTCTCGGCATCGACCCATGATTATCTGCTGTTCTTCACGAATGCTGGCCGCGTCCACCGCCGCAAGGGATATCAGATTCCGGAGGCCGGACGCACCGCAAAGGGCACGAACATCATCAACATCCTTCCGCTGGAGCCCGGCGAGAAGGTCACGGCGGGCATTACCGTCCACGATCTGGAGGAGGACAACCTGCTGTTTGTAACGAAGCAGGGGACGGTCAAGCGGCTCGAGCTGAACTGCCTGAATACCGCCCGCAAGGCCGGTATCCGCGCGCTGTCGCTGGCAGAAGGGGACGAGCTGATCGCGGTGTTGAAAACAACCGGCGAGGAGAATATTCTGCTGGCTACGGCACACGGCATGGCCATCTGCTTCCATGAAAACGATGTCCGTATCATGGGTCGCGATGCAGCCGGTGTGCGCGGCATTTCGCTCGATGCAGACGACTATGTGGTTGGCGCAGGCATTGCGGCCGAGGGAAAACAGCTTTTGACCGTCACGGAAAACGGCTATGGCAAGCGCACCGAGATTACAGAATACCTCCGCCTTGGCGAGGATGGCGCGCGTCATCCGCAGCAACGCGGCGGCAAGGGACTGAAAAACTACAATCTGACCGCAAAGACCGGTCTGGTGGCCGGCGTTGCGATTGTCGAAAACGGCGACGACGTGATGCTGGTGGAAAATGGCGGCGTGCTGATTCGGATGCCGGTCGATTCCATCAATATCTATAAGCGCGGCACGCAGGGCGTCATCCTGATGCGCGTGGACGAGGGAAATCGTGTGATCTCGATGGAGCGTGTTGACCGTGAGGAGGAAGAACCTGAGACTCCGGCGGAGGAATAACAAATGGAAATGGGCGGGGCATAGCCCCGCCCATAAAAATCGAAGATTCTATTTGTAGGGGCCGATGCCCTCATCGGCCCCTACAAGGTGCGGTAGAAAATCGCAAAAGCGGGCGGACAGAGTCGTCCCCCCTACAAAGCGTTCCAGATGGAGTTTTGAAATATGAAAACAGTGACGATCTATACGGACGGAGCCTGTTCCGGGAATCCAGGGCCGGGCGGCTGGTGCGCAATTTTGGAATACAATGGCGTGGAAAAAATGCTCTCCGGCGGCGAGCCGCAGACAACCAACAACCGCATGGAGCTGACCGCTGTGATCCAAGCGCTGCTTGCGCTGCGCGAGCCGTGCGTGGTAGAGCTGTATTCCGACTCCAAATATGTGCTCGACGCGCTGGAAAAAGGCTGGGCCTGGGGTTGGCGGCGAAAGGGTTGGATCAAGTCGGATAAAAAGCCGGCGCTGAACCCAGATCTCTGGGAGATGCTGCTCGGATTGGTCAGCCAGCACGAGATGCACTACCACTGGGTCAAGGGGCATGAGAGCAACGTCAACAACAATCGCTGTGACCAGCAGGCGGTGCTGGAAAGCCAGAAATATAAGGAGCCCTGATAGTAACCGCTGATTCCATCATCTGCGGTTGTCGGCGGAGCCTTTGCCGACTGAATCAGCGGTTATTATAGAAGATCCAAACATTTCTCAAATATGGGATTCTGAAAAAATGTCCACAGGTTTTAGAAACCTGTGGACATTTTTCTCAATTATTCTGCATTATTCTGCGTCGTCGGGCTGCTGCTTGTAGCGGCTATATGCCACAACAATGCGGCGGTTCGGCTCAGTGCCGGTGGAGAACGTGGTCACATCGGGGTGATCCTGCAGGGCGGCATGGATGACATGGCGCTCATAGGCGTTCATCGGTTCGAGCGTGATGTTCCGGCGATACTTGGTGACCTTTCCGGCAACCTTGACCGCAAGGCGCTGAAGCGCTTCTTCCCGCTTTGCGCGGTAGTTCTCCGCGTCGACATTGATGCGGACGCGCTTGGTCTGGCTGCGGTTGACGGCATAGTTCGTCAAATGCTGGATGGCGTCGAGCGTTTCACCGCGGCGGCCAATCAGAATGCCGAGGTCAGCGCCGGCGAGGTCGACCAGATAGGTGTCGTCAGCCGTTTTCATTGCGTGCGGCACGGCGTCGGAGTCCATGTGCTCGAGCAGACCCTTGACGAAGATCTCAATCTTCTCTTCCATCGAACCGGCTTCGGCGGGCGTGTATTCCTTCGGTGCGGCCGGCTTCGGCTCGCGTGCCGGGCGGTCGCTGCGGCGCTCCGGCTTCGATGCGCGCTCCGCGCGCGGCTTCGGCTCGCGGCGAGGCTGCTGCGGTGCGGCGGGCGCGATTACGCGCGGCGCTTCCTGCGGCTTGGGAGCGGCAGGGGCGATAACCTTCGGTGCGGCTGCGTTTTCTACAACGGGAGCCGCTTCCTTTTTCGGCTTGCTGCGGGAGGCGCTGGAGAGCGCCGGCTTCGGCTCCTCGTCGGGAATCTCATAGCTGACCTTGACCTTGGCCGGCTGCGCGCCGATGCCAAGGAATCCGGACTTCGCATTTTCCAGCACCTCTACGGACACGGAATCACGGTCCATGCTGAGCTGATCGAGCGCGGCCTGAATGGCAAGATCAATGGTTTTGCCAGTGGCAATCAAAAACTTTTCCATAGTTTACTCCTCGATTTTTTCAGAACCGGACTTCTTCGCGTACCGGTTGGCCTCAAATGCACGGCCGCGGCAGAACGGACGCTCCGGATCGCCGGAAAGCGGCTTCTTCTCATTCATCTCCGCCTGCGGGTTGCGCTTGGCCTCATACTCTCTCGCGGCCTTGTCTGCCGATTCTTTTTCCTGCTGACGCAGCTTCTTCTTGCTGACGTTATCCATAATGCCGTCGGGGTTCTGCTCGCGGCGGAGCTGACGCTGCCGTTCCTTCTCGGCCTCGGCCTGACGGCGGATCTCTGCGGCCTTGCGCTTGATCTCATCCTCTTCGGCATAGGCTTTCTTGAAGTGGTTGTTCAGGATGATCTCCTGCACCATGCCGAACACCGCCTGCGCGATCCAGTAGACGGAGATGGCGGCGGGCATCGAATAGCCGATCCAGAGCGACATCAGCGGCATCATGATGAGCATGGTGGCCGTGGTCTGGTTGGCGGCCTTGGCGGCGGCTTCGTCCTTTTCACCGTCTGCATTGGTGGCAACCTGGTTGTTCATCTTCTGGCTGATGACCATGGAGACCGCCTGGAAGCCGGCGGAGAACACCGGGATCAGGAACAGGCCGATCTCACCCCAGCCCTCACAGGTCCAGAACCGCCACGTCGGGATGCCGGACAGCTCGATGCCGAGGAACGAGAAGTTCATCTCGCGCAGCTTTGCACCAGAGAAGATCGCCAGCTCCTTCAGCTCGGGAATGAATTCGCTCAGATGGCCGGCAGCGGCGAGCTGGGCATAGTAGCTGTTATTGCCGAGATCCACGCCGCTGGCGCGGATGTAGGCGACGATCGCCTCAGAGACCGGGCGCGCGTTGTGCAGCATATACGTCAGCGGCTCACGGATGACGTAATAGAGCGGGAACAAAATCAGCAGCGGGATGAACGACCACAGGCAGCCGCCGGTGGTGGAGACGCCCTCCTCTTTGTAGAGCGCCATCAACTCCTGCTGATATTTCTGCTTGTCGTCGCCATATTTGGCTTCTAGCGCCTTGGCCAGCGGGGAAAGGCGCGACATTTTCAGCATACTCTTTTTGCTCTTGACGGAAAGCGGCAGAAGCACCAGCTTCACCACCAGCGAGAACAAAATCAGCGCAAGGCCGTAGTTGCTGGTAAACAGATAGAGCCACTCGAGCAGATAGCCGAATGGGACGCGGATGATGTCAGAAATATTGGTTCGGTCAGCCGTTTCTTCGGCTGCCTTTTCTGCTGCTTCCACGGGGGTCAGGCCTGCATAGGCGTCGGTTGCGGTCGTCGCGGCGGACGACGCGGTGCACGCTGCAAGCGACAGCGCCATCAGCACGACCAGCAGCAGAGCTACGATTTTCTTCATAATGTTCCTCCATGAATTGGGGATGCCGGGAAAGTCCTACGGCACCGGGTCAAAGTAGTCGCCTTTGTAGAACGGATTACACCGCATCAGCCGCTTAAACGCAAGCCAGCCGCCCTTTGCCGCGCCATATTTTTCAATGGCTTCGCGCGCATACTGCGAACACGTCGGCGAAAAGCGGCAGCGCCGCGGAAACCAGGGGGAGACCTGCTTCTGATAGAAGCGGATCAAAGCCAGCAGCGCTCGTTTCATACGTCTTTCCGCAGCAGACCGAGCTGCGCAGCCAGCGCGAGATAAGCCTGCTCAAGCTTCCCGTACGGCGCGCCGATTGCGCGCGAGCGCACCACGACGACAAGATCGTGTCCGGGTGTGAACTCTGTCTCATGCAGCCGGTAGATCTCCCGGAGCTGCCGCCGGACGCGGTTGCGGTGGACGGCGTGCGCCAGCTTGGCGTTGACCGTGATGCCCACGCGGTTGCCCTGCGAGCCGTTGTTCCGGCAATAGATCACAAGATACCGGTTTGCGGCGCTGGAGCCGCTGCGGTAGAGACGGCGGAATATATGGTTGAGCTTGAGCGGCTGGGAAAAAAGCATAGACTGCCCCCTAAAGTGAAGCATAGACAGAAGGGGCGAACAGAACCATGATTCCATTCACCCCGTAGTGACTGTATATGCGGTGTAGAAGCCCCGCTTACGCGGACAGCTTCGCTCTGCCCTTGGCGCGACGGCGAGCGAGGACCTTGCGGCCGTTGGCGGTAGCCATTCTCTTTCTGAAGCCGTGCACTTTGGATCTGTGGAGCTTCTTGGGCTGATAGGTACGAACAGTTGCCATGGATTCTACACCTCCTGTAAAAATATGCTCAACAGCTACAAATGTAGCCGCAGCGAGTCTAAAAGATTGTATGCCTATCGAACATACGAATTGTATTATACCGGATTTTGCCCCGGTTTGTCAATTCTTTTTTGCATAAATTGCGAACTTGTGGCCGATCTCTGCATGAAATACCATATCTGGGAGCAAACCGGTTCCTGCGGGGCAATTACCGCCGCTGCGCCAGCGGCTTTGAGCGCTGCTGCACTTCAAGCAGCGTCAGAATCACCTGATTTGACAGCATGAACCCCTTCGGCGTGAGCCGCCAGCGCGTGCCGTTTTTCATGGTTAGCTCCATCTTTTCCAGCCGTTCGAGCACCTTTTGCAGCGGCTCGAACGGCAGCAGGAACGATTTTGTATATTCGCTCTCCTCAATGCCGTCTACGGTGCGCAGCCGGAGCATGATGTATTCGCCCGCGCGCTCGCGCAGCGGAATTGTGTCGCATTCGGAGAGGACGACGCCGTGGGTTTTGACACCGTCGATGTATTTTTGCAGATCGGGTGCGATCGTGAAGCGCTTGCCCGCGAAGTCGGATGCGGCGCAGGGGCCGAAGCTCAGATACTCGTCGCCGACCCAGTATTTCATATTGTGGCGGCAGATGAAGCCGTCCTTGGCAAAGTTGGAGATCTCGTATTGATGGTAGCCGAATTCCTCGAGCGTCTGCACGGCATAGAAATACATATCCGCCTGCGCGTCGTCGTCCGGCAGGTTGGCGCAGTCCTTGTACGTCCAGAGCTTCGTGCCTGGCTCGACCTTCAGGCCGTAGCAGGAGATATGGTCGGCCTTGAGGTCGATTACATGGCGCAGCGTCTCCATCCACTGCTCGCGCGACTGGTTTGGCAGGCCGTACATCAAATCGACCGACACGTTGTCAAAGCCTGCGCGACGGGCAAGGCTGACGGCCTGCTGCGCCTGCTTGTAGGTATGCGGGCGGCCGAGCGCCTTGAGCTGCTCATCGAGGTCGGACTGCACGCCGATCGAGATACGGTTGAACCCCGCGCGGCGCAGGTGCGTCAGCATCGGCAGCGTCACGGAATCGGGGTTGGCCTCGAACGTGACCTCCGCATCGCGGCTGACGTCGAAGCGCCGGTCGATCTCCGCGAAAATGCGCGACAGACCGCTCGCACCGAAGAACGAAGGCGTCCCGCCGCCGAAGTAAACCGTGTCCACCTCGTAGCCGGTTGCGCCGGTTGCCGCTTCACGGATGTGCGCGAGGACGGCCGCGGTATATTCGTCCAGCTTGCCCTTGTCACGCGAGCCGGGCAGCGAATAGAAGTCACAGTATTCGCATTTGCTGCGGCAAAACGGGATATGGACATAGATGCCGAGACTTTTTTTCTTGTTTTCCACCACATGGGGCTGTGGGAATTTCAAAGCCATACGTTATTCCTCATCTAATTTCAGAACCGCCATGAACGCTTCCGACGGCACGGAGACCGTACCGAACGTGCGCATCCGCTTCTTGCCCTCTTTCTGCTTCTCGAGCAGCTTCTTTTTGCGCGTGATGTCGCCGCCATAGCACTTGGCAAGCACGTCTTTGCGCAGCGCCTTGATCGTCTCGCGGGCAATGACCTTGCCGCCGATTGCGGCCTGAACCGGGATCTCGAACATCTGGCGCGGGATATTGTCCTTCAGCTTTTCGCAGATTTTGCGCGCGCGGGCGTAGGCGTTATCGGCAAAGAGGATGAAGCTCAGCGCGTCGACAATCTCGCCGTTGAGCAGGATATCGAGCTTCACGAGCTTGCTCGGGCGATAGCCCTCCAGCTCATAGTCGAGCGAGCCGTAGCCGCGCGTGCGGCTTTTCAGCGCGTCGAAGAAGTCGTAGATGATCTCGTTGAGCGGCATGGAGTAGTGCAGCTCGACGCGCGACTGGTCGAGATATTGCATATTCTTAAATTCGCCGCGCCGGTTCGTGCAGAGATCCATGATCGCGCCGACATAGTCGGGCGGTGCAATCACGCTCACCTTGGCGAACGGCTCCTGGCTCTCGGCGATCTCCGCCGGGTCGGGATAGTTCAGCGGGGTGTAGATGTCGAGCTGGGTGCCGTCGGTCTTTGTAATTTTGTAGACGACGTTCGGCGCCGTTGTGATAAGGTCAAGATTGTATTCGCGCTCGAGGCGTTCGAGGATGATCTCCATGTGTAAAAGACCCAAAAAGCCGCAGCGGAAGCCGAAGCCGAGGGCGATGGAGTTTTCCTGCGTGTAGCTCATGGACGCGTCGTTCAGCTTCAGCTTTTCCAGCGCGTCGCGCAGATCGCCGTACTTTGAGCCGTCCGCCGGGTAAACACCGGAGAAAACCATCGGCTGCGCCTGCTGGTAGCCGGGCAGCGCTTCGGCACACGGATGTTCGACGGTTGTGATCGTGTCGCCGACGCGCGTGTCGGAAACCGTTTTGATCGATGCCGTCAGATAGCCGACCTCGCCCGCGCCCAGCTCTGCCGCGGGCGACATCCCGAGCGGGTGCAGATAGCCGACCTCCACAACCTTGTAGACCGCGCCGGTTGCCATGAATTTGATGTCCATGCCAGGGCGAACGGTGCCGTTCATCACGCGCATATAGACGATCGCGCCGCGATAGGAGTCGTACTGACTGTCGAAAATCAGGCATTGCAGCGGCGCAGAGCGGTCGCCCTTCGGCGCGGGTACGTCGCGGACGATCATCTCGAGCACGGAATGGATGTTGATGCCGTTTTTCGCCGAGATCTCCGGCGCGTCGAGCGCGGGAATGCCGATGACGTCCTCAATCTCGTGCTTAACCTCCTCGGGACGCGCGGCGGGCAGGTCGATCTTGTTGATGACCGGCAGGACTTCGAGTCCTGCGTCGATGGCGAGATAGGTGTTGGCAAGCGTCTGCGCCTCAATACCCTGCGACGCGTCGACCACAAGCACCGCGCCCTCGCAGGCTGTCAGGCTGCGCGAGACCTCGTAGTTGAAGTCCACGTGACCCGGCGTGTCGATCAGGTTCAGCACATACTGCTCGCCGTTGTCGGCGGTATAGTCGAGCCGCACGGCGCGGGCCTTGATCGTAATGCCGCGCTCGCGCTCGAGGTCCATGTTGTCGAGCACCTGATCCTCCATCTCGCGCTGGTCAATCGCGCGGCATTCCTCGAGCAGCCGGTCGGCCAGCGTCGATTTGCCGTGGTCAATGTGCGCCACAATGGAAAAATTGCGAATTTTCGATAAGTCGGTCATAAATGTGTACCTCAATATGAAGTAGAGTTGATATTTTTCGAACCCATTCGGTTCTTTTTTTGCCAAAGAATCAAGTCCTTGTAGGGGCGGACGACTCTGTCCGCCCCTACAAAGCGATTCGACATACTTCGGCGAGAGATTTTCCGGCAAGACAAGGTGAAACGGCGAAGGCGTACGGTCTGTACGTCGAGCCGGTTCTAACGCCGTATTGCCGGAAAAGATCCGCCAGCGTTTAATGAACTGTATTCTCGGTCAATATTGTTTCATATTTTGTCTCGCTCGAGAAATAAGCATCCATAATCGGAATACAAACATTGGCAAGATTGCCGCCCTGTGCGCCTTTTTCAACATAGACCGCAATTGCGATCTCCGGATCGTCCGCCGGGGCGTAGAGCACGAACGACGCGTTGTCCGACCCGCTGACCGAGCCGTCTGCCGTCACGCCCTGCCACTGTGCCGTGCCGGTCTTACAGGCAACTTCAATCGGGTAGTTCGCCAGATAGTTCTTCGCAGTGCCCACGGTTGCGGTCATCCGCATTCCCTTGTCGATGCAGTCGAGCGCTTCGTCGGAGATGTCGAGCGTGCTGGCGACCTCCGGCTCATGCGCTTTAATGAGCTCCTGATAGTCCCACGACACAATGCGCGACAGGAACGTCGCCTTGTAGCGCGTCCCCTTGTTGGCAAGCGCCTGCACATAGCTGGCCAGCTGCATCGGCGTGAAGCGGTTCAAGCTCTGGCCGATAACGGCCTGCAAGACGTCCGCGCCATACCAGCCGGACTCGTCGCCGGCATAGCTGGCCTTTTTCGTCTCGGCGTTCGCGCGCTGGCCGACGTACTCAAACAGCTCGATGCCCGTGTGCTCGCCAAGGCCGAGCGCCTTGGCCACGACGTCAAACGGGTTCAGGCCGGTCTCGCTGTAATAGGCGTTGTAGGTCAGCCGTCCCGCTTCATAGAAGTAGTAGTTGCACGACTCCGCAAGCGCCTGCTGCATATTGATCGTGCCGTGCGTCGCGTTCGAGCTTGTCCACACGTAGCACTTTGGCGTGAAGTTTTCCTTCGCATAGTACATATAGACGCCTTCGTCCGTGATCTCATAATATTCGCCCATGTGACCCATGTCGATCGCTGCGATGGCCGTGACCATTTTGTAGATCGAGCCGGGGGCGTATTCTGCGAGCAGCGCCCGGTCGTAGAGCGGCTTATAGGGATCCTCGCTTAGCTCCTTAAAATCGCGGTTGTAGGTGGAAAGATCATAGGTCGGGTAGCTTGCGCAGGCGAGCACCTCGCCGGTCTTGACCGCCTGCACCACAACGGCGCCGCCTTCAGCGTCCTTGCCCTCGCTGTGCGCGCCGACGCCGTTCTCGCGGAGGTTCAAAATCAGCTTTTCCAGCGCATCCTCGGCCACGGCCTGCAAAGAAATATCGAGCGTTGTCTCCACGTTTGCGCCCGGCTGCGGGATACTGGTGTAGTATTCGTCGAGCTTTTCGCCGGTGGAGGAAACAGTGGTGTATTTTGTGCCGCTTGTGCCGTGCAGATATTCCTCAAAGGCCAACTCGATGCCCTCTTTGCCGACCTCGGCGTTCATGGCATACCCCTTTTCCTGATAGTCCGGCCACTCGGAGGCGGTGATCGCGCCGACGGAGCCGAGCAGATGCGCCGCGTATTTTGTGTTGTAGACGCGCACGGTGCTCGATTCCACGATCACGCCCGGCACGCTCAGCTCCATCACGGCCGCAAGATCCTCTGCAGCCACGTCGGTCGCCAGCGTGTAGTTCTCAAGACCCACGCCGGAGACGCTTCGCAGCTCCAGCTCATAGCGCACGGAGATGACCTTATAGGCCTGCTCCTGCGTCCACTCGTCGGGGATTTTGTAGTCCTCGCGCAGCTTTTTCATCAGCGTGGACGCCGACGTGTCGAGGTCATAGTCCCGGCTGCGCAGAAACGCGCGGAAATAGTCCTGCCAGGTGGAGGACAGCTCGTCCATCTGATAGCTGTACGGCCGCTCTATCGTCACCGGGAAATGACTCTCATATGCGATGCCGAGCTGGTCGCAAAGCTCCAGCACGCGCAGCAGATTTTCGTTCGGCGCGTCGGAGTTGAACAGCACGAAGTTGATGATGACGAGGTTATAGCTCGCCCGGTTTGAGACGAGCACGTTGCCGTTCCGGTCGAGAATGTTGCCGCGAGACGCTTCGAGCGTCGTGCGGTAGGTCATCGAGTCGGCGTCCGCGGCCACAAGATCTTCCTCCGAGACGGCCGCCTGTAATTTATAAAGCCGCAGCACGAACACCGACATCATCGCCACGATGAAGCAGATGAACACGATCATGCGGAAACGGGTTCTTCGTTGCATTTATGACCCTGCCTTTCTGATTGACCATGCGGCGAGATATATCGGCGGCACGGTGAGCAGCGAAAGGCCAACCTGCCGCAGCACGGACAGAATTCCGGCCGCAATTGTGACGTGCCCTAAAAAGCACTGCATCAGAAACAGGACGAGCTGACAAAACAGCAGTGCGTCAAAGCTCATAATCAGCGCGGAAACAAAATTTCTTCGCAAATATCGGTCGCAGACGTAGCCAATCACCGCGCCGCAAAGCGTCAACAGCACGATATGCACCGCGCCGCCCGCCGCACCGGTCAGACACCAGACCAGACCGGAAAGCAGGCCGAAGATCGCGCCGGGCTCACCGCCCACGTGCATGGCGATGCACGCCGCCGCAACCGGAATCAGGCTCAGCTTCACCCCGGCGAACCGCGCCTGCCCAAACGTCACGGTCTGAAAGACCATGACGAACAGAAACAGCACGCTGTATAGAACCCACATCAGGGCATTTTTGTATGTTTGTCTCAAAGGGATGCTCCTTTTGCCTATGAATACGGTATAGTTTGTTTTTGAAACCATTCTTTTCTTTCTCCTGCTGAGAAAGAAAAGAATGGTTTCAATCTGCCAAGAAAAGAAAGAGGGCACAGTGCCAACCGCAGTCCAAAAATTTTCTCAGAAACTTTTAGCCTTCAGCCGTCCGTAGCACCAGTCCCTACCACCCGAAAGGTCTCTGCGCTCTGCGCATCGCCTTTCGGAGAGATTGCACTGCAAAATCGCACAGTAGTTGCCTGCCCGCCATCATCAAGATAGCGTGCGGCGCGTAGTCGGATTACGTAAGGTGATTTGGGGCGGGCAAACAAGGCCAATTCAATGAGCTGTCACATGATGGCGGCAAGGTTTACACTTCCGGTTTTGAAAGGCGTCTCTTTCCTTTTCTTCACCGGGCGCGGCGATTCTTTTCTTTCTCAAAGAAGAGAAAGAAAAGAATGGGGGCGCAAAAACGAATCTTCTCGTTTCTCCTAGAAAAGCATTATTGTGACCCGGCGGCATCCTGCGCCGCAGCATCCGCGTTTGCTTCCGCGTCTGTATCCGCAGCTGCATCTGCATTCTCCCCGCCGTCAACCACAACGGTCTCCGCCGTCTTTTCCGGGACGGCATAGCCGTAGTTCGTGATGATAAAGACCTGTTCAAGCCGGCTGAGGTCACACGACGGATCGAGTGTTGCGTACTTGGCAACGCCGGTTTCATCCAGACTGGCATTTGTGATATAGCCGAGCAGCAGTCCGCGCGGATAGAGCGTGGAGCCGGTCGTGACGACCTGATCCTGGTTCTTGATGACCGCATCGGTCAGCAGATAGTTCATACGCAGGATGCTGCTGCCGTCCGGCAAAAACGTGCCCTGCACCACGCCGTTGTAGCCGGAGGACGCAATCGATGCGCTGATTTCCAGCGACGAGTCCATGATCGTCGTAACGGTTGCCCAGTTCAGGCCGACCGACGTAATCAGGCCGACGACCTGTCCGTTCTCGGTGATGGCGCACATACCGGGTTCCAGACCGTAGTTTGTGCCTTTGCCGATGGTAAATTCACTCTTATAGTCAGAGGAATTCCACGAAGTGATGTAGGAGGACACATAGCTGTAATCCTCGTGGCTCTCGCTCAGCTGCAAAAGCGCCTTGTATCGCTCGTTTTCGCGCTGCAGCTCCTCCACGGTGCGGATGTCCTCCTCCATGGAGAGCACCTTGCTTTGCAGCGCCGCATTATCCGATTCCAGCTTCGCGTACTGGAACAGGTAGTTGTAGTATTTTTCAAACTGCCGGTCGATCGCGGCCATGCCCGCGCGCACCGGCGAGAGAACAGAGCCGACCGCATTTTCAAACAGACTTGTGCCGCTTGACAGGCCGAGCACAATCGCCGCGAGAATTGCAACCACAAGCGCCGCAATCAGGATGGTTTTCATGCGGCTTGACCAGAAATTTTTCTTCAATCTGCCGCAGCCTCCTCCCGCAGAATGTGTACGCCGCAACCCCGGAGCAGATGCTCCAGCGGGCAGAGCGGCAGACCCATCACCGAAAAGTAATCGCCCTCCAAATGGTCGATGAAAATCGCGCCGTAGCCCTGAATGCCGTAGGAGCCGGCCTTGTCCATCGGCTCGCCGGTTGCGATGTAGGCCGCAATCTCGGCGTCCGTCATCGGGCGGAAGTGTACGCGGGTTTTTACAACCTGCTGCCGGAGCCGTCCCTCGTGCCAGACGCTCAGACCGGTCATTACCTCATGCCCGCGGCCGGAGAGCAGCCGCAGCATCCGCTGTGCGTCCGCTTTGTCCTTCGGCTTGCCGAGCACGGCGCCGTCTACCACGACGATCGTATCCGCTGCGACGATCACATCGTCCGCGTCCGCTGTTTTGGCGATTTCAGCGGCTTTTAACCCGCTCACCCGCGCAACCTCCTGCTCCGGCGGGAGGGCGGGATTCATCGTTTCGTCGATGTCGGCGGTATGAATCGTAAATTCCAACCCCAGCAGGCGCATCAATTCCTGGCGCCGGGGCGATTTGGAAGCTAAAATGATTGCCATTGTGATCTCCTTATGAAATCAGAACTCCTGTGTGCTGTGTAAGCACGTTCCCTCAAGGCTGCAACGCGGAATTTGAAAAATGCGGCGCTGCCGCCCCCTATTCCACACCGCGCTGATAAAGTCCGCGCGTGTAGCTGCCGGGGTCAAAGGTGCCGCCGCGCTGCCAGTCGGAGAGCACCTTGTCCACTTCGCCCGCGTTTTCCGTTGTGAAGCTCAGCCGCAGCGCCCAGAGACCAAGTCCGCGGAACGCGGCCAGCTTGTCGAGCAGATAGAGCTTTTTGCCGTTGAGCAGAACGTTGCGGCAGGTGCCGCCGTCTTTTACGATCGGGAATTCCTCGCCCATCCGGTCGACGAGCTTCGTCGGCGCGGTGTCGCAGGCGCAGGTGCCGGTGCGACCGCGGATCACGCAGTTTTCCATCAGCATCAGCGGCAGCCGCCCATAGACGAGCACCTCGCTCGGCACGGCCTTCGAGATGTCGCGGATCTGCGGCAGCGTCAGCTCAAACGAGAGAAGCTGCGAGTCGACGCCCTGCGCGCGGAGATACTGCATCGAGCGGGAATTGTAGATATTCAGGCCGAAGTCGCCGCGCACGGCGAATCCGGCGGCCTTTGCAATTTTAATCTGTCCGAGGTTGCCAACAAGAAGCTGCCGCACGCCGAGACCGTAGACCTCGCGGAGCTGCGCGGCAAGCTGTCGATCCTCACCGGACCAGACGACGCGCGGCAAAACCGCGGCAAGCTGCGTCTCTACGCCGAGCTGCCCCGGCAGCTCCGGGTGCTGTAAAAGCTCATGCAGCGGCACATAGAGCACACTCGGCCGCGAGGTCAGCAGCCGCGGCGTAATTTGCGCAGCCGAGCGCACACTGACGGTGAGCTGCGGCTCGCCGGTCATGCCGTCGTAGGGGGCAAGCGCGTTATAGGCATACAGCCGCGCCGGTTTCACGCGTCCGCGCTTGGCCGTCAGCTCGGCAAGCACCTCGCGCCGCATGGCGTTGATGGCTGCCGCCGGGAGCTGCACGTCGCCGCCGATGGCAACCTTGACCGATGCGCAGCGATACGGCGTCCCGCCGGTTTTGGCCAGCCGGCTCTCGAGATCCTCGCGCGTCAGCGCGTGGTAGACCGCCTTCTCCGGCTCCGGTCCCATGGCCTTGCAGACGTTGCCGCGGTCATCCTCCACGGCGAGCTGCGCCGGCCGGCCGGCCTGCAGCATCGCGTAGAAGTGTACCGGCACAAGCTGTGCCTCGCCGTTTTCATAGGTCGCGCGGGCGGCGGCAAACAGCTCCTTCGCATCCTCGCCCTCCTGCCGCGTGCCAAACATTTCGGGGCCGGTCTGCCCGAGGTAATATCCCTGTGTGAAACCCTGCCGCGAGAATACGCGCTCCAGCGTCTCAAGATCCTGCTGCGTCACGCGCTTGCCGTTCAGCGCCGCGCGGTACGCCTTCGTCACCACCGCGACATACTCCGGCCGCTTCATGCGCCCTTCGATTTTGATGGACGCTACGCCCATCCGCTCGAGGTCGCGCAGATATTCAATCAGACAGTTATCCTTCAGGCTCAGCGGATAGCGGTTCTGGTCGAACCGGCCGTAGCCGTAGGGCAGGCGGCACGGCTGTGCGCACTGCCCGCGGTTGCCTGACCGCCGGCCGATCACGCCCGACAGATAGCACTGCCCGGAGTAGCACATACAGAGCGCTCCGTGGACGAATACTTCAATTTCAATCGGACTTCTGCGGCAGATGGCCGCAAGCTCCTCCCGCGGCAGCTCCCGCGAGAGCACCACGCGCGAGCATCCAAGCTCCGCCGCTGCAATCACGCCCTCGAGCGAGTGAATCGACATCTGCGTCGACGCGTGCACGGCGACGTCCGGTGCAATCTCCCGGCAGAGCTGCACCATGCCGAGATCCTGCACAATAAACGCGTCTACGCCCAGCGTTGCCGCCAGCCGGATCACGTCCGCCGCGCGCGCCAGCTCCCGGTCGGCCACCAGCGTGTTCAGCGTCAGATGCACGGCAACGCCGCGCACATGGCAGTATACAATGGCCTCCTGCAATTCGTCGGCAGAGAAATTCTTCGCGTTCATGCGCGCGTTGAATGCGTCATATCCGAGGTAGACTGCATTGGCTCCGTTCTGTACAGCGGCGCGCAGCGCCTCCATCGAGCCGGCGGGGGAGAGCAATTCAAGCATATCTCTGATTCCTTTTCCGTATCGTGAAGCCGTCCTGACAGGACGGCGTAAAAATCCGCATATCATTATAGCATAAAATCCGGCGGCAGAAAAGCCTTGTCCCGCGTTTTTTGTAAACTTTTTGTATCTTTTCACAGCGCAAACAGGGAGCCGCCCGCATCGGGCGGCTCCCTGTTCCATGTAGGCGCTTCAGCAGCCGCAGCCGCCGTCACAGCCGCAGCCATTACCGTTGCCGTTCCAGAACAGAATGAGAATCAGGATAATGACCCACCACCAATTGCTGCCGAACGCACAGAATCCGGATGAGTTATTGTTGCAAGACATAACGAAACCTCCTGAAATATAACGTAGCGTTTCTTCGCTCGCTCATTCCATGGTATGCCGCGGCCGCGAAATGGTGACTCATGCGTTCAGCGCGTCAAATAACTCGTCGAGCGTACCGAAGCGGTATCCCATGTCCTCCCACTTGCCGAGCAGCTCGTCGAGAATCTCCGCGTTTGTGGCGGACGTCGAGTGCAGCAGCACGATCGCGCCCGGGTGGATGCGCGGCAGCAGCTTTGCGTAGGCCTGCTCCGGTGTCGGCTGGTCGTCGCGGTACCAGTCGACGTAGGCAAGGCTCCAAAATACCGTCTTATAGCCGAGCTGTTTCGCCATTTTCAGGTTTTCCTCGCTATAAACGCCCTGCGGCGGGCGGTAGTAGTGCGGCAGCTCCTCGCCGGTGATCTCGCGGTAGCGGTCGGAGACGCTTTGCAGCTCTTGCGTAAAGGTCTGTAAGTCCGCAATCTGTGACATATCATAGTGGTGCCAGGTGTGGTTGCCGACGATGTGCCCATCCTCGGCCATGCGCTTGACCAGCTCCGGACTGGTCTCCAGATAGTTGCCGACGACAAAAAACGCCGCGCGGACGTTGTGCTGCTTCAGTACATCCAGAATTTGTTCCGTATATCCGGCCTCATACCCGGCGTCAAACGTCAGATAGAGCACCTTTTCCTCCGTATCTCCGACATAAACTGCGTCATATTGCCGCAGCGCGCCGATCGTTGCGTTGCCGACCGGCGGCTGACCCTCCGTGCGGAAACTTAGTCCCCACGAGCCGGTCGGGATGGCCGATGCGGCGAACATCAGCGGCAGGATCGCACAGAAGGCGCACACCGCGCCGAGCGCAAGCAGCAGCCGCGCGTTTTCCCGACAGAATGATCGGATCGTTCCTTTTTTCATACGCAGCACCCCCACCAAAGCCTATGCGCCTGGGGTGCGCGCCATGCACGTGCGCTGCTGTCAAAACGGAAGGCTGGCAAAAGGAAAGGCGGGTCGATGCAGCGCATCGACCCGTGAGAGACTGTCAAAAAACGATGAAATGCAGTTTCGCGACAGAGCCGCAGGGGAAGCGTGAAGGGGGCAAAGAGCCACCTTCGCGTTCAATTAAGCAGCCTTTCAAACTTAAAAAGGTTGAAAGGCTGGACAGGCAGCGGGGCGAAAAGGCTTTTTCGACACGCTGAGACGGGATGTCAGTGTTTACAGTGGGGGCATTTTCCGCCGCTGCATCCAGTACAGGCTCCGCTTCCGCAGGAACAGCCGCCCTGCTTTGCCTTGCGAAGCGCGTACCCAATCCATGCGGCAAGCGCCAGAACAATCAGAAGTCCAAGCATGGCAGAGCCTCAGAGCAGAAGCAGCGTATGGACGGCAAATGCAATCAGATATGCGATGCAGCACTGGCTGATCGCCACGACGACGGCCTTCCAGCGCGCGCCAAGCTCCCGGCGGATGGCTGCAATTGCCGCTATGCAGGGTGTGTAGAGCAGCGTAAAGACGAGGAAGGTCGCAGCAGTCTTTGCGGTGAACAGCGACGAAATTGCCGCGCTGCCGAGCAGAATTTCCAGCGTGCTGACGACGGACTCCTTGGCGATGAACCCCGAGATGAGCGCCGTCGTGCAGCGCCAGTCGGCGAAGCCGAGCGGACCAAAGACCGGTGCGAGCCACTGGCCGATTGCAGCGAGCAGGCTGTCGGCGCTGTCCGTTACAACATTCAGCCGCGTGTCAAAGCTCTGTAAGAACCAGATGACGATCGTGGCAAGGAAGATGACGGTGAACGCACGCTGCAAAAAGTCCTTTGCCTTTTCCCAGAGCAGCAGCATGACGCTCTTGAAGCTCGGCAGACGGTAGTTCGGCAGCTCCATCACAAACGGCACCGGACGACCTTTGAACGACGCTTTTAGCACCAGCGCGGCCAGAATGCCGACCAGAATGCCCAGCAGATAGAGCGCAATCATAACGAGTGCCGCGTGCTGCGGAAAAAATGCCGCCGAGAAAAAGGCATAAATCGGAATTTTGGCCGAGCAGCTCATAAACGGCGTGAGCAGAATCGTCATGGTGCGGTCGCGCTCGCTCGGCAGCGTGCGTGTGGACATGACGGCAGGAACCGTGCAGCCGAAGCCGATCAGCATCGGAACGATCGACTTGCCGGACAGACCGATTTTGCGCAGCAGCTTGTCCATGACAAACGCCACGCGCGCCATATACCCGGTGTCCTCCAGAATCGACAGGAAGAAAAACAGCGTGACAATGATCGGCAGGAAGGACAGCACGGAGCCGACACCCTGGAAAATGCCGTCGATCAGCAGGCTGCGCACAACCGGGTTCAGACCATAGGTCGTCAGGGCGCGGTCAACCACGGCGGTCAGTGCGTCAATTCCCATCGCCAGCAGATCGCTGAGGTAGGAGCCGATGACGTGGAACGTCAGGTAGAAAATCAGGAACATCAGTCCGATGAAAATCGGAATCGCCGTGTGTTTTCCGGTCAGAATCTTGTCCGCCTGAACACTGCGAAGATGCTCGCGGCTCTCGTGCGGCTTTGTCACGCAGTCCCGCACAACGGCCTCAATGAAGTTATAGCGCATATCGGCCATCGCCGCGTTGCGGTCAAGGCCGCGTTCCTGCTCCATCTGCAAAACGGAGTGCTCCAGCAGCTCTCGCTCGTTCTGATCGAGCTGCAATTTGTCGGCGGTGCCCTCGTCGCCCTCGATCAGCGAGGTTGCGGCAAAGCGCGTCGACACGCCGAGCATCTGCGCGTGATCCTCAATCTGGTGGCAGACGGCGTGGATGCAGCGGTGCACCGGGCCGGCAGGACAGAAGTCTATAATCGCCGGCGTGAGCCGTTTCTCCGCAACGCGCAGCGCCTCGACAACAAGCTCCTGCACGCCGTCGCCGGTCGCAGCGCAGATCGGTACAACCGGAATGCCGAGCCGCTCCGACAGCGCGGGGACGTCGATCGAGCCGCCGTTTCCGGTCAGCTCGTCCATCATGTTCAGCGCCAGCACCATCGGCAGGCGAAGGGTCAGCAGTTGCAGCGTGAGGTAGAGGTTGCGCTCCAGGTTTGTGGCGTCGACAATGTTGATAATTCCGTCCGGCTTGGAGTGCAGAATGAAATCCCGCGTGACAATCTCCTCCGCGGTGTAGGGGCGCAGGGAGTAAATTCCTGGCAGATCAACCACTGTGGCGTCCTTTTGCTGCCGAATCTGCCCGGATTTCTGGTCAACGGTGACGCCGGGAAAATTGCCGACGTGCTGGTTGGAGCCGGTGAGCTGGTTAAACAGCGTCGTTTTGCCGCAGTTCTGATTTCCGGCAAGCGCAAAAATCATACGGCGTCCTCCTCAACGGTGATGTTGTGTGCGTCCTCTTTCCGCAGCGTCAAAACATAGCCGCGGAGCTGAAGCTCCATCGGGTCGCCCATCGGCGCAACTTTATTGACGTGAACGCGCGTCTGCGGAATCAAACCCATATCCAGCAGACGGCAGCGCAGCACGCCCTCCCCGCCGACAGCGGTAATCACGCCGCTCCGCCCGACGGCCAGTTCGTCCAAGGTCATGAACAGTCCTCCTGAGGGCAAAACCGCCCGGTTTTTATAAATCATAGCATATCACAGATGCGGCGGCAAGTAAAGCCGTTGAACCACCAGAACGGCAGTCTTTCGCATTTTTCTGCCAGTTCGGGCGGTATTCACAATTTCGTTACAATGCGCACGGCGGAATATGGTAAACTTACCATAACGAAGGAGGCGGACAGATGAACATTCTGTTTTTTTTAACCCCCAAGGCAATGTGCTCCTATGTCGAGGCGGACGCCACAATCCGGCAGGCGATGGAGCGAATGGAGAATTCGGGGTACACGGCGCTGCCGGTGCTCGACAGCGAGGGACATTATAAGGGCGTCATCACCGAGGGCGATCTGCTTTGGGCGCTCAAGCGCCTTTGCGTCATGGACATCCGGCAGACCGAGGAGCATTTCATCTCAGAGCTTGCCGCGCCGCGCCGCGCGGTGCAGCCGGTGCGGGTCGACACGCGCGTGGAGGATCTGATTGCGGTCGCGGCCGACCAGAACTTTGTCCCTGTGGTAGACGATAAAGATGATTTTATCGGCATTGTCACGCGCAGCCGTATTTTAAAATACTGTCTGGAAAAATATTTTATGACAACGGCATATTAACGGTAAATTGTTTCAAAACAGGTTTAATATCCCTGCACCCCGGGCATACTGACCCCGGAGGTGCATAAGATGCAACACAATGAAAATTCCAAACCCAGTCGGTTCAAAACCTTTCTGCGCGACAAAGGCTACTACATCGTGCTGGTGCTCTGTGTCTGCGCGGTCGGTGTGTCGGCATATCTGTTCCTGTCCGGCGCCATTGCCGAGCGGAACGCGCTGCGAGAGCCGGCGCTGTCGGTAGCGACCCAGACGGAGATCCCGAGCACATCCAGGCCGGAGTCGTCCGCCGCGCCGTCCAAGCCGGCAAAGCCGGCGGCGGAGCAGGCCGAAACAGCCGAGCCGGTTGCCGGTGACGAGCAGGTCTACGAGCGCGCGTCCAATGTCCGCGTCTGGCCGGTCTCCGGCGAACAGCAGGCCGCATACAGCATGGAGCAGCTCGCGTTCAATCCCACCACGCGCGACTGGCGCACGCACGACGGCGTCGACCTGACCGCCGCGGAAGGCGCACCGGTGCGTGCCGCCTGCGCAGGCACGGTCACCGCGGTGTTTGACGACGAACTCTACGGTACAACTGTCGTCATCGGCCATGCGGACGGCTACACGACGCACTATCAAAACCTGGCCGCCGTGCCGACGGTCTCCGCCGGTGACCACGTTGCTGCGGGCGACATCATCGGCTCCGTCGGCAAAACGGCGCTGCTCGAAGTCGGTCAGGACTCGCACCTGCACTTCGCCGTGCACTGCAACGGCCAGCCGGTCGACCCGGAAACCTTTGTGGACTAAGCGAAAACCGGCGCTTCCCTTTTGGGAAGCGCCGGTTTTTTTGCAGCGGATGTCCATTCGAAAAAACGTTATTTCAAATTTTTAACAGTTCGCAGACGAAATGACATTCCTTTCTCCGCATATTTGTGCTAAAATAGACAAAAACACCGAGGGAGACGGAACCAATGACGCTGCGCGATACCATTTCAGCCTTTCAGCCCGGCTGCGAGCAGGAGCAGACCGACCGCCGGTTGATGCTGCAATATTTCGACCTGTTCCCCAATCTGCTGACGCGGGACAATGAACTGGCGCACCTGACGGCCTCCTGCTGGATTGTCGATCCCAGGCGGAAGTTGGCGCTAATGGCTTATCACAACCTCTACCGCTCCTGGGCATGGCTCGGCGGCCATGCCGACGGCGACGCCGACCTGCTGCGCGTCGCGCTGCGCGAAGCAAAGGAAGAATCCGGCATCGCGGGCGCGCGCCCCCTGTGCACCGACCCGGTTTCGCTGGAGATTCTCGGCGTCAATGCCCACCGCAAGCGCGGCCGCTATGTGGCGCCGCACCTGCACCTGAACCTGACATACCTGCTCGAAGCGGACGATACGCTCCCATTGCGCGAGAAACCGGATGAAAACAGCGCTGTGCGCTGGATTCCGATGGACGAGCTGGAATCCGCCGTCAGCGAACCGGAGATGCGCATCATCTACCGTAAGCTGATCGAGCGGTCGCGCCGGATCTGATGCGTTACTTGGGCGGCAAAATGTGCACGACCGGCTCCGCCGTTGGTGTCTGACCGCCAGCGGCGCACCATCCGGCCTGAAACGCCGCGCGGACGATTGCAAACAGCGCGGCCTCGGCCTCGTCGTATTCCTGCCGGTCGAGAAATGCCGAAAAAGCGCCTTCAAACTCATTGTTCAACATGGCAAATCGCTCCTTTTAGCGATCATAGCATAAATTATGTAAATTTTTGTCTATTTTCGCAGACGATATTTCTGTACTTTTCTCATAAAATAGAGAGAGCAAGCAATGGAAGGGGGATTAGTGTGCCGTTTGATAACCATGTGGTCGGCGCGGCAATCCGAACGCTGCGGACAGAAAAGCATATGACGCAGGAGATGCTCAGCGCATTTGCCGGGATTGCACGTACCCATTTGACCATGATCGAGAACGGGCAGAAGCAGGCGAATCTGGAGACAATCTGGAAGCTGGCGGAAGCGCTGGAGATTCGGCCGAGCAAGCTGGTCGAGCGAATAGAACAAATGGAGGAATCCGTCTGAAAACCTCAAGTTCTCAGACGGATTTTGCTGTGCAAAAAGCGCCGCGCAGAAAGCTCTGCGCGGCGGCTTGCGTTATTTGGCGTATTCGATTGCCTTGGTCTCGCGGATGACATTGACCTTGATCTGGCCGGGATATTCCAGCTCCGACTCGATTTTCTTCGCAATGTCGCGCGCCAGCAGGATCATGTTGTCCTCGGTCACTTCCTCGGGCTTGACCATGATGCGAACCTCGCGGCCAGCTTGGATGGCGTATGCCTTCTCGACGCCGGGGTACGAACCGGTCAGCTCCTCGAGCTTCTCCAGACGGCGGATATAGTTCTCGACGTTCTCGCGTCTTGCACCGGGGCGTGCGGCGGAGATGGCGTCGGCGGCCTGCACGAGACAGGCAATGATGGTCTGCGGCTCCACGTCGCCGTGGTGCGCTTCAATCGCGTTGATGACCACCGGGGGTTCCTTATACTTCTTGGCAAGCTCCACACCGAGCTGGACGTGGCTGCCCTCCATCTCGTGGTCGACGGACTTGCCGAGGTCGTGCAGCAGACCTGCGCGCTTGGCAATCGTCACATCGACGCCAAGCTCACTCGCAAGCAGACCCGCAATGTGGGCGACCTCGATGGAGTGATTCAAGACGTTCTGGCCGTAGGAAGTACGGTATTTTTGCCGGCCGAGCAGCTTGATAATCTCGGGATGCAGATTGTGGACGCCGGTTTCAAACGCGGCGCGCTCGCCCTCGACCTTGATCGTGTGGTCAACCTCGCGGCGTGCCTTCTCCACCATGTCCTCAATGCGCGTCGGATGGATGCGTCCGTCGGCAATGAGCTTTTCAAGAGCCAGACGTGCAATCTCCCGGCGAACCGGGTCAAACGACGAGACGGTGATCGCCTCCGGCGTGTCGTCGATGATGAGGTCGACGCCGGTGATCGTCTCGAGCGTGCGGATGTTGCGGCCTTCGCGGCCGATGATCCGACCCTTCATTTCGTCGTTCGGCAGCGGCACAACCGATACAGTTGCCTCTGCGGCATGATCCGCCGCGCAGCGCTGGATGGCAGTTGTGATGATCTCGCGCGCCAGCGTGTCGGCCTCGTCCTTGTACTGCTGCTCGACCTCCTTGATCTTCATGGCGCTCTCGTGGCGGACGTCGTCCTCCACACCCTTGAGGATATAGGCCTTTGCCTCCTCCTGCGTCAAACCGGAGATCTTTTCCAGCATCTCCATCTGGCTGCGCTTGAGGGAAGTAACCTCCTCCTCCTGCTTCTGGACGCCTGCAATCCGCTTGGCCAGCTCGTCCTCTTTTTTCTCGTGCTGGTCGATCTTCTTGTCGAGCGCTTCTTCCTTCTGCTGCTGGCGGCGTTCCTGTTTCTGAACCTCCGCGCGGCGCTCTTTGATTTCCTTTTCGGCCTCGGTACGCGATTTATGGATCTCATCCTTTGCTTCCAGCAGCATCTCGCGCTTTTTGCTCTCTCCGCCCTTGATGGCTTCGTTAATGATGCGTCGGGCTTCTTCTTCCGCGCTGCCGATCTCTTTTTCCGCGACTTTCTTGCGGTACGTCACGCCAACAAAGAAGAACAGAATCCCACCCACGACGAAACCTGCGATGCACAGGATCAGACTTAATATATTAAATTCCATAAGCTGCGGCCACACCTCCTGTTCTTAAAATTGGGTCAGTTGCGAATTGAATTGGAAAAACAGCCACGGGATACACCCCAATCCCGGGACTGTCAAACAAATCCTACCCATCATTGTACTGGTTTCTCGCGGGTGTGTCAAGAAAGATTTCGCCATTGCGCACAAAAACCGGGAGCGATCGCTCCCGGTTTTATATGCTATCGCAGAGAGCCATCCGCCAGATGGAGGAGCGGAGGTTGACAATTCCGCGAAAGTGTGGGAAAATTAAGCGGTAACAAGCTGCGGCACGCGCTTGCGCAGCGTCAGGCAGAGCGGCACGCACACGGCGATTTTCAGTGCGTCGCCCGGCAGATAGATCAGGCAGCCGGAGCGCACAATCTGCCATACGGAAAGACCCTTGCCCATGTAGGCGTTGAGGATGATTCCCATATACGGCGTGCCGAACACGTAGAGCACCGCTAACCCGGCCACAAGGCCGAGCACCATCGGCCAGAACGTGGTCGTCTTGGCGCAGAGCTTGCCGATGACCCAGGCCGAGGGAATCAGGCCGATCAAAAAGCCGAAGCTCGGCTGAAAAACGTAGGAAAATCCGCCGCCGTTGGTGAAAATCGGCAGGCCGACCAACCCGAGCAGCACATAGACCGCCTGCGAGATCGCGCCGTATTTTGCGCCGAGCAGGATGCCCGCCATGGCTGTGAAGAAGAATTGCAGTGTAATGGCCGGGATGCCGGGGATCGGAATCGGAATCTTCAGAAACGCGCCGACAGCGGCCAGCGCCGCGAACAGTGCCGTGAGAACAAGGTGTTTGGTACGCATGATTTCCTCCTATTGTAAACTATATTTTCTGAACGAGGTTTACAATACCATAAAATCTGCGAAAATGCAAGGATAAAATCAACATGATGAAACAGGATATTTTGCGCATTCTGTCGGACTCTGCCCAGCCGGTCTCCGGCGAGCAGATCAGCCGCACGCTCGGCGTCACGCGCGCTGCGGTCTGGAAGGCAATCAACCAGCTTCGCCAGGAGGGGTATGCCATTGAAGCGGCGTCCCGCCGCGGCTACCGCCTGACCGCTTTACCCGACCGGCTCAACCGGGCCGTCATTGCCGGCGATACCGGCGCGGCGGTCTATGTCTTTGAGGAGGTTGGCTCCACCAATACCGCCGCGCGGCAATATGCCGCCGAAGGCTGCCCCGCGTGCACCTGTGTGCTGGCGGAAAAGCAGACGGCAGGGAAGGGGCGGCGCGGCCGTCAGTTCGTCTCGCCGCCGGGCGGTCTCTATTTCAGCATTGTTCTGCGGCCGGACGCGCTGCCCGAGCAGATCATGCACCTGACCGCGATGACCGCCGTCGCCGTGCGCCGCGCGATCTTGGAAACCACCGGTCTCGACGTCGGCATCAAGTGGACGAACGACCTTGTCTATGGCCGCAAAAAGCTCTGCGGCATCCTCACGGAGCTGTCCATTCAGGCCGAGACACGCGATGTGGAGTGTGCCGTCGCCGGGATTGGCATCAACTGCAATGAGACGGACTTTGCGCCGGAAATTCAGGATGTCGCCACCTCCATTCGGCTTGAGACCGGCAAACCGGTCGACCGCAGCCGGCTCGCCAATGCAATGCTGCGCCAGTTCCAGTCGCTCTCGCGCGAGCTGCAAAGCGGCAAGGATGCGTGGCTGGCCGAGTTCGCCGCCCACTGCGTCACCATCGGCAAGCAGGTGCAAGTTGTCCGGGGCGACAGCGTCCGCGAAGCCGTGGCCGAGGGCATCGACGGCGAAGCCGCGCTGCTTGTCCGCTATCCGGACGGCACCTGCGAGGCCGTCAGCTCCGGTGAGGTCTCCGTGCGCGGAATGTACGGCTATTTGGACTAGCATATCTGAAACCGGAACACACTCGGGCGGCTCTTTTGCGCGGCACGGCGCTGCGGTTCTTTGCAGTCCGTCAGGACTTCTGTGAAGATGTCCTGCTCGCGCAGAATGTCTGCGCTCCCGGCCGTACCGCCGGTTTTCAGACACCCGCGGAAGGTTCTGTGTTCACGCAGCTTGACGAAAGGAGCTCTGTCAATATGGAAAATGAAGTTTTGCGCTGCATCCGGACGCGCCGCAGCGTCCGCGCCTACCGGCCCGATCCCATCGCGCCGGACACGCTGCGGGCGATTGTCGAAGCCGGCACCTGGGCGGCTTCCGGCCACGGCTGGCAGCCGGTCAAAATCGTTGTTCTGCAAAATCCGACGGAAATCGCAGAACTGGAGCGCATGAATGCCGCCGTGCTCGGCAATCCCGATGCCCACCCGTTCTATGGCGCCCCGGTGGTCTGCGTCGTGCTGGCCGATCCGGAGCGGTATACCTGCGTGGAGGATGCGTCGCTCGTGATGGGCAACCTGATGCTCGCCGCGCACAGCCTCGGCGTCGCAAGCTGTTGGATCCACCGCGCCCGCGAGGAGTTCGACAGTCCCGCAGGCAAAGCCCTGCTGCAAAAGTGGGGCGTGGACGAGCGATGCATCGGCGTCGGCCACTGCATCCTCGGCTATGCCGCCGGCGATCCGCCCGCGCCCAAACCCCGCAAAGAAGATTTTATTTTGTACCGATAATCAAGAAAGGACGAACCAACTATGAAAAAAGCAATCAAAGGTCTGTTGAAGCTGATCGGCGCGATCATGGTCGCCGCCGGCGCCGTGCTGGTTGTCGTGAGCTACGTCGACGAACTGAAGGCGCTGTTTGAAAAATGCAAAACTGCCTGCTGCCGCCGTCGCTGTGAATGTGACGACTGGGACGAGTAATCCCTCCCATACAAAGCACCCCCGCCGTTCTTTCGAACAGCGGGGGTCGTTTTTACCCTTTCAGTGTTGCCTTCGCCTTCAATAGCGCGTCGCGCAGCGCGTACACATCGCCCTCCTCGTTCTCCGCCGAGAACGACACGCGCACCGATCCGTCAATCACGGCCGACGGCAGCTTCATCGCCTCGAGCACATGGCTCCGGTGCCCCTTCGAGCAGGCCGACCCGGCCGAGATGTAAATTCCCTCCGATTGCAGGCAGTTGATAATCCCCTGCGACCGCACGCCGGGCAGCGCGAGATTCACAATATGCGGAGCCTCCTGCTTCCCGATCAGCAACAGTCCGGGCACCTCCGGCAGAATTGCCCGCGCCAGATCGCGCAGCCGCGCCATTTTCGCGATCTCTGCCGCCGCGTCCGTCGCGGCCACGGCCGCGCCGAAGGCGCAGATCCCCGGCATATTCTCGGTTCCGGAGCGGAAATTGCCCTCCTGCCCGCCGCCGTGGATAAATGCCGGCAGCGGCAGACCGGGGCGGATGTAGAGCGCGCCGACGCCCTTCGGCCCGTGAACCTTGTGCCCCGAAATGGAGATAAGGTCGGCACCCAGCGCCTTCGCCCTGAACGGCACCTTTAAGAATCCCTGCACGGCGTCCGTGTGAAACAGCGCCAGCGGCGACAGCCGCCGCGTCGCGCGCACCATGTCCGCAATCGGCATAACCGCGCCGGACTCGTTGTTGACCATCATCACGGACACCAAAATCGTGTCCGGCCGCAGCGCAGCTTTTAAGGTCTCAACCGAAACAAATCCGGTCTCGTCCGGCTGCAAATATGTCACCTCAAACCCCTGCGCCTCAAGCTGCTGCATCGGGTGCAGCACGGCGTGGTGCTCTACGGCGGTCGTCACGATGTGCTTCCCGCGCTTGCCAAGCCGCTTTGCCGCGGAGAAAATGGCCCAGTTGTCGGCCTCCGTGCCGCCGGAGGTGAAAAATACGCGCTCCGGCTCCGCGCCGAGTGCCTGCGCCACCTGCGTCCGGGCGGTTTTCAGCCGGTGCGCCGCGTCCATGCCGGGGCGGTAGACCGCCGACGGGTTGAACCAGCAGTCCGTCAGCAGCTCATTCATCGCCGCGACGCAGGCGCCGTTCGGCCGTGTCGTCGCGGAATTGTCCAAATAAATCATAGTCATTCCCTTATTTCCCAACGCAGAAGCGTTCAAAGATCCGATTGGTGATGTCCTCACGCATTGTGCGGCCTGTGACCTCGCCGAGCGCCAGCATCGCCGCCTCCACGTCGACGAGCACGGCGTCGGGCGTCAGACCGGCCTGCATCGACTGCTGCGCCAGCCGCAGACTGTCGCGTGCCCGGACAATGGCGTCCGCCTGCCGCGCGTTCGTCAGCAGCGAGCCGTCGCACGGCGTCTCGTCGGCAAATACCATGTCGAGCGCCTGCTCCAGCAACTCCATCCCATCGCCGGTCTTGGCCGAAACCGGGACGACATATTGAAACGGCAGCTCGGACGGATCGAGAACCAATCCGAGGTCAGCCTTGTTCAGCAGTACGATGCACTCCCGCGCGCCGAGCGCCGCGTCCATCGCGTCCTGATCCTCCGGCGTAAGCGGCTTGCTCCCGTCGATCACAAACAGCGCAAGGTCGGCTTCCTGCGCGGCGGTAAGACTCCGCTCCACGCCCATCCGCTCAATCCGGTCGTCCGTCTCGCGGATGCCCGCCGTGTCGAGCAGCCGCAGCAGATGCCGTCCCAGTCGGACGGACTGCTCCACGGCGTCGCGTGTCGTGCCGGGAAGGTCGGTGACAATCACCCGCTCAAACCCCGCAAGGCAGTTGAGCAGGCTCGATTTTCCCGCGTTCGGACTGCCGAGAATCGCGGCGGAAAGGCCGTCCTTCACGATGCGCCCGCGGTGGCAGGTCGCGAGCAGACGGTTCAGCGCCCTTGCGTCATCCTCCAGCGTTCCTGCGAACTGCGCCAGCTCAAACGGGTCGATGTCCTCGTCCGGGTAGTCCAGAACGGCGTGGAAATGCGCCAGAATATCCACCAGATTGTCATAAATCGGGTCAATTTTTCGCAAAATCGCGCCCGCAAGCTGCCCGGCGGCGTTCGCCGCCGCGTCTGCGGTCTCGGCGTCAATCAGGTCGATCACGGCCTCCGCCTGCGTCAGATCCATCTGCCCGTTTAAGAACGCGCGGCGCGTAAATTCGCCCGGCCCGGCCTGCCGGAACCCGACGGCGAACAGTGCCTCCAGACCTGCGGTCAGCGCGGCGGGGGAGCCGTGGCATTGAAATTCCGCGGTGTCCTCGCCGGTGTACGAGTGCGGCGCATGGGAAACGAACGCCATGCAGTGGTCAATCGGCCGTCCGGCCGCATCGTGCAGCGTCCCAAGCATGAGCCTGCGATCCTCCGCCGCACCGAGCGGCTTGCCGTCCGCGCGCGTAAAGACCTTCCCCGCCAGCTCGATGCACCCCTCGCCCGACAGACGCAGAATCCCAATACCGCTCCGGCCGTGGCCGGTTGCAATCGCGGCAATCGGGCGTCCCATTGTTACTGCCATTCCACGTCCATCCCTTTCTGCATCAGCGGATTGATTTCCACCCGCGCCGGGTCGCCGAGCGAGCACTGAATGCCGCTGACGTCCGCAGCCGTGTGCAGCATTCCGATGTGGCCGAGCACCTTGCAGCGCTTGCCGTTGATCGTCACATAGTAGGCTCTGCCAAAGAGCATCGTGTGCAGATTTGCGGCGATGCCGCGCAAGCAGTCGCGGAAGCGGAACAGATCGTTGCCCATCTCGCAGCCGAAGCCGTTGTACCAGCCGACGGGCAAAATCGCCACGCGCGTCGGCTTCCGCGCCTTCCATCCCGCGCCATATCCCGTCGTGTGCCCCTTGGGGAGCCACTTAAGCTCCTCCACCTGCGTCTGGCAGTAGCCGACGCGTTTGAGTCCGTGCCCGCCGTGGACGCGCCCCAGCAGCGCCGAGCCAACGCGCACGGCGTCCATTGCCGCGCCCGAAAAGTGCAGCACGCCCGAGGAGTTGAGGATGTGCGCCATCCCCGGTTCAATGCCCGCGTCGCGCAGCGCGGCGAGCACGCGCTGAAATGCTTCAATCTGCGCTCGCGTGGCCTTCTTGTCGCAGAATGCCGAGTGCAGGTGCGTATAAATGCCGGTCACATGGATCGTGTCCATGTAGTGGTAGACCGGCGTGATCTTCTCCAGCTCCTCCGGCAAAAAGCCGTAGCGCCCCATGCCGGTGTCGATCTTGATGTGCGCCTCAGCGGTCACGCCCGTCTGCGCGGCAAGTCCTGCGAGGACGGACGCGTCCTCCGTGCTCGAAAGCGTGAAAATCACGTGCAGCGGCAAAAGCTGCGTGATCTCGTCGGCGTCCGCCGTCGGCTGAAGCATCAAAATCGGCTCCGTCTCAAAGCCGCCCTCGCGCAGCGCCTTTGCCTCGGCAATCTCCGTCACGGCAAAGTGGTCAAGGCCGGCATCCCGGCAGGTCTCGGCCACCGGCAGCAGGCCAAGTCCGTAGCCGTTGCCCTTGAGCACGGCCCAGATCACGGCGCTGCCCGCCTTTTTTTGCATCACCTGAATATTGTTTTGAATCAGTTCGCGCTCCACCAGATAGCGTTTCATGCGAATCCTCCGTTATTTGCCCCGGTTTTTGATGAGGTAGATCTGCTTGCGCACTTCCTTAAAGACGTTTGTTCCGTGCTCCACGGCCCAGTAGATCGCGGGGTTCAGCACGAGATCCATCTCGCCGACAAACTCCGTAAACTCGCCGCCGAAGCCCTGCTTGAAACGGAACAGGCCATAGAGCGGGTTGTCCTCCGATACGTCGCCGCTCACACCGCGGAAGTCATACACGCGGCACCCTTTTTCCACTGCCCACTGGATCATGCTCCATTGCAGCAGATAGTTCGGCATCAGGTTGCGGTGCTCGTTGCTCGAAGCGCCGTAGAGATACCAGACCTTGTCGCCGTACCAGATCGCGAGCGTGCCCGCAATCGGCGTCCCCTCCGGGTCAAATGCCATATAGAGCCGCGCGTGCTCGCCGAGGTTGTCGAGCATCGCGGAGAAATACTCGGGTTTGCGTGTGACGAAGCCGTCGCGCACGCCGGTCGTCAGCATGAGGTCGGCGAACGCGGGCACCATTTCCTTCCCACAGATCTTCACCGTCACGCCCTTGCGCGTGGCCAGGCGGATGTTGTAGCGCCATTTCTGGTGGAACCCCGCCATGATCTCATCCTCGGTCTTGCCCTCGATGTTCAGGCGAAAGACGTAGCGCGGCTGGATGGCCTCGAAGTTTTTTCCGCCCTCCTTGCCCCGGAAGCCAAAGCTGCGGAGCATCTCGGCAAAGGCCGTGTCGGACGACGGCACATCCGGGTCAATCTTGATGACGTAGGCTTTCTTCTGCTTCGCCAGCGCCTTCGCACCCTCCAAAAGCTGCGCGAACGTCTCCCGGTCGTCCAGGTCGCAGACCGGCGCGCGGCAGCCGTACATCAGCGTTCGCCCAATTCCCGGCACCTTCCGCGTCATCAGCGCCATCGTTCCGCGGATACGCCCGTCCGCGCCGCGCACAGCGACAGCGTCCCAGTCCCACATCGGCTTCTGCTTGCTCCAGAGCCAGCTCTGGGCAAAGTTGCCCTTCGGGTGCGACTGGACAAACGCCTCATATTCCGGGAGCTTCTCCTTTGTGATGATCTCGTACATATTCCTTCACCTGTTACTTCGTAATAATCCTATTCTGTCCGTTCAGTGTAGCATAATCCGTCTGGATATGCAATGCAAAAGGCCCCGGGCGGGGCCTTTTACGGTCAATAGCGAATCGAAAAATCCAGCAGCGTCAGCGTCTCCTGAAGCTTTTCATAGAAGCCGAGCGCCGTCCGCGGCAAATTCGGCTCGTCGTACCACTCGCAGGGCTCCAACTCCGTCTCGCCGAACTTCTTGGAAAAACGCACGCCAAGACCCATGGCCTCCGCGTAGGGAAGCATCCGGTAAAAAAACTGTGGGTCACGGCTTGTGCGCGTCTGTAGCTGTGCCTCCGACGCACGCAGCAAAAACCGGCGGAATCCGAAAATCTGTCCCAGCAGCCGGTTGCCCGCCGGACTGCGCTTGCCGCCGTAGCGCGTCAGCGCGCCGGTCAAAACGCTGAGACCGACGGCCAGCAGCATCATCAAAAACGTTCCGCTCAAATTTCCGAGCAGCAGCATCGCCGCGCCGCAAAGACCGCCGAGCGCCAGCGACACGGTGCTGCGCAGATACCAGCGGATGGCCGCGCGCTGCACAAAAACGCTTGCGGCCGCGCCGAGGAAAAAGCTGAGAATCAGGAAAAACCACCGCAGCGGAATCACCGGCAGCAGCAAGCTTACGGCACTCAGCGCAGCGATGCCGCAACAGCCGCAGCACAGCGCACGCATCACCAAAACGTTGCCGCTGTCTCTGGCGTAAAGCCGCCGCGACCAATAGCGGCCAAGCGCATTCATAGCGCTTTTTGCCGTATTTTTATAATGTATGCTCGCCCCGTCGCACCGATCGCTTTTGGCAAATAGTGCGCGAAACAACTTGCGCTCTAAAGTGCGGCGTTCATTACCCATGGACATTAGTTGGCGCAGACAGATATGTCCTTGGGGGTCAACTTCGATGCTCAGATAGCCAAGCGCGGCCCAGTGGCAGAGCAGCATATTAAAGCTTGGGCGGCTGCCGGCCAGCAAAAACGGCAAATCGCAGGGGAGGACGGAGTCTGGCGGCAGGGTGCGGCTGGATGCGGCAATTTGCGGACTGCGCAGCGCCAGCGCCCAGTAGATTAGCGCCAATGCCGCAAACAGAAGGCAGCAAGCCGTGGCCAGCCAGTTGGCCGACCAGCCGGAGTAGGTGCCGGAGAAATAGCGGCTGCCGAGTGCCATGGTCATGGTCAGCGATTCGTGGTCTTTCAGCGTGGTGTCTAGCTCGCCGCGGAACACAGAGCCTTGCCGGACGGCTGTCATGTAATCTTCGATCACGTCGCCGTAATACCCGCTGGCGAAGGACGGAACCGTCTCGATGTCCTTCGGCATGGTCACGGTATAGCTGAAATGTTCAATCGGGTAGGCCCATTTCGGGCAGAGCAGGGGGAGCGTGAGCGTCTGTACGCCGTCAGTTTCGCTGACAAGACCGCTGAGCGTATAGGTGACGGTAAACGTCCGTGTGCCGGAGAAGCCGGTGTCGCTATTGATTGTCAGCACGGTATATCCATCTTCCACCGACTTTTTTGTGGAATACCCGGCGACCGCGCCTTTTTTTGCGTTTACGCCGAGCGGGACGGTCAAGCTCTGCTCAATGCCGTAGAATTCGATGCTTATGGTTTGCGTGATCTGGCAGGAACCCGAGGGGGATACCAGACAATCTGTCCGCAGATCCGTGATTGTGGTACTGTCGGCAGCCAGTGCGACAGTGGTCAGAAGCAGCAGCGTGGCCAACAGGAGAATTAGTCGTTTAATTGCGCTCACCTCATTGGAGATAGAATTCTAAGGAAGTTAAAAACCAAAATCATCCCTAAAATAGCACAGAATGTCAAAAAATGCAACTCATACGGCGCAAAAGCGACCAATTTTAGCTGGAAAGATAGCCTTTGCTCCAGGCGCACATGGCTTCAGGCACGGGAACCATGCTTCTGCCGAATTCGCTCAGGGTATTTTCCACTTTTGGAGGAACAACTTTGGTAGTATCTGAGAAGAATTGCATACTTGTGCTTTTTGGAATATCAGTTACAATTATATCATAAAGAACTGCGGCAGACAAGCGCTGCCGTGTGTGGAGAAAGGATGAACAACTAAGGCATTTCCTGAACTTGCAAAGCAGCGTTATTCCGTCCGGCAGTATCAGAAAACTCCTAATGTGACCGGCAGCGAGGAATTTTTGCGCTGAGCAAGACGTTTTTTTCGCAGGAATACTGACATATTTCAAGGAAAAATGGCGCGGCGCAGCGTGAACAGGCCCGCTGCCCGGGTGCGTCGGGAGTTTTCAGATACACCCTACGAAGCGCTCTGATTAAAGTACGGCTATAAAATCGTGCAATATCGATAAAACGGAACAGGCATGACCAACGTCATGCCTGTTCCGTTTATAGGGCGTAATGCCTTATTTAATTGTAATCAGTTCATACTGGTCGGTGCCAAGGCCGAGCTTGATGCCGTGGACGATACCGGAGCGCCAGTCGGTGCCTGGATGGACGACATGGAAATGGTCGTGGTCGTGCTCATCCGCGTACGCTTCGGCAAGCTGGGAATGCGGCAGCGCAGGCTGCTGGTTGACAGCATCGGCGCAGGCGACGTCGAGCGCAACCGGGTCAAACGAGGCGAACATACCAACGTCCGGAACAATCGGCACATCGTTTTCCGCATGGCAGTCACAGTTCGGGGAGACGTCCGTCACGATGGAAATATGGAAGCAGGGACGGCCATCCACGACGGCTTTGGTATATTCTGCGATTTTGCGGTTGAGAATCGCGGATTTGCTGTCGCAGCTCGGCTGTACAGCGTCTTTTGGACAGATTGCCACGCAGCGGCCGCAGCCGACGCAGCGGGTATGGTCAATTGTGCACTTCTTGTTCTCAATGATCGGGGCGTTATGGGCGCAGATCTTAGCGCACGCACCGCAGCCGACACAGAGAGTCTGGTTGACGAAGGGTTTTTCATCGGAATGCATATTCATTTTGCCGGCGCGCGAACCGCCGCCCATGCCGAGGTTCTTCAACGCACCGCCGAAGCCAGTGGATTCATGCCCTTTGAAATGGGTGAGGGAAATGACAATGTCTGCGTCCATCAGTGCGCGGCCAATCTTAGCCGTGGGACAGTATTGTGCCCCCTCGACCGGAACATCCACCTCGTCGCTGCCCTTCAGACCGTCGGCAATGATGACGTGGCAGCCTGTGGAGAACGGGGAGAAGCCGTTGGTATAGGCGGTGTCCATATGCTCGAGCGCGTGTTTACGGCTGCCGACATAGAGCGTGTTGCAGTCGGTCAGGAACGGCCGGCCGCCGAGTTCTTTGACGAGATCGGCCACGGTTTTTGCGTAGTTCGGGCGCAGGAAGGCCAGATTGCCGAGTTCGCCGAAGTGCAGCTTGATGGCGACAAACTTATCCTGAAAATCAATCTGATCCATGCCGGCCTTCAGCATCAGCTTGCGGAGCTTTTGCTGCTGGTTCAGGCCGGGATGACAGTGGAAGTCGGTAAAATATACTTTGCTGGCTTGCATAGTCATGCCTCCATAATAATATAGTATATGTATTATATTATTTTAACAGACGGAACTTATGCCGTCAATAGCGTCTGGCCGCTTAAGCGGAACATGGCGTTCAGCAGCGCGAAATTGGCGGTGAATGGACGCATAAAATTCCAGTAGCCAAGACCGCGGAGGGCGTATTCCGGCAGGAGCGAAAATTTGGCGAGACTGCTGCGGACGTCCTCAAACCAGACCTCATGGATGACGCCGAGATTGTCGGTATAATGGAAGTAGGGCGACTGGGAAATCTCGTCAAATTGGATTGTTGCGCCGACGGCAACGGCGCGCTGCACCGCAGCATCGTTGCCGATTGATTCAGCGCGGGTCTGCCCGGCGACATAGGGCAGCGGCCAATCGTAGCCATAGTTCGGGAAACCGAGGAAAATCTGGTCGTTTGGAATTTCTGAGAGCGCAAAGTTCAGAACTTTCCGGACAGAGGGGAGCGGCGCAACGGCCTGCGGCGGGCCGTAGGTATAACCCCATTCGTAAGTCATCAGGAGGACAAAATCGACAGATTGCGCGATGGCGGCATAGTCGTGGGATTCGTAGAGGAGGCCGGGCTGGGTGCGGGAGGTTTTCGGCGCGAGTGCGGCAAGCAGCGGATAGCCGAGCGGCAGGAGCGCGGCACGCAGATTGCGGAGAAATGCGGCATAGTGCGGCGCGAGTGCGGCACCAAGGTATTCAAAGTCGGCATCGACGCCCTGGTAGCCGCGGGACTTGACCTGCGCGATGACATTGGCGATGAGCGCGTCCTGCGCGGCAGGGTCATTGAGCACGGCGGCAGCACGGGCGGCGGAAAACGTGCCGTCCTCCGTGAGGGTGGAAAGATGGAGGATGGGGCGGACGCGATAGGCACGGGCGAGCGTGAGAAGCGCCGCGTCGTCGAGGTCAACAAGCTCGCCGGCGGCGGTGAAGCCGTAGGTAAACGGCATGAGCGCGCCGGCATAGGGCAAAATCCCGGCAAGGACGCTGCGGTCGACATACGGATAGGCATAGCCGAACAGGGAAGCGGGAGTGCTGGGCGCGTCATCGGTTGCGGTGATGAGCACCTGGCCGGGGAACAGCGCGGTCTGCCCGGCCAGATTGGGATTCAGCCGCAGCAGAGCGCGCAGACTGAGACCGGACTGACGGGCGATGGAATCAAGCGTGTCGCCGGGTTCGACGACGGCGGTTGCCGTGGGCGTCAGGACAAGCAGACTTTGTCCGACGGCAAGGCGGTACGGCTCGGTCAGGCCGTTGCAGCGGGCGAGAAACCCGGGGGCGACGCCATAGGCGCGGGAGATGGAAAACAGCGTTTCGCCGGAAGAAACCACATGAATTTGCAAAAAAATCACCTCATTTGAAATTTATGTCTGGATTTTATCTTGTATTCCTGCAAAAACTGTGCTAAAGTGGGTGAAAAACGAGCAGGAGCGATTGGATGGAGCCGGAAAAGTTGCAAACAGAGCTGCCGTGGGAGCAGCTTGGCGCGTGGCGCGCGCTGCTGGCGGACGAGCTGGAGCAACCCTATCTGCACACGCTGGCAGAGCGGACTGCACAGGCCTACGCGCGGACGGAGGTTTACCCGCCGCGTGAGGAGCTGTTTTCGGCGTTTGCGCTGACGCCGCCGGAGACGGTGCGCGTGGTGATTCTCGGGCAAGATCCCTACCATGAGCCGGGACAGGCGAACGGACTGGCGTTTTCGGTGAAGCCGGGCGTGAAGCTGCCGCCGTCGCTGCGGAACATCTATCAGGAATTGGAGAGCGATCTCGGGATTGCACCCGCCGCAAGCGGCGATCTGCGCGCGTGGGCGCGGCAGGGCGTGCTGCTGCTCAACACCGTTTTGACAGTGGAGAGCGGGAAGGCAAACAGCCACAAGGCCTTTGGCTGGCAGCGGTTTACCGACGCGGTGATTGCGCGGTGCGCACGGCTCCCGCAGCCGGTGGCGTTCGTCCTCTGGGGCGGGCAGGCGCAGAAGAAGGCGGCGCTGCTGGAGCAGGGCAATGCGCCGCGGCTGATTCTGCAAAGCGCGCACCCGAGTCCGCTCAGCAGCTACCGCGGGTTTTTCGGCAGCAGGCCGTTTTCCGGGATCAACGCGTTTTTGCGGGAAAACGGCTGCGCGGAGATCCATTGGCAAATCGACTAAAACGCAGCGGAAAAGCGCGGGCGTTTTTTGTACCGCAAATTACATTTTTTTCAGAAAAAGAGTTGAAATTTCCGACGTTCTGGCTTAAAATAAATCCAGTTTGCGTCTGGGACACAGGGGTGCGCCGGACGCGGTTTACGGAGAACGGAAGATGCTGCATATCGTGTTACACGAGCCGGAGATCCCGGCCAATACCGGAAATATCGCCCGTACCTGCGCGGCGACAGGAAGCGTTTTGCACCTGATTCGTCCGCTGGGCTTTGACATCTCAGACAAGGCGGTCAAGCGGGCGGGACTGGATTACTGGCATCTGGTGGATGTACGCGTATATGAGAATCTGGAGGAGTTCTTCGCAAAGAACGAGGTCAACTGCCTGCGACTGTTTTCGACGAAAGCGCCGCGGCAATATGACGAAGCGGCTTATCCGGACGGATGCTATCTGATGTTCGGCAAGGAGACGAAGGGACTGCCCGAGGAGCTGCTTGCCGCGCATTATGACGAATGCGTCCGCATTCCGATTCGTGCGGAGGCGCGGAGCCTGAACCTGAGCAACAGTGTCGCCATTGGCGTGTTTGAAGCGCTGCGGCAGCAGGGGTTCCCGCATTTGCTTGGGCAGGGACGGATGACAACATGGTGAGGTATGCGGAGCGATCCGCGTTGGATTTGAAGGAGGACATTCTATGAATTACAACAAAAAATCCGTTGAGGACATTGACGTCAAGGGCAAGCGCGTGCTTTGCCGCTGCGATTTTAACGTGCCCACCAAGGGCGGCGTGATTACGAGCGACAAGCGGATTGTTGCGGCTCTGCCGACGATCGAATATCTGGTAAAGCATGGCGCAAAGGTCATTCTCTGCTCCCATATGGGCAAGCCGAAGGGAGAGGTGAAGCCGGAGCTGAGCCTGAAGGTTGTCGCCGCACGTCTTTCCGAGCTGCTCGGCCAGCCGGTGAAGATGGCGGAGGACGTCGTCGGCCCGAGCGCGCAGGCGCTCGCAGCTTCGCTGAAGGACGGCGAGGTCATGCTGCTTGAGAACACCCGCTTTGAAAAGGGCGAGACGAAGAACGACCCCGAGCTTTCCAAGAAGCTCGCGTCCATGGCTGACATCTTTGTGAACGACGCATTCGGCACGGCACACCGCGCCCACGCTTCGACCGCCGGTGTTGCCGATTATCTGCCCGCTGTCTGCGGCTACCTCGTCCAGAAGGAAGTCTCCATCATGGGCAAGGCACTGGCTGACCCGGAGCGCCCGTTCGTTGCCATTCTCGGCGGCGCAAAGGTCTCTGACAAGCTGAACGTGATCAATAACCTTCTCGAGAAGGTCGACACCCTGATTATCGGCGGCGGCATGGCCTATACCTTCGTTGCGGCCAAGGGCTACGGCATCGGCAAATCCCTGTTCGACGCCGAAAAGGTTGATTACTGCAAGGAAATGATGAAGAAGGCCGAGGAGAAGGGCGTCAAGCTCCTGCTTCCGATCGACACCGTTGTCGCCGCCGACTTCCCGAACCCGATCGACGGCCCGGTCGAGGTCAAAACCGTCCCGGTTGACCAGATTCCGGCCGACATGGAAGGCCTTGACATCGGCGAAAAGACCCGCGAGCTGTTTGCCGACGCCGTGAAGAACGCCAAGACGGTCGTCTGGAACGGCCCGATGGGAGTCTTTGAGAACCCGACGCTTGCCAAGGGCACCATTGCCGTGGCACAGGCGCTTGCCGACAGCTCCGCGATCACCATCGTCGGCGGCGGCGACTCCGCCGCGGCCTGCGAACAGCTTGGCTTTGCCGACAAGATCACGCACATCTCCACCGGCGGCGGCGCATCGCTCGAATTCCTCGAAGGATTGGAGCTGCCGGGCATTGCCTGCTTGCAGGACAAATAATCTGCGTCGGCGGATCTTTTCCGCCGGAGCAGCGTTGCTGCGGGCTCGACGTACACACGGTACGCCGTCGCCCTAGCGCCTTGCTCTGACGGAAAATCTCTCGCCGAGGGTATCGTGAGCGCGGTGCGACGCGGACGGATCTTTTCCACCCCCATTCTTTTCGCCTCTTTTCGGAGAAAGAGAAGCGAACGGCATTTTCTTTTTGCTTCTCCAAAAGGAGAACGTTTGCGCCCCCATTCTTTTCTTTCTCTTTTCGGAGAAAGAAAAGAATCGCCGCGCCCGGTGAAGAAAAGAAAGAGAATTTCCGAAATCGGGCGTACGTCCCATGCCGCCATCATGTAACAACTCATTGAATTGGTCTTGTTTGCCCGCCCCTAGTCACCTCACGCAATTCAGCTAC
>CAKUJA010000002.1 GCA_934661135.1 uncultured Oscillospiraceae bacterium
ACCCTCATCCGTCTGCTTCGCAGACACCTTCCCCGGAGGGGAAGGCAATCCGCTGCGGCGGGGATGGGCGGACAGGGGCGTCCGCCCCTACGGGTGCAAGGCCGGAGAGAAGATTGCACCGCAGGGGAGGGCGAGGGAAAATCTTAAAAAAATCATTAGGATTGCAATTTTAAGAATTTATGCTAAACTAAGGATAAGCAAAATACTGTTTGAGTGGAAAAAATTGAAAGAGGTGTAAAACAAGATGAAACTAAGAAAGAATCGGCTTGTCAGTCTGCTTCTGGTGCTGGCAATGGTTCTGGCGCTGGTGCCGGCGGTGCTGGCTGCCACAGAAGATGCAGCCAGCATCGAACTGAGCCAGACAACAGCTTCGTTGAAAGTCGGCGAGAATGTTACCCTGACGGCTACGGTGAAAGATTCCAAAGGCAATACAGTTAGCGATGCCGAAGTTGAATGGCTTTCTGGCGATGCGGAGAAACTTGAAGTAACAGCAAACGGTCTTGTGACTGCAAATGTGACTGCAAAGGCATATGTGAAGGATCCTGTTGCTGTGACTGCGCAGGTAAAAGGCAAAACCACTGTAAAGGCAATATGTTCAGTTACGATTTCTAAGGGTGAGCTTTCGTATACGGCACAGTCTATCTCCTCTCCCGCAAAGACCGGGACTGATGAAGCTGCTGTTAAAGCGGCGCTGACTGCTGCGTACAGCAGATTGACGTTCGCCAACAATGACAAGCTGGAAACCATGACGGATGCAATGTGGATGCGCACGGAAACTGATTATGCAAATACGAAAGGTACTACGCTGCATTATACTGCTACCCTGCATCTTAGTGAGGATGCTGCCGCAAACTATGAGGATACTACGGCTACCATCAACGCAACTGTGAGCTTTAGTGATGCGCCCACGATTGGTGACATTACTTGTAAGGTGAATGATGTTGAAGGTAAGAAGCTGGATGTTGCAAAGAACGCAAGCAGCGGTTTGAAGCTCAGCGTTGCGGAGCCGACAAAAACACCGGACGGTGCAACCCTGAACTATCAGTGGTTCAAGTGCTCTGCGGACGGCAAGGTTTCCGGCGACGCATTGAACAGCACCTCTAACAAGGAGTATACACTGACAAGTGCACAGGTCAGCACTGCCGGTACATATTATTATCTCTGCCGTGTGACCGCAACTGACAGCACGACAGAACTTTCCACCAGCAAGGATTCTGCGGTCTTTACGGTGACGGTCAATGAGCCGCTGCGTGTCGTTTTCAACAAGTATTCCGGCACGAATACGGTTGGCCAGCGTGTGGTCTACACCGCAACTGTGCAGAAGTTTGTGAATGGCGCATATGTGACGGCGACCGCAGGCACAGATTTTAAGTCTGTGGCATTTATGCCTTCGAGTATCAGCATGATCTCTGTAACTACGCTCAACTCGGCAAGCTCAATCACCAATGTGTCTGTTGACCTGAAGGCGGCCGGCACGACAAAGCTGGTTGCGAATGTTTACAAGACCTCCAGTCTGGTTACGGCTGATGCGACATCTTCCGTTGACATTACGATCAGCACTGCGACGGCGAATACCGTGACGCAGAACCCGACCAGCAGTTCCTATGCGCTGATGGATGAGACCCAGATGGTGAATGCAGTCATGACTGCAACCCGAAACAGCTATACCAGCACCTATGCTACGCCGGTGAAGTTTACACTGAGCGCTTACAATGGCTCGTTCTCTCTGAATGGCTCCAGCAGCTATGCTACGACATATACTGCGTATACGAATGCAACACCGCGTGTGAGCAGTGTGTATTTTGTCCCCAGCACCACATATGGCTTCAATAATAATTATGCGTATGTTACCTACACGGCTTACGATGCTTACAACAACCCGGTTGCAACCGGCACGGTGAAGTTCACGGGCGCTTCGTCCATCAACTACAACGCGATGGCGAACACAGCGGTGTATTTCTCGAGCACTGACTTCCAGAACTTCTTCAAGACTGCGCTTGGCAACTCCACCTACGCGAACCTGACGAACGTTACGTTCAACGCGCCGTACATTTCGTCCGGCACGGGCACGCTCGGCACGCTGAACTACAACAGCTACACCTACGGCACGTTCTACACCACCTACTTCGCCAACATCCCGGCGGCGAACCTCGGCTATGTGAGCTACACGCCGTCCAGCTCGCTGACGAAGTACACGGTCAGCATTCCGTTCACGGCAACCGGCTCGTACAACACCTACGGCATCGCAACGCAGACGGTCAGCGGTATTGTGACGATTACGGTCAACGACGGCCACATCATCGGCATGACCGGCACGAGCTTCCAGACCGCAGCGGTCGGCACGGAGATCTACACGAAGTATCCGGGCATGAGCTATGTCCGCTTCACGCTGCCGCAGACCACGGTCGGCAAGTTGTACTACGGCTACCAGAGCATTGCCAACAAGGGCACGGCTGTGAGCTACACCGACAACTTCTACAACATCGCGACGACGCTGGTCAACAGCACGCAGAAGTCCATCAACAACATCTACTTCGTCCCGGCGGCGGACTGCCTGAGCACGGTTTCGATCGGCTACACCGCGTACAATACGGCGAACCAGGCGATTGGCACCGGCACGATCACGTTCACGATCACGAAGAAAACTGCTTCGACGTACTTCAACGATGTGACGTCGACGAACACCGGCAACTGGTCGGCGGACGCGATTGACTTCCTGTATGCGAACAAGGTCGTCACCGGCAAGAGTTACAACACGTTTGCACCGAAGGACAACATGACGCGCGGCGACTTCGTGCTGATGTTGTACCGCCTGGCGGGTACGCCGTCTGTGGCCGGCATCTCCAACCCGTTCACCGATGTGAAGACGACGGATTACTACTACTCCGCAATTCTGTGGGCATACCGCAACAACATTGTGACCGGCGTTGACAGCAAGACGTTTGCGCCGAAGAAGAACATCACGCGCGAGCAGATCGCGGCGACGCTATACCGGATGTCCGGCAGCCCCGTCACGACGAGCTACATCACCGGTTACTACGACGCCAGCAAGGTTCACAGCTACGCGCTGAGCGCGATGAAGTGGGCCGTTGGCAACGGTTATGTCACCGGCAGCAGCGGCTATCTGAATCCCACCAACAACGCGACCCGCGCTGAGGTGTCGACGATGCTGCACCGGTATCTGACCAAGTAAAGGGTTTTGAAAACAGCTCCGTTTCGAGAGAAACGGAGCTGTTTTTTTATCTTGATCTTGACTTTTTTGCACCCCCATTCTTTTCGCCTCTTTTCGGAGAAAGAAAAGAATCGCCGCGCCCGGTGAAGAAAAGAAAGGAGACGACCAGAGAACCTTTCGGTCGGTTCTCTGGACTCTTCCGCTCGACGCGTCAGAAGAAGCGCGCTGCACTGCACTTCCGGCTGACGCCGAAAGCTCCGTATCCGCTTGCTCCTTCTTCCTTTCCAAACTGTGACCGCTCTGCTGGGTCACAGTTTGGTTCTGGGGAGCGTCCTTGGAACCTGCGACGTATGGAAATTGAGAAATCTACGATAAAATTTGTAGGGGCGGACGACTCTGTCCGCCCGGCGGTGGAAAGAACGATTTGACGGAGGATTGCGGCGAAATCGTAGTGCGGTAAGGGTCGATGAGGGCATTGATCCCTACAAGGTGCGGCAGAAGATCGTAGAAGCGGGCGGACAGAGTCGTCCGGCCCCTACAGGGTGCAGAGGAAACCGGAAGAAGCGGGCGGACAGAGCCGTCCGCCCCTACAAGTAAAGAGCGCTTCTTTTGGCACGAGGAAACTTGAAGGCTGACGGCGAGAAACCGGACGCTAGAGGAGGTTATGGTAGCTGGGAAGCTCCATTTCGCGGATATGCTCGATGGTGGCGATCAGGCGGGCAGTGCCGGCGAGAAAATCATCCTGATCGCCAAGCTCGGCATACTGGGCAAGCTCTGCGAATATGACATTGACTTCATCCAGCTCATTGTGGTCGAGAAGGACGCCGAACAGTCGCTCATGGGAATGCCAGAGCGCTTTTGCTGCGCGGAGATGATCTGACGCGCCGCCAAAATCCGCGCGGGATGCCTGCGAGCGCGAGAGGGCGAGCGTGTCGTTGACGTCCTGACAGTCGTTGCGGACAAGGGTTGAGGTGGTAATACAGAAGGCGAGAAGCAGCGCAAGCAGGCAGAGGGCAAAGGCGGTATGCTTCATGTTGCGTCCTCCCGAATGGAGAGGTAGAGCTTGCCGCCCGGTTCACAGGTGAGCAGAAAGACGTCGGAGACGGCGCAGCCGTAGGGCGCAAGGCGGTCTCGGAGCCAGGCTTCGTCCTTGCCGAGCAGCGTGAGATTGTCGGAGAGCAGGCGGCCGCCGGAGATCAGCGTGATGGGAAGGTGGAGATCGTCGACATGGATGCCGGCGGATTTCGCGGACGCAGGCTCGTATTTGGGATAGAGCAGCGTGGAGATATTGCCGCCGGTTTCCAGAATGGCGTATTTGACCTGCGAGAGGTCAACGATACCTTGCAGACGGAGATATTCGGAAAGCTCGTCGGGGGTGACGCGCGTCTTTTGCAGATTTTGTTGCAGGAGCTTGCCATTTTCCATCAGAATGACCGGTTTGCCGCAGATCAGGCGGCGGAATTTGACGCTTTTGTAGCTGAGTACGGACAGCAGCAGCTCGAACGAGAGGACGACGAGGATCGGGAGCAGGCCGGCCAGCAGCGGAATGCCGGACTCCTGCATCGGAACGGCGGCGAGATTGGCCACGAGCATGGTGACGACGAATTCCGTCGGCTCCATTTCACCAAGCTGGCGCTTGCCCATGACGCGCACCGTGAAAATCAGAAGAAGATAGAGGATTATGGTGCGGAAAAAGGAAATCAGCATGAAATCACCTCGCTTGCAGGATGCCCGAACGCTGTGGCGTTTATGCAAAGTGCACAGTTTTGGGGATGCGTTTTTTGAAATGATAGAGTGGATTTATATATCGCAGAAAAACGGTATTGGAATTTCAAAATCCGACTTGTTACAATGGCGATAGAAAGGCTGTTCCGCAGGATTTTACGGAAACCTAAGGCAATTCCGCACAATTGCGTCGGCGCGCTTCAGCGGAGCTTTTCCGCCGATTCCGCGGTTTGAAAAACTCGAAATACATACAGGATTCCTTCGCTTTTCAAATCTTGACGTGACGAAAAATCTCTCACCGAATCTGCTTGCCAAATTGTGCGGTGCAGCCCTAAAAAATATAAAGGAAGGTAGCACTATGAATTATCCGGAAAAGGCACCCCGCGGCATTGAAAACCTCTTTACGACAATCAGCCACTACAAAAAAGGTGAAAAAGTCCTGATTATTACGGACGATAACAAGCGCGACATCGGCGAGCTTGTGTATCATTATGCAAAGCAGTATGCAGACGATGTATCGCTGGCCGTGATGGAGCCGCGCGCGGGTCACGGTTCGGAACCCCCGGCGCCGATTGCGGCGGCTATGATGGCCTGCGATCTGTGCCTGGGGCCGACGACGATGTCGCTCTACCATTCTAAGGCAAGAAACGCGGCCTGCGCGAACGGTATGCGCTGGATTGGCCTGCAGGACTTCATCCCTGAGATGTTTGAGACCGGCGGCATGACCAGCGATTTCGACAAGGTTCGTGAGGAGATCGACCGCACGGCTCCGATGTACCAGGGTAAGATTTTCCGCCTGACCTCGAAGGGCGGCACGGATATGACTTGCAGCATCGAAGGCCGCAAGCCGGTTCTGGACTACGGCACTGCGATCGTCCCCGGCGCAGCCTGCGGCACGCCGAACGCGGAAATCGCACTGGGTCCGGTGGAAGGCACGGCCAACGGCGTGCTCGTCATCGACGGCAGCATCCCGCATCCGCTGCTGAACATCATTGAGGAGCCGATCATCTGCCAGGTTAAGGACGGCTTTATCACGGAGATCACCGGCGGCCGTCAGGCTGAGATTCTGAAAAAGGTGCTCGCCGACTTTCATGACCAAACGGTCTACAATATTGCAGAGCTTGGCCTTGGCATGAACCCGGCCAACGAGATCATCGGCCATATGGCGCCGGACGAAGGCTCCTACGGCAACATCCATGTCGGCATCGGCAAGAATACCGGCTTCGGCGGCCATGTGCAGTCTCCGCTGCATCTGGATATGGTCATCCGCTGCATCTCCGCGGAGATCGACGGCAAATACTTCATGAAAGACGGCGTCCTGATGGTCTAATGTCCACGGGGGAACGAGCATGAAGGATGTATATGCGAGGCTGAAGGAGCTTGGCCTGACGCTCCCGGCGGCGAGTGCGCCGAAAGGCCTTTATAAGCTGGGCGTCCAGCATGGAAACCTGTATTTTACCTCGGGCAAGGGCTGGACGGAGGGCGGTAAGCCGCCCGTCGCCGGGAAGGCTGGCGCGGAGGTCTCTGCCGAGCAGGCCAAGGAGTGCGCCAAGCAGAGTATGCTTTGTCTGCTGGCAAACACGGAATACGCGATCGGCGATCTGAACCGAATCCGCCGCGTCGTTCGGCTGACCGGATACGTGGCGAGCGCGCCGGATTTCAAGGGGCAGACGCAGGTGCTAAACGGTGCGTCGGAGCTGCTTGCGGCGCTCTACGGCGAGGACTGCGGCGTCGGCAGCAGAAGCGCGATCGGCGTTGCGGCGCTGCCGATGGATATGCCGGTTGAAGTGGAAGCCATTTTCGAGCTGGAAAGCGAATAATTGAAACCCGCGGCAGATTCGCGCGCTTTGCGTGGATCTGCCCGCGGAAGCGCCGCCATTTGGAGGCGGTATTGGAGGAATTGGAACCATGCGGATTGAACAAATGCCGAGTCCTGCGGTAGCGGTGGATCTGGATCTGTTTGAACAGAACTGCGACATCATCATGGAGCGCGCGCGGCGCGCCGGCGTAGCGGTGCGGCCGCATTTTAAGACGCACAAATCGATGTATTTGGCGGAGATTCAGCGCGCGCACGGCATGGATTGCTGGACGGCGGCGAAGCTGTCGGAAGCGGAAATGCTGGTAAACGGCGGATTTGACAACATTCTTGTTGCCTTCCCGCTGATGGGCGAGGAAAAATGGACGCGCTATGCGGCGTTAAACCGGCTGCGCGAGATGTATACGACAATCGACAGCGAGACGATTGCGCGCGGCCTTTCGGACGCGTGCGGCGCGGAGCACCCGGCAAAGGTGCTGGTGGAAATCGACGTCGGCACGGGTCGCTGCGGCGTGGCGCCGGAGAACCTGGAAACGTTCGTACAATCGGTGCGGGCGCTGCCGGGACTGCGGATTGCCGGCCTTTTTACCTACAACAACCTGATGTATAGCTGCGACAGTGACGCGAAGCGCCGCGAGCTGGCAGAGCAGGAGACTGCGGTCATTGCACAGTGCAGAAAGACGCTGGAGATGCTGGGCATTGCAGTCGAGATGGTCAGCTCGGGCAACACACCTGCGACGACCGTGATGGACGCGTATACGGCGTCGACCGAGATTCGCACAGGCAAGAGCTTTTTCCACGATGTAAAGGACGTGGAAGCGGGCACGGGCGACTGGGAACACTGCGCGCTCTCGGTTTTGGCGACAGTTGTCAGCATTCCGAAGCCGGGACACGCGACAATTGACGTCGGCAGCAAGACGCTCACGAAGGAGAGCGCGCTGCGGATGCCGGGCAACGGTACGATTTTGAATGTGCCGGGACTGGATTTTTACAACACAAATGAGGAGCATGGCTATGTGCGCTATGACCCGGAGCAGGTGACGCTGCATCTGGGCGATCGCGTGCGGGTAATTCCCAATCATGCCTGTATGCTCCATAATCAACTCGGGCACGTCTACGGTGTGCGCGGCGGCGAAGTTGTGGCGCGCTATCAGGTGGACGCGCAGGGTTGTAACTATTGATAACTTCTTTTCTTCATTTTTTGCAGACATTCGGCGGGGAGTCCACCCTGCCGGATGCCGCAAGCCTCTCAAAACAACCGTCCCACCCCAATCGGGGTGGGACGGTTGTTTGTTATAAAATAACTAAGGCAACACCGCACAATTGCGTCGGCGCGCTTCAGCGGAGCTTTTCCGCCGATTCCGCGGTTTGAAAAGTTTGAAATATGTCGCAGCCGTTGGCGTCGAAGATGCCTTACGGATGCGGGCATACCCCTTGCGGGCACACACAGTATTCCTGCACTTTTCAAACCTTGACTCGACGAAAAATCTCTCACCGAATCTGCTTGCCGAATTGTGCGGTGCTGCCCTAAATAGTTGCGCCCCATTCTTTTCTTTCTCTTTTGAGAAAGAAAAGAATGGGGGTGCAAAACGAGCCTATGAATTCATCGGGCACGACAAAGGGAAGGCAAGTGCCTTCTCAATAAAACTCGCTGAGGTCGGTATTCTGAATAAACTGGCAGAACGCTTCGCTGGAAGCTGGCAGATAGCGGTTCTTGGAGCGGATGAGGTATAGCTCCCGGTAGACATTGACGTCACAGAGCGCGGTTTTGACGATATTGTAGTTATTGAGAATCGCAACCTCTGGGACGATTGCAATGCCACGGCCGGAGGCGACCATGGCGGCAATCGAGGATTCTTCCTCATATTCGTAGAAAATCTGAGGTTTACGGCCGCAGGCTTCAAAGATGTCATCGACCATTTTGCGAATGGTTGTGGTGAACATATTGTAGGCGATGAACGGATAATCGAGGAGATCCTGCGCGTGCACCTCGCTGCGCTGAGTAAGAGGGTGATCCGGCGGGGTAATGAGGATCAGTCGGTGACGGATGACGGGCGTGAAGATCAGATCCGGCTCGTTATCGACAAAGCTGCCCAGACCAAAATCGTAGATACCGCGCTTGAGACCGTCGATGATGACGTTGGTAGAAGCCTGACTAAAGACAAAGTGCAGATCCTTATAGGCATTGATTTTTTGGAACCGGTCGATCAGAGCGGGGACGAGACGGTAGCCGAGGATAAAGAGGTAGGCAAAGTTAACCGTGCCGATGCCGGCGGTGGAGAATTGCTTGGCCAGCTCGATGCCATTGTTGATCGTTGTCAGGCCGTTGGAGACGTATTCGTAGAAAACGCTGCCGTATTTCGTCAGGCGGACGTTGCGACCATCCTTTTCAAACAGCGGGAGACCGAGCTCCTCCTCGAGCTTGGCGATCGCGTAGCTCAGGCTTGGCTGGGAGATGTAGAGCGCCTGCGCAGCCTTGGTATAATGTTCCAATTCTGCCAGCTTTGCAAAATAGACGAGAGAATTGTAGTTCATAAAATCACCGGCGCTATTATAACAAATTCTATAAACCTTGTCTATTGAATTTTTTAGGATATGTATTGGTATTTACGGAGCAATTATATTAAAATAAGAAAAACGACATAGAAACAACAAAAGTGACAGCGTATTTTAGTGCAATATAGCTAAAAAGTGCGCATAAATTTTGTGCGATTACGCAGGGTTACATTTTGGCAGGATTTTTAATCATAGAGAAAGCGAAAGGATGAAGCATCATGGGAGACATTTACAAGCAGGCGGAACGACTGGATCACGTTCTGTTTTCGCCTGTGAGAAAGGTTCTGGAGCGCGCGAACCAGTTGGCGGCCGAGGGCAGAAGCATCCTGCATCTGGAGATCGGCGAACCCGATTTCGACACGCCGAAAGACATCGTTGACGCGACGGTAAAGGCGCTTGTTGAGGAGAAAAAGACCCACTACCCGCCGAACCGCGGTGTGCTTCGTCTGCGGCAGAGCATCGCGGTGCAGCTCAAGCAGGAATATGGTCTGGAGTATGACGCGGCAAGCGAAATCCTGATGACCTGCGGTGCAGCGGAAGCAATTTTCGACGCGATCGAGGCGGTGGTCAACGAGGGTGACGAGGTCATCATCATGACGCCGGCCTACATGAACTACGAGAACTGCATCAACATGGTCGGCGCAAAATGCGTGAAGGTCGAGCTGCTGGAGCAGAGCGGCTATCAGGTGGATGCAGCGGCGCTGGAAGCGGCGGTGACGGAAAAGACAAAAATGATTGTCGTCACGAACCCGAGCAACCCGTCCGGTACGGTTCTGAACCGGGATAGCCTGGAAAAGGTTGCCGCGATTGCCAAGAAGCACGACATCGTGATTCTGGCAGACGAGATCTACGCGGCAATGCACTACGGCGTGGAGTTTTTGTCGTTTGCAAGCCTTGAGGGCATGAAGGAGCGGACGATTGTTGTCAGCGGCTTCTCGAAGTGCTACGCAATGACCGGCTGGCGTGTCGGCTATGTGGCGTGCGACGCGCGGTTCATCCCACAGATTTTGAAGGTTCACCAGTACGCAACGACCTGTATCCCGAATTTTATTCAGGAAGGCCTTGCGACCGGTATGCTGACCGAAAATACCAAAAAAGAAGCCGATGCAATGGTCGCAGAGTTCGACCGGCGCAGAAAACTCGTGCTTGCGAAGCTTGACAAGATCCCCAATGTGGAGTACAGTGCAGCAAACGGCGCGTTCTACGTGTTCGCGAACGTTGGCAAGACCGGCCTGGACGGTACGGAATTTGCCACACGGCTGCTGGAGGAGAAGGGCGTTGCCCTGGTTCCGGGCGCGGCCTTCGGCGAGAGCTGCAAAGACTGCATCCGTATCTCCTATGGTACGAAGGCGGAGATCATCGAGCAGGCACTCGACCGGATGGCCGAGTTTGTCGCAAGCCTTTAAATTGAAGTAGCTGTGTGACAGCGAAAAATAAAAGGAGGAAAATGTATCAATGAAAACCAAAAAAATTGTGGCTCTGCTACTGGCTGCACTGATGCTGCTGAGCGTATTCGCCGGCTGCGCATCGAAGACCACGACTGATGCAGACACGAGCAAGGACAACCAAAGCACCACCGATTCCACCAACACCACGGATTCCACTGATACCGCGGATTCCGCAGCGAGCGGCGAGACCATCAAGGTCGGCGTGCTGTATCCGCTGACCGGCAACAACGCTGTGGCCGGCAACGAGTCCGTAGCCTGTCTGAAGGTTGCTGCTGAGATCATCAACGGCTCCTACGACATCGATTTTCCGGGCGCCAAGACCGAGGGCATCCAGTCTATGGGCGGCGCAAAGATTGAGATCGTCACCGCTGATACGCAGGCCAGCGCCGAGGTTTCCGCGACCGAGGCTGAGCGCCTGATCACGCAGGAAAATGTCGTCGCCATCATCGGCTGCGATATGTCGAGCTGCACCAAGACCGCCAGCGCGGTTGCAGAGAAGTACGGCGTTCCGTTTGTCAACGGCGAGTCCTCCTCTGACCTGCTGATCGGCCGCGGCCTGGATTACTTCTTCCATGTTGGCCCGTGCGACAGCACGCTCGTCAAGTCCTCTTTCGACTACCTCGACACCATCCGCGAAGCACAGGGCATTGAGACCGTTGCGATCTGCGGCGGCGACGATGAGGCCGGTACGCTGTTCGTTCAGCTTTGCGAGACCGAAGCCAACGAGCGCGGCTACGCCATCGGCACTTCCTTCACGTATCCGACCGAGGCTGCCTCCCTGTCCTCCGAGTGCATGAAGCTGAAGGCTTCCAACGCGGACGCGATGCTCGTGTTCGCTCTGACCTCCCCGGCTATCATGCTCCTTCAGAATATGAGCGAGATGGACATCAACTTTAAGGTTACCATCACCGCCCGCGGCGGCTTCATTGCAACCGAGTTCTTTGACACCGTCGGCGACAAGGCCGAGTATATCATGACTGAAAACACCTGGAGTCTCGACTCCGTGTCCGACAAGCCGTGGGTTGCTCAGATCAACGACATGATGGTTGAGCAGGCTGGCTGCGGCCTGAACGGCAACTACGCCCGTGCGGTGCAGGCGTTCTTCACCCTGACCGATGCGCTTGAGCGTGCCGGCAGCGCCGAAGGCGAAGCGCTAAAGGATGCCCTGTGGGCAACCGACCTTGGTCAGGACGCGCTGATTTGCGCTTGGGAAGGCGTCAAATTCTCCGAGAACGGCCAGAACGACCTGGCAGCCGGTATCATGACGCAGGTTCAGAACGGCGGCTATGTTACCGTGTGGCCCGAGGTTGTCCCGGCAGTGGTTCCCGCCCCGACCTGGAGCGAGCGTTGAGCTGAACTGAATCATTTATGGAAGTCAGGAGCGGCGAAAGCTTCTCCTGACTTCTATAAAACCGTTCCCCCGCAAGGAAAGGAAGTGTTGCTATGTTATCTATGCTCCCGCAGGTTTTGCTGGAAGGCGTATTTACAGGTATGATCGTCGCACTGATTGCGATGAGTGTGTCGTTGACATGGGGCGTTATGTATATTGTCAACTTTGCACAGGGCGAAATCCTGATGCTTGGTATGTACTTCTCGTATTACTTTACCCGGATTTCCGGACTGGACCCTCTGGTTTCGCTGCCGCTTTGCGCGATTGTGATGTATTTCGTAGGCGTGTTGCTGTATAAGACCCTGATTAAGCGCGTGATGAAGGCATCGACCCTGAGCCAGCTTTTGGTTACCTACGCACTGAGCATCGTGCTGCAAAACGTAGCGCAGATCGCGTTCGGCTCCGACTATAAGACGGTCAACACGCAGATGATGAGCGGTTCGATCAAGATCGGCTCGCTGTTGGTTGGCTGGTCGAAGCTGGTGCCGTTTATCGTGTCGCTGCTCTGTGCGACGGCACTCTACATTATTATCAACAAGACGCAGATCGGCCGTTCGATCAAGGCCACGGCGCTCAACCGTGACGCGGCTGCGCTGGTCGGCGTCAACTCCGAGCACGCGTACAGCGTTTGCATGGGTCTGGCAACTGCGGTTTCCGGTCTGGGCGGCGTTGCACTGACGTACTATTATTCGATTTATCCGACGGTCGGTTCCATCTTTATGAACTTCGGCTTTACGGCCTGTTGTATCGGCGGCATGGGCAGTATCCCAGGCGCGGTGATCGGCGGCGTGATGATGGGGCTGATCGACAGTGTGGTCGGCACCTACTTTAACGCCGCGCTGAAATATGTGGCTGTGTTCGCAATGTTCGTGATCGTCGTTTCGAGACGGCCGAAGGGCCTGTTTGGGTGGTGACGCGTATGAAGAAACAATCTCTGCTGCAAGACAGCTTAAAAGCCAGCGGCATTACACCGGTTGGACTTCTGGTCGCTGCCGTCATTATTATCGGCTATCCCTGGGTGATGAACACCCCGTTTGAGCGCAACCTCGGCATTCTCGTCCTGATGTGGGCGTGTCTCGGAAGCGCATGGAACATCTTCGGCGGCTACACCGGGCAGGTTTGTCTCGGTACCGCGATGTTCTTCGGCATGGGCGCCTACGGCGTCGCTCTGCCGTACTACTATTGGAATGTTACGCCGTGGCTGGGCATCCTGGTCGGCATTGTGCTGGCGGTTGTGCTGGCACTGCTTGTCGCAATCCCGATTTTCAAGCTCAGCGCGCAGTATTTCTCGATTGCCACGATGGCGCTCGGCGAAACCGTGCGTATCATTGCGGTCAACCTGCCGATCACACGCGGTATGCAGGGCATGGACTTCCTCAACCTGAAGGACAACCCGTGGTACACGCTCCAGTTCAGCGGGAAAATCTACTACTATTATATCTACGCGATCGTGCTGGCACTGGTCTTTGTGCTGATGCTCTGGATTAACAACTCCCAGACCGGCTACTACTTCCGCACGATCAAGGCCAACCCGGTCTCCGCGGAGAGCATCGGTATCAACGTCCGCAAGTATAAGACCTACGCGCTGCTGATGTGCGCGGTGGTCTGCTCGATTTGCGGCTCGTTCTACGCCTGCTATCAGGCCTATGTCGATCCGTCAACGGTTCTGCTCGGCGGTCTGTCCACGAAGATGATTATCATGGCGGTCATTGGCGGCATCGGTACGGTGCACGGGCCGATGATCGGCGCCCTGATTCTGATTCCGCTCAGCGAATATATTCGCGCGGCAAACTCCGGCCGTCTGCCCGGCATCGACCTCGTCATCTACGGCGTGCTGATTATCCTTGTCATCCTGTTCCAGCCGGAAGGCATTGTGGATCTGGTGCGCAAGATTGTGGCCAAGCTGCGGAAGAAGGGAAGAAAGGAGACCTGTGGATGAGCTTTCTGGAAGTGAAAAACGTAACCAAGCGCTTTGGCGGTCTGGTTGCGAACAGCGATGTCTGTTTCTCTGTCGAACAGGGGCAGATCTACGGGATTGTCGGCCCGAACGGCGCCGGCAAAACGACCATGTTCAACATGATCAGCGGTACGTTTCATCCGACGGAGGGACATATCCTGTTCAAGGGCGAGGATATTACCAATAAGCCTGCCTATGAAATCTGCCGCCGGCACATCGGTCGGACGTTCCAGATTCCGCTGGCGCTCGACGCGATGACGGTGTTGGAAAATGTGACGGTCGGTGCGATGGTGCATACGCCGAAAACGGCGCCTGCGAAGGAGTTCGCTGCGGAAATTCTGCAATATGTCGGCATGGGCGGACATGAGTACGAACTGTCCGGTTCGCTGAGCGTCATCCAGAAGAAACGTCTGGAGATCGCCCGTGCGCTGAGTACGAAGCCGGAGCTGCTGCTGCTCGACGAGTCGATGGCAGGTCTGCACGGCACGGAGCGTGAACGCGCAATTGAGCTGATCCGCAAGATCAACGGCGATGGTGTGACGATTTTGATGATCGAGCACGTCATGCCGGTGATTATGAGCGTCAGTGACCGCGTGCTCGTGCTGCAAAACGGCATGACCATCTGCGAAGGCACCCCGGAAAAGGTCACCTCTGACCCGGCGGTCATCGCGGCGTATTTGGGGGATTGAGCGTATGTTAACTGTTTCGAATATCGTAACCGGATACAGCGGCACGCTGGCAGTCTTGAATGGTATCAGCCTTTCGGTCAACGACGGCGAAATTGTTGCGCTGCTTGGCTCCAACGGCGCGGGTAAGACGACAACGCTGCGCACCGTGGCTGGCCTGATGAAGCCGTGGGAAGGCAGTGTCACATGGAAGGGCGAAGACATTACGGGCAGACCCGCGTATGAAATTGTCCGCAAGGGGATGGCGCTGGTGCCGGAAGGCCGTCTGCTGTTCAACAAGCTGACGGTGTATGAAAACCTGACGATGGGCGCGTTTACGCGCACAGACAAAGAGGAGATCCGCCAAACGCTGGAGATGGTCTACGACCTGTTCCCGCGCGTGAAGGAGCGCTCGAGCCAGAAAGCGGGTACGCTCTCCGGCGGCGAGCAGCAGATGATCGCCATTGCGCGTGGTCTGATGAGCAAGCCGGAGTTGCTGATTCTCGACGAGCCGTCGCTGGGTCTGGCGCCGAAGCTGGTTAAGGAAGTGTTTGCATTTATCAAGGAGATCAACCAGAAGGGCATCTCGATTCTTGTCGTCGAGCAGAACGCGAAGGAGACGCTGGCGCTGGCCGACCGCGCGTATATCATTCAGGACGGCAAGAACACGATCTCCGGCAACGCGGCAGAGCTTTCCAACAATGACGAGGTGCGCAAAGCGTATCTCGGTATGTAATACAGCATTGTTTATTGTTTTCAATTTTCGAAGGAGGAAACAGAAATGAAAATTGGATTTATTGGTCTCGGTATTATGGGCAAGCCCATGGCGAAGAACCTCATCAAGGCCGGTCACGAGCTGGTTGTCTTTGACTTCAACAAGGCGGCCGTGGAAGAACTCGTCGGCTGCGGCGCGCAGGCTGCGGATTCGTCCAAGGCTGTTGCGGAGGCTTGCCGCGTGGTGATCACGATGGTTCCGAACTCTCCGCACGTCAAGGCGGCAGTGATGGGCGAGGGCGGCGTGCTCGAAGGCGCAAAGGCCGGCGACATTCTGATCGATATGAGCTCCATCGCACCGCTTGCTTCGCAGGAGGTTTACAAGGCGTGCAAGGAGAAGGGCGTCCGCATGATCGACGCTCCGGTTTCCGGCGGTCAGCCGAAGGCAATCGACGGCTCGCTGTCCATCATGGTCGGCGGCGACGAGGATACGTTTAAGGAAGTCTATGACATCCTGATGGTCATGGGCGGCAGCGCGGTCTACTGCGGCGCGTCCGGCGCGGGCAACACCACGAAGCTGGCCAACCAGGTTATCGTTGCGGTCAACATCGCGGCGCTCTCGGAAGGCCTGATGCTGGCGGCGAAGGCCGGCGTTGACCCCGAGAAGGTTTTCAACGCGATCAAGGGCGGCCTTGCCGGCTCCACGGTTATGAACGCAAAGGCTCCGATGATGATTGCGCACAATTTTGAGCCGGGTTTCCGGATCGACCTGCATATCAAGGATCTGAACAATGCGCTTGAAACCGGTCACAGCGTCGGCGCTCCGCTGCCCCTGACGGCCTATGTTCAGGAGATTCTCGAGAATCTGCACTTCGCGGGCGACGGCAGCAGCGACCACAGCGCAATTGCGAAATACTATGAGAAGATGGCCGGTTCCGAAATCAAGTTCGAGGGCTGAGCAGGAGGAACGATACCATGCTGAAAAACGGTGAGGTTCTGTATAACAAGGTCAAATGGATGCTCAAGGACGGGAAACGGACGGTCGGTTCGTGGCTCCAGCTCGGCAGCAACATTTCTGCGGAAATCGTGGCAAAGGCCGGCCCGGACTGGGTTATGATCGACATGGAGCACGGCCCCTACGATATTCCGACGCTGACGACGCAGCTTCAGGCCATTTCCAAGTATGACGTAGTTCCGTTTGCCAGAGCGCCGTGGAACGATATGGTTGCGATCAAGCAGATTCTCGACTGCGGCGTGATGGGCATTCTCGTACCCTATGTCAGCACGAAGGAAGAAGCGGAGCGCGCGGTTGCGGCCTGCAAATATCCCACGCGCGGCGTGCGCGGTGTGGCGGGCAGTCCCCGTGCGGCCGGCTTCACGCTCGACGGCCAGCGGTATCTCGGCAACGCAAATGACCAGATCTTGGTTATGACACAGGTCGAGACGCCGGAAGCAGTCAAGAACATTGAGGAGCTTGTGAAGGTCGAAGGTCTTGACGGCATTTTCATCGGCCCGATGGATTTGAGCTGCTCAATGGGTCACTTTGCAACGCCCTCCGACCCGGAGGTGCAGGCGGCAATCCGCCATGTGGAGGAAGTTGTGTTCAAGAGCGACAAGTTCCTTGCAACCGTCGCCGGCGACATGAAGGCTGCGAAGGCGCTCTACGACAGAGGATACGGACTGGTCGTCCCGATGTCGGACAGCACGACGCTGGCTAAGGCGGCAAAGGGTGTCTTTGACGAATTCCATTCGCTGTACCCCAACCGCTGACAAATTGCATCACAGAACTGTGGCCTCTCCAACCGGGAGAGGCCATTTTTTAATCTAGGGTGTATCTGAAAACTCCCAACACACCCGGACAGCGGGTCTTTTCACGCTGCGCCGCGCCATTTTTCCTTGAAATACGTCAGTATTCCTGCGGAAAAATGTCTTGCTCAGCGCAAAAATTCCTCGCTGCCGGTCACATTGAGAGTTTTCAGATACACCCTAGGGTGCATCGGGAGTTTTCAGATACACCCTAGAACCGCAAGGCAACCCAGCGCAGCGGTTGCCTTGCGGAGAGGAAGAAGGAGACTGCGGATATGGAGCTTTCGCCGCCCCGGCGGAAGCGTAATGCAGCAGCCTTCTTCTGACGAGGCGGCGATTCTTTTCTTTCTCAAAAAGAGGCGAAAAGAATGGGGGCGCAAGACATTCCCTTTGGGCACTGAGGAAACTTGAAAATGGAAATCCCTCCGTCAGCTTCGCTAACAGATTCCTTTACACAAGGGGGTATCCGCTACGCGGGGAGAAAAAGTTTTGCTGTTCATTTGTTCGGGTTTGTGGTATAGTAACCACAGTATGTGAAAAAGAGGGATCGTCATGCGCGAAGAACATTCGACCGAGCGGCTGGACTACACCAGCGGCCAGAAGCAACAGCAGGAGGAGAAGCCGCGCTACACGCCGCGGCCGAAGTCGCATATTATTATGGCATGGGTGCTCGTGGTAGTGGTGGTGTTCGCATTTTTGGGTACGTGCTACTGGCTGATGTTCGGGAAATTCTGACATGGTGATTTTAGGAATCGACCCAGGCTACGCGACGACGGGATTCGGCGTTGTGTTTTCTGAGCGCGGGAGCTTGAAGCTGCTCAATTACGGCACAATCACAACGCCGACAACGCTGACCTTTCCGCAGCGGCTCGAGGTGCTCTACGACGATATGGAGGAGCTGCTGCGGACGGTAAAGCCGGATGCAGTCGCGGTGGAAGAACTGTTTTGGGGTCATAACGTGACGACCGGCATCGGTGTGAGCCATGGGCGCGGCGTTATTTTGCTGGCAATTCAGAAATCCGGCGTGCCGCTCTATGAATATACGCCGAATCAGGTGAAGCAGGCGGTTGTCGGCTATGGAAGCGCGGAAAAGCGGCAGGTTATGGATATGACGCGGCGGCTGCTGCACATGGAAAAGGTGGCGCGGCCGGATGACGCGGCGGACGCGATTGCCATCGCGCTTTGCCATGCGCGTTCGTCCACGTCGCTGCTGCACCAAAGCAACCGCTGAATCAATCGTCTGCGGTGACCGGCAGCTCTATTCCACCAATCCTGCGGTTTGAAAAGATTGAAATCCATACAGTATTCCTGCGCTTTTCAACCTTTCATTTGTGCCAAAATCGCTTGTCGACAACTCTTGCTGATGGAATCATCGGTTACCAAAGAAGGTTATTTTAGATAGGAGAGCGCGATGTTTTACTATTTGAATGGGACGCTGGCGCTTGTCGACGCGAATCTCGCGGTGATCGACTGCGGCGGCGTCGGCTATGCGTGCTATACGACGAACTATACGCTGGCAAAATTGCAGCTTGGCAAGCCGGCGAAGCTCTTTACCTATTGCAGCATCAAAGAGGATGCGTTTGACATCTATGGCTTTACAACGCGGGAGGAGCTGAGTTGCTTCCGGCAGCTTTTGTCGGTCAGCGGTGTGGGGCCGAAGGCTGCGCTGGCAATTTTGTCGGTCGTCAGTCCGGATCAGTTTACGCTTGCCGTGATGACGCAGGATATAAAGACGCTGACAATGGCGGCAGGCGTCGGCAAAAAGCTGGCGCAGCGCATTTTGCTGGAGCTGAAGGACAAGATTGCGGGAACGCAGTTGGAGCTGAACGGCGCCACCATTGCAGATATGCAGCCGCAGCTCCGCGGCGGCAAAACGGCGGAAGCCACGGCTGCGCTGGCAAGCCTTGGCTACTCGCAGGCGGAGATCGGCGCGGCGCTCAAGGGCGTCGACGTGGAGAAGCTCGCCGTGGAAGATGTGGTGCGCCAAGCGCTGCGGGCGATGGTTTCAAAGTAAGGAGGGGCGGACATGAGTCTGGATTTTTCACAGGAATATGAAGCTCCGATTGTAACAACCAGCCTGACCCCGCAGGATGACGGCGAGGTGAGCCTGCGGCCGCGGACGCTCGACGACTATACCGGGCAGGAGAAGGCAAAGGGCAATCTGGCCGTCTATATTGAAGCGGCGCGGCGGCGTAATGAGCCGCTTGACCACGTACTGCTCTATGGCCCTCCGGGACTTGGAAAAACGACGCTGGCCGGTGTGATTGCCAATGAGATGGGCGTCAATATCCGCATCACGTCCGGGCCTGCGATTGAAAAGGCCGGAGATCTGGCGGCGCTGCTGACAAATCTGTCGGCGGGCGATATTTTGTTTATTGATGAGATCCACCGCCTGAACCGCGCGGTGGAGGAAATCTTATATCCGGCCATGGAGGACTACGCCATCGACATCATCATCGGCAAGGGGCCTTCGGCCAACTCCATTCGGCTCGATCTGCCGCGCTTCACGCTGATTGGCGCAACGACGCGCGCCGGGCAGCTCTCCAGTCCGCTGCGCGACCGGTTCGGCGTGCAGCTCCGGCTGGAGCTCTATACGAAGGAGGAGCTGGCGCGGATCGTGACGCGCTCGGCGGCGCTGCTCGGCATTGAAATTGACCCGCAGGGCGCGCTGGAAATCGCGTCGCGCTCGCGCGGGACGCCGCGTATTGCAAACCGGATGCTGCGGCGTGTGCGCGACTTTGCCGACATCTACCACGACAGCGTAATTACGCGCGATGCGGCCGACCATGCGCTGGCGCAGCTCGAGGTTGACAAGCTCGGTCTGGACGCAATCGACCGGCGGATGCTGACAGCCATCATCCGCAACTATGGCGGCGGGCCGGTCGGCCTGGAGACATTGGCCGCGACCATCGGCGAGGAAGCCGTGACGCTCGAGGATGTCTACGAGCCGTATCTGATGCAGATCGGCTTTTTGACGCGCACGCCGCGCGGCCGCTGCGTGACGCAGCTTGCCTATGACCATCTGCATATTGCAAATCCAAATGCTCCGCAGGAGCAGTTGACATTTTAAGTGAGGGACTTATTCCATGGGTAAATTATTCGGCACAGACGGAATCCGCGGCGTTGCCAATGAGACGCTGGACACGAGACTGGCCTACCGCATCGGGCAGGCAACGGCAATCTCGTTGCAGGACGGCACAGGCAGAAAGCCGACGGTTGTCATCGGAAAGGACACAAGAATTTCCTCCGATATGCTCGAAGCGGCGCTGACCGCCGGACTGACGGCCTGCGGCTGCGATGTGGTGACGCTGGGCGTGATTCCAACGCCTGCGGTTGCGTATATGACGGTGCAGCTCCATGCGGACGCGGGCGCGGTGATCTCCGCGTCGCACAATCCGTATGAGCACAACGGCATCAAGCTGTTCTCCCGCGAGGGCTTCAAGCTCAGCGATGCGTTGGAGGGGCAGATTGAGGATCTGATTTTGCAAGACGGAGAGCTTCCTGTGAAGTCCTACGGCGAGATCGGACAGGTGCGGCGCGACGGCGCGCTGAAGGGGCAGTACCTCGATCATCTGGCATCGACCGTCAGGGAGCTGCGGGGACTGCGCGTGCTGGTCGACTGCGCGAACGGCGCGGCCTCCGCCACGGCGCGCGACCTGTTTGCCCGGTTTGATCTGGACGTCACGATGATCAACGACAAGCCGAACGGCGTCAACATCAACGCCGGCTGCGGCTCCACGCATCTGGAACAGCTCAAAGCGGGCGTTTTGGAGGGGCACTATGACCTCGGTATCGCGTTCGACGGTGACGCCGACCGCTGCCTTGCGGTCGATGAGCTGGGACGTGAGGTCGACGGCGACCATATGATGGCCATCTGCGCCGATACGCTGGTGCAGCAAAACCGGCTGCGCGGCGGCGGGTTTGTGGCAACCGTGATGTCCAATATCGGGTTACATAAATACTGCGAAGCGGAAGGCCTGCGCCTGCTCTGCGCGGCGGTCGGCGACCGGAACGTACTCGAGCTGATGCAGAAGGAGGGCATGGTGCTCGGCGGCGAGCAGTCCGGCCATATTATTTTCCTGGAGCATATGACGACCGGCGACGGCCAGCTCGCAGCGCTGCAATTTTTGTCGATTGTGATGCAAGCCGGGAAGAAGGTTAGCGAGCTTTCGGATAAGATCGTCAGCTATCCGCAGATTTTGAAAAACGTCCGTGTCAACACGAACGGCGAAAAGACGGCGATTATGGAAAGCAGCGCTCTGCGAGAAGCGATTGCGCAGGCGGAGCAGACGCTTGCTGGGAACGGGCGCGTGCTGATCCGCCCGTCCGGTACGGAGCCGCTGATCCGCGTGATGGTGGAAGCCGGTGAGGAGCAGACGGCAGAGACCGTGACGGATGCTCTGGTGAAAGCCGTCGAAAATCTACAAAAATCAATTGGTAAATAAAATAAGTTTTATTTACTATTGACAACTCGCGGTTTCTTGCATATAATGATAGCGTTGAGAGATGAAAATGTGTCGTCAAAATACCCAAAGCGCATCCTCCGCTCCAACTGCCTGAATGGTTCCGCTTCCCTTTATCTCTTTTGTTTGCGAGAAGGACAAGTTCGATCCCAAGGCGTTCCCGGCGCATCCAGCCTTGCGGCTGATGGCATAAATACCCTGTTCTGGCGCATCGCCGCAAGTCTCAGGGCAAATCAATCTACTTTCGCAAAAGAGAGGTAAAATGGAATGTACGAAGACAAGACTTTAGTGTGCAAAGAGTGTGGCAAGGAATTTGTGTTCACCGCTGGTGAGCAGGAGTTCTACGCAGAGCGTGGCTTCCAGAATGAGCCGCAGCGCTGCAAGGCCTGCCGTGACGCCCGCAAGAACGCAACTCGTGGCCCGCGTGAATACTTCACCGCGACCTGTGCTGCCTGCGGCGGCGAAGCTCGTGTTCCGTTCGAGCCGAAGTCCGATCGCCCGGTCTATTGCAGCGATTGCTTCGCACGCATGAAGAACGAAGGCTAAGACTCGTCCAATCAAAAGAACTGCACTGAACGGTGCAGTTCTTTTTTTGCTTTTTCAGGGCGTATCTGAAAATTGTCAACGCGCCCGGACAGCCGGCCTTTTCGCGCTGCGCCGCGGCTTTTTTCTTGAAATACGTCAGGATTCCTGCGAAAAAATATCTTGCTCAGTGCGAAAAATCCTCCCTGCCGGTCACATTTTCGGTTTTCAGATACACCCTGGGAAAATTCTGCATTCCCTCTTTTTTTATGGCGGCAAATCGTGTATACTATTACCATCTATGACTATGGCTACGCGGAGGAACAGCGTATGGAGGAACGAAACGATCAGGTGCAGCTGGAGCAGACCGAGCAGTCTGCGCCCGCGACGCCGGAACAGACAAAACAGGAGCCGGTTCGCGGCTGGGAAGCCATGTCGCTTCTGCACGATCTGGTATATTTGCTGGCAATTTTGACCATTGTGTTCACCTTTTTCATTCGGCTCGTTGCGGTATCGGGCAGCTCGATGTACCCAACGCTCGTCGACAAGGATTATCTGGTGTTGGAGAGCAATTTCCTGTATCGCGACGTGAAAGCTGGGGATATCGTGGTGCTCAAGACCGACTATTTTAACGAGCCGATTGTCAAGCGCGTGATTGCAACCGGCGGGCAGACCATCGATATCGATTTTGCACAGGGCATTGTCTATGTCGATGGCGTGGCGCTTGAGGAAGCCTACATTAACGAGCCGACCTATAAGAGCTATCTTGAATACGGGATGGGACTGGACTATCCAGTGACCGTGCCGGAGGGGAGCGTATTCGTCATGGGTGACAACCGCAATGAGTCGGCGGACAGCCGCTTTGCGCCGGTCGGCTGCGTACCGGAGAGCCAGATCTCCGGCCGGGCGCTGCTGATCGTGGTGCCGGGCAACCAAACCGACAAGGAAGGCAACGTCACAGGCGGCCGCGTGTGGAGCCGGATTGGAGCAGTGTCGTAATGGAAGAAAAAAGCATGAATATCCAGTGGTACCCCGGCCACATGACGAAAACGCGGCGCATCATGGAGGAGGATCTGAAGCTGGTCGACGCGGTGTGTGAGATTCTCGACGCGCGGATTCCGATTTCCAGCCGCAACCCGGACATCGACGCAATCTGCGGCAGCAAGCCGCGCATGATTATTCTCAACCGCATCGACATGGCGGATTCCGCGATGGTCAAGCGGTGGAGCGACTATTTCAAGGGCAAAGGCTGGGCGGTCATCCAGACCGACTGTAAATCACGCAAGGGCATCAACACGTTTGCACCCGCCGTGCGGACGCTGCTGGCCGACAAGCTGGCGCGCTATGCCGAAAAAGGGCAGACCGGGCGGCCGCTGAAGCTGATGGTGGTCGGGATTCCGAACGTCGGCAAGTCGACATTCATCAATCAGATCGCAGGCCGCAAGGGTGCGAAAGCCGAAAACCGCCCCGGCGTCACGCGCGGCAAGCAGTGGGTGACGGTCGATCAGGGGCTGCTTCTGCTCGACACGCCGGGCATCCTCTGGCCGAGGTTTGAAGACCCGCAGGTCGGAATGCGCCTTGCCTACACCGGCGCGGTGAAGGATGACGTGATCGATACCGAGACGCTCGCGTTCCACCTGATGGAGCTGCTGGCGAAGGAATATCCGGAAGCAATCAAAGAACGCTATAAAATTGAGATTCCGGCGGATGCCGATCCGTGGGAGCTTGTCGAAGCGGCTGGCCGCAAGCGCGGCTTTTTGGTCTCCGGCGGCGAAGTGGACACGGAGCGGATGGCGAAGGTGCTGCTGGAGGAATACCGGAGCTGTAAGCTCGGCCGGTTTACACTGGAGACCCCGGAACAGTTGGAGGAAGCATGAAAGAAGCACCCATTGACCTTTGGCAATACGAACACGCGGCCTTTGCAGAGGGATATACGCTGGTCTGCGGCGTGGATGAAGCCGGGCGCGGTCCGCTGGCCGGACCGGTGTGCGCGGCGGCAGTGATCCTGCCGCCGGACTGTGCGATCGAAGGACTGAACGACTCAAAAAAGCTGACGGACAAGAAGCGCCGCGAGCTCTACGATGTGATTGTAGAGCTCGCAGTGGCTTACGGCATCGCGCTTGCGAGCCATCAGGAGATCGACGACATCAATATCCTGCAGGCGACGTTTCTTGCCATGGAGCGCGCGATGGCGCAGCTCGATCCGAAGCCGGAGCTCGCGCTGATCGACGGCAACCGCAGCCGCGACTTTGGCCTGCCTGTGCGCACGATCGTCAAGGGCGACAGCCTGTCCGCGTCGATTGCGGCGGCATCGATTCTGGCGAAGGTGACGCGGGATCGCTATATGGAAGAATTGGACAAAACCTATCCGCAGTATGGCTTCACGGTTCATAAAGGCTACGGCACGAAGCGGCACTATGCGGCGCTGACGGAATTCGGCTCGTGCGAGGAGCACAGGCAGACGTTCCTGAAGAAATTCTATGAGAAGGCGTGACCTGCTCGGCGGCTGGGGCGAAGCGCTGGCCTGTACGTTTTTGCGGCAGCAGGGATACCGCGTCATCGCCTGCAACTACCGCTGTCGGTTTGGCGAGATCGACATCATCGCGCAGAATCGGAAGTATCTGGTCTTTGCGGAGGTTAAGCTGCGCAGGACAGACGCCTATGGGCAGGCGCGGGAGTTTGTCGACGCGAAGAAGCAGGAGCGGCTCCGGCAGACAGCCATGCTCTGGTTGGAGGAGCACGAGACGCGCTTGCAGCCGCGCTTTGACGTGATTGAAATTTATGCGCCGGAGGGGTTGGAGACAAAGAACCCCGAAATCCGGCAGTTGGAGGATGCATTTTGACAAGGTTCCCAGTATTTGACGGCCACTGCGACACGCCGGTCGCGCTCTGGCAGCGGGGCGAACGGCTGGCGGAAAACCATGGGCAGGTCAGCCTGGCGCAGGCTGCGGACTTCCCGGCCTATGTGCAGTTTTTCGCGTTTTGCATGGTTTGGATTGAAACAAGACAGACGAATGAGGAGCGCTTCGCGGAGAGCTTTACATATTTTGAGCGGCAGTTGGAGCAGAGCCGTATCCGCCGCTGTAACAGCGCGGCGGAGGTCGCGGCAGTGCTGCAATCGGGCGGCTGCGGCGCGCTGCTCTCGATCGAGGGCGCGGAAGCCATCGGCTGTGACCCGGGGCGGCTCGAGGACGTGGCCGCGCGCGGCGTGCGCATGATTGCGCCGGTCTGGAACGCGGAAAATGCGCTCTGCGGCTCCTGTCTGACCGGCAGCGGCTTGACGGCGCAGGGGCGCGAGTTTGTCCGCCGTGCGCAGAAGACCGGCATCCTGATCGATGTGAGCCATATGTCGGAGCGCGGCTTCTGGGATGTCTGCGAGATCGCGGAAGCGCCGATTGTCGCGAGCCACAGCAACGCAAAGGCGGTCTGCGGCCATGTGCGCAACCTGACAGACGAGCAGTTCCGCGCACTCCGTGACCTCGGCGGTACGGCGGGACTCAACCTCTGTGCTGCGTTTTTGCGCGCGGACGGCGTGGCCACGCTCGAGGATGTGCGCCGCCATCTGGAGCATTTTCTGGAACGGGATGGCGACGGACATCTGGCGCTCGGCGGCGATCTGGACGGCTGCGAGACGCTCCCGGAGGGAATGCACGGTCTGCGGGACTATGAGAAATTAGAACTTGCGATGAAATCGTGGGGATTTGACGATTCAATTGTGGAAAATCTCTTTTATAAATCCATGGAAAAGGTTGTGACGAAATGTATTATGTAAGTACCAGAGACGCATCGCTGCGCTATACGGCGGCGCAGGCTATCGTACAGGGACTTAGTCGCGACGGCGGCCTGTTTTTGCCGTCTGAGATTCCGCAGCTCTGCGAGTCTGCAATCCGGGAGCTGGCCGGATGCGGCTATCCCGAGCGCGCGGCGCGGATCATGGGTCTCTATTTGGATGAATTTTCGCAGGAAGAACTGCTTGGCTTTTCCGAGAAGGCCTATGGGTCGGCGAAGTTTGATACGCCCGCGGCAGCGCCGGTTGTCGCCGTGGAGGATGGTGTCTATGTGCAGGAGCTATGGCATGGGCCGACGTGCGCGTTTAAGGACATGGCGCTGCAAATGCTGCCGTATCTGCTGACGGCGAGTCTGCACAAAACCGGCGAGCAAAAGACGGTCTGCATTTTGGTGGCGACGTCCGGCGACACCGGCAAGGCGGCACTCGAAGGCTTCCGCGATGTGGAGCACACGAAGATTCTCGTGTTCTACCCGGACGGCGGCGTGTCGGAGATTCAAAAGCTGCAAATGGTCACGCAGGAGGGCGGCAACGTCGGCGTCTGCGCGGTGCGCGGCAATTTCGACGATGCCCAGACCGGCGTCAAGAACATTTTCTCCGACGAAGCGCTCCGTGCGGAGCTGGCCGCGCGCGGCTATTTTCTCTCGTCGGCCAACTCGATCAACTGGGGGCGCGTTTTGCCGCAGATCGTCTACTATGTCTCGGCGTATTGTGACTTGCTGAACGGTGGGAAGATTGCGATGGGGCAGACGGTCGACGTCTGCGTGCCGACCGGCAACTTTGGCAACATCCTCGCGGCCTACTATGCCAAGCGCATGGGCGTGCCGTTGGGACGGCTGGTCTGCGCGTCGAATGCAAACAATGTCCTGACGGAGTTCCTTTCGACCGGCACGTATGACCGCAACCGTCCGTTCTATCAGACGGCCTCACCCTCCATGGATATTCTGATCTCCTCGAATCTGGAGCGGCTGCTCTATCTGCTGTCCGGTTCGGATGCGGTCGTGCGCGGCTATATGGCGCAGCTTGCCGAGACCGGCCGGTATACCGTGTCGGATGAAATCAAGGCGGCCATCGGCGAGCTGTTCGCCTGCGGCTGCTGCGACGATGCAGGCACGGAGGAGATGATCGGCCGTCTGTACCGCAAGACCGGCTATCTGCTCGACACGCACACGGCAGTTGCCTACCGCGTGGCGGAGCAGTACCGCGCGCAGACGGATGCTGCGGCGCCGATCGTCATCGCGTCGACAGCCAGTCCGTTCAAGTTCTGCGCAAGCGTGCTCGACGCGCTCGGCTGCAAGGAGCACGCGGCGGGAACCGGCATCATCGCGCAGCTCGCCGAGGTCTCCGGCAAGGTTGCGCCCGCGCCGCTGGCGGGTCTTGCGGGGAAGGCTGTGCGCTTTGAGACTGTGGCGGACAAGGACGCGATGCGCAGTGTCGTCGCGGTATTTTTGCAGTAAATGGCGCTGTATGCGATCGGAGATCTCCATCTGAGCCTTGCTGCGGACAAGCCGATGGACGTGTTCGGCGGCCGCTGGGTCGGCTATGTCGACAAGCTCCGCGAAGGACTTTCGGTCATCCGGCCGGAGGACACCACCGTGCTGCTCGGCGACCTGAGCTGGGCGCTCGGCATCGAGCAGGCGCGGGAGGACTTCGCATTTATCAGCGCCATCCCCGGCCGGAAAATTTTGCTCAAGGGCAACCACGACTACTGGTGGACGACGGCGGCGAAGTTTTATAGCTTCTGCGCCGCGCAGGGCTTTGCCGGCATGGAGCTTCTGCACAACAACTGCTGGTTCTATGGAGACATTGCCCTCTGCGGTACCCGCGGCTGGTTCTACGAGGAGGACAAGGCGGGCACACACGACGAGAAGGTGTTCCGCCGTGAGCTTGGGCGCCTGGAGACGTCGCTGAAGGCGGCGGACGGGCACGACATCTTCTGCTTTCTGCATTATCCGCCGCGCTATCAGGGATACGAATGCCCGGAGATTCTGGAGCTTTTAACGCGCTATCCGGTGCGCCGCTGCTACTACGGCCACCTCCATGCCGACAGTTGCAGACTGGCTGTGCAGGACATATGGCAGGGAATCGAGTTCCGTCTGGTGTCTGCTGATTATGTAAACTTCAACCCCGCGAAAATTCTGGATTAGGCGAGTATTTTTCTGAATTTTTTGTAAAATTGAAGATTTTCGGAAAAAACAGTGGAAATCTTCTGAAAAGTCTGATAGAATAAATCGGATTCAAATTACATGGTGAAATACGGCCCGCGCGGCCGCACCGCATAGGAGGAAAACCAACATGAATGTCAAGAGCGTAGAAAAAGAGAACGGCAGCGCAAAGATCGCACTCGAGATCGAAAAGGCCGAGTTTGAGTCTGCCCTGAACAAGGCATATGCAAAGTGCCGCAAGAACATTATGATTCCCGGCTTCCGCAAGGGCAAGGCGCCGCGGAAGATGGTTGAGAGTATGTACGGCGCGACGGTGTTCTATGAAGACGCTGTCAATGAGATCTTCCCGGAGATCTACGAGAAGGCCGTCACCGAGCAGGGACTCAAGGCAGTCGGCGCGCCGTCCGTTGTGGATATGGACACGACCGAGGAGGGCAACGTTGCCCTGACTGTCTCCACTGCGCTCTATCCCGAAGTGACCCTTGGCGAGTACAAGGGCATCGAGGTTGCAAAAAAATCCGTTTCCGTCGCTAAGGCCGATGTGGATGCCGAGCTGAACCGCATGGCAGAGCGCAACGCGCGCATCGAGACCGTCGAGCGCGAAGCGAAGGACGGCGACACCGTTGTCATCGACTTTGAAGGCTTTGTCGACGGCAAGGCGTTTGAAGGCGGCAAGGCCGAGAAGTACAGCCTGACGCTGGGTTCCGGTTCGTTTATCCCCGGCTTTGAAGCGCAGCTTGTCGGCACGAAGGCTGGCGACGAGAAGGACGTCGAGGTCACGTTCCCCGAGGACTACAACTCCAAGGAGCTGGCAGGCAAGGCCGCGACCTTCAAGTGCAAGGTGCATGAGGTCAAGGAGACCATGAAGCCGGAGCTGGATGACGAGTTTGCCAAGGACGTCTCCGAGTTCGACACGCTGGCCGAGCTGAAGAAGGACATCAAGGCGCGCCTGACCAAGACCCGCCAGGAGGAGTCTGACCGCGCGTTTGAGGATGCTGCTGTCGAGGCTGCTGCCAAGAATATGACCTGCGAGATCCCGGCCTGCATGATCGACGAGCAAGTGGATCGCCAGCTCGAGCAGTTTGGCTATCAGCTCCAGATGCAGGGCATGAAGCTCGACGATTACGCCAAGATGATGGGCGGCAACCTCGACGGCCTGCGCCAGTCGATGCGCCCGATGGCCGAGCAGACTGTCCGCACGAGCATCCTGCTCGAGGCAGTTGCCGCGGCAGAAAAGATTGAAGTGCTCGACGAGGAAGTCGACGAAGAGCTCCAGAAGATGGCCGATCAGTACCAGATGGAGCTGGAGAAGGTCAAAGCCGCTGTCAGCGCCGACTCCGTCCGTGAAGAACTCAAGACCCGCAAGGCCGCCAAGTTCCTCGCCGACAATGCAAAGGCTGTTGAGGAAAAGCCGGCGAAAAAGACCACTCGCAAAAAGGCTGCGGCTGAAGAAGCGCCCGCAGCGGAAGCCGAGCAGACTGAAAAGGAATAATTCTCCGCCTGCTTGGTTAGGATTGGATTGGCGGCAACGCCAATGAAAGGAGAATTTCTATGAGTTTAGTTCCGTATGTTGTCGAGCAGACAAGCCGCGGCGAGCGGTCGTATGATATTTTTTCGCGCCTGCTGAACGACCGTATCATCATGCTCTCCGAGGAGGTGAACTCCACCACGGCGAGTCTGATTGTCGCGCAGCTTTTGTATCTCGAAGCGCAGGACCCGGATAAGGACATCCAGTTCTACATCAATTCCCCGGGCGGCTCCGTGACGGACGGTATGGCGATCTACGACACCATGCAATACATCAAGTGTGACGTGTCTACAATCTGTGTGGGCATGGCGGCCTCAATGGGTGCGTTCCTGCTCTCGTCCGGCACGAAGGGCAAGCGCCTTGCGCTGCCGAATGCGGAAATTATGATCCATCAGCCGTCTGCGGGCACGCAGGGGCAGGTGACTGATATGGCCATCCACCTCAAGCGGCTGGAGATCATCAAAAAGCGCCTGAACGGTATTCTGGCCTCCAACACCGGCCGGAGCATTGAGGAGGTCACGGCGGATTGCGAACGTGACAACTTTATGACCGCAGAGGAAGCGCTGGCCTATGGCCTGATCGACAAGGTCATCGACAAAAGATAACAAATTCCCCGGAGCGAAGGCTCCGGGGGACGATTCCCTGAAAGGAGAAGGGAAACATTGGCAAAAGACTCTATTCGCTGCTCCTTCTGCGGCAAGCGGCAGGAGCAGGTCAACCGGATTATTGCCGGACCAAACGTTTACATCTGCAACGAGTGCGTGGAGCTATGCAACTCCATTCTGCACGACGAGATGCACGCGGGCGGTGCGCAGTCGTTTGAACTTCCCGACACATTGCCGACGCCGCAGGAAATCAAAGCCTACATGGATCAGTACATCATCGGGCAGGATGCCGCGAAGATGGCGCTGTCTGTGGCGGTGTATAACCACTATAAACGAATTTACTTCGCGCAGCAGACGGATGTGGAGCTGCAAAAGAGCAACATCCTGCTGATCGGGCCGACCGGCTCCGGCAAGACGCTCTTTGCGCAGACTTTGGCAAAGATTTTGAACGTCCCGTTTGCGATTGCGGATGCCACAACGCTGACAGAAGCCGGCTATGTGGGCGAGGACGTGGAGAACATTCTGCTGCGGCTGCTGCAAGCGGCGGATTTTGATGTGGAGCTGGCCGAGCGCGGCATCATCTATATCGATGAAATGGACAAAATTGCCCGCAAGAGCGAGAATACGTCCATCACGCGCGACGTGTCCGGCGAAGGCGTGCAGCAGGCGCTTCTGAAAATTCTCGAGGGCACGGTTGCCAATGTGCCGCCGCAGGGCGGCCGGAAGCATCCGCAGCAGGAGTTTATTCAGATCGACACGACGAATATTCTGTTTATCTGCGGCGGCGCGTTCGACGGTCTGGACAAGATCATTGAGCAGCGCACGGATACCTCGTCCGTCGGCTTCGGTTCGCAGCTTCAGAGCAAAAAGCAGCGCGACGTCGGCGAGCTGTTCCAAAAGGTCGAGCCGCATGATCTTCTGAAGTTCGGCATCATTCCGGAGCTGGTGGGGCGGCTTCCTGTCATCACCAGCCTGAACAGTCTGCGGAAGGAAGATCTGGTAAAAATCCTCACAGAGCCGAAAAACGCGCTCTGCAAGCAGTATCATAAACTGCTGGAATATGACGGTGTGGCGCTGAGCTTTGAATCCGGCGCGCTCGATGCCATCGCGGAGAAGGCGATTGCCCGCCAGATCGGTGCGCGCGGCCTTCGGGCGATCATGGAGGGCATCATGACGAAGATCATGTTTGAAATTCCCTCCGACCCGACGATTCAGAGCGTGCTGATTACGGAGGACTGTGTGCGCAGCGGTGCGGAGCCAAAGATCAAGCGGGATTCCACAAAGCCGCGACAGCCGATTCAAAACGCCGTATGACACGGTAACAACACACGTAAAGGGAGCAGGCCTGCTCCCTTTTGCGCTATTTCGGATAACAGTTCGCCGAATCTGGCGAAAACGATCCGGAAAAGCATATATTCTCCAACGAAAGGAGACAATCAATTATGAGTGACTATCAGCCTTTGACCTGCCTGCCGGTGCTTGCGCTGCGCGGGATGGTGGTTTTCCCGGACTGCGTTACGCATTTCGACGTTGGCCGCACAAAATCTGTGCGCGCGGTCGAAGAAGCCATGCGCGCCGACCAGATGATCTTCCTGGTTACACAGCGCAAGCTGGAGACGGAGGAACCGAAAAAGGCCGATCTCTATGAGGTCGGCACCGTAGCGCAGGTCAAGCAAATCCTGCGTCTGCCGGGCGACAATATGCGCATTCTCGTCGAGGGGAAATACCGCGCGAAGCTGCTCGATATGATCCATGCCGAACCCTACCTCTTTGGCCGCGTTGTCGAGCTGGACGAAGCGGGATATAACCATGCGCTGCCGCGCACGCAGGCGCTTTTGCGTCAGGGACGCGAACTGTTCGCGCGGTTTGTGGAGCTTGCCGTGAAATCCGGGCAGGATGCGCTGTTCCAGGAGATCACGACCGGCGAACCCGGCCGTCTGGCCGATGTTATCGGTCAGAATGCGACATTCCCATTTGACCAGAAGCAGCAGCTCTTGGAGCAGCTTCACCCGTTTAAGCGTCTGGAGCTTGCGGTCGATTTTCTGGCCAAGGAGCTGGATATTCTGCAGCTTGAAAACGAAATCTCCGAAAAGGTACAGGAGAACGTCAACAAGAACCAGCGCGACTATTACCTGCGCGAGCAGATTCACGCCATCCGCGAGGAGCTTGGCGAGGACGACACCGACGAGGAGGATTACGACGGCAAAATCCGCGCCCTGAAGCTGCCGGAGGAGACGGAGGAGAAGCTGCTAAAGGAGGTCAAGCGCCTCGGAAAGCAGCAGTCCGGTTCAGCGGAAGCAAACGTCATCCGCAACTATCTCGACACCGTGCTCGATCTGCCGTGGAACGAGGAGACGAAAGAAAGGCTGGACGTGGCTGCGGCGCGCAAAATTCTCAACGCAGACCACTTCGGTCTGGAAAAGGTAAAAGAGCGCGTGCTCGAGACACTGGCAGTACGCCAGCTTGCGCCGGAGCTGCCTGGGCAGATCCTTTGCCTGGTGGGACCTCCCGGCGTTGGCAAGACGTCGATCGCCATCTCGATTGCCAAGGCGCTGAACCGCAAGCTCGCGCGCCTGTCGCTCGGCGGTGTGCGCGACGAAGCGGAGATCCGCGGTCACCGCAAGACGTATATCGGTGCCATGCCCGGCCGTATTCTAACGGCCATCGCGCAGGCCAAGAGCCGCAATGCGCTGCTCCTGCTCGACGAGGTGGACAAGCTCGGCAGCGACTATAAGGGAGATCCGTCCTCGGCGCTGCTCGAGGTGCTCGACCCGGAGCAGAACAGCAGCTTCCGCGACCACTATATCGAGGTGCCGTTCGACCTGCACCGCTGTATGTTCATCACAACGGCCAACACCACCGACACGATTCCGCGCGCCCTGCTCGACCGCATGGAGGTCATCGAGCTTGGCTCGTATACCGACGAAGAAAAGCTGCAAATCGCCAAACGCCATCTGCTGCCCAAGCAGCTTCAGAAACACGGCATTGCGCGCGGCGCGGTGCGTGTCTCCGATGATGCGCTGCGCGAGATCATTGCCTGCTACACGCGCGAGTCCGGCGTCCGCAGCCTTGAGCGCCAGCTTGCGACGCTCTGCCGCAAATGCGCCATGCGCTTCGTTGCGGACAATCCGCCGAAGCGGATTCAGATTACCGGGGCGAATCTTGAGCAGTATCTCGGCGTCCGCCGCTTCCTGCCCGATCCGCTGCCGGCAAGCGATCAGGTCGGCCTTGTCACCGGCCTTGCCTGGACAAGTGTTGGCGGTGAAACGCTGGAGGTCGAGGTCAACGTCGTCGACGGCACGGGGAAGCTCGAGCTGACCGGCAATCTCGGCAGTGTGATGAAGGAATCCGCGTTTGCTGCGATGAGCTATGTGCGCTCCCGCGCCAAGGAGCTTGGTCTGCCGCCCGATTTTTATAAGACGAAGGATGTGCACATCCACTTCCCGGAGGGCGCCGTGCCGAAAGACGGCCCTTCTGCGGGCATTACGATCTGCACAGCGCTCGTCTCGGCGCTGACCGGCCGTCCTGTCCGGCGCGATCTTGCGATGACCGGCGAGATTTCAATCCGCGGCCGCGTTTTGCCGATCGGCGGCCTGAAGGAAAAGACGATGGCCGCGCTGCGGCACGGCATTAAGACCGTCATCATTCCGCAGGCCAATGAAAAGGATCTTGAGGAGATCGACCAGACCGTGCGCTCCGCGCTGAATTTCATCACGGTCAGCAGCGCTGATACGGTCATCGCCTCGGCGCTCGTCTCCGCGCAGCCGCCGGCGGAGACGCCGCCGCTGGAGGACGCCATGCCTGCCATGCCGCCGGTGCCGCGCAAGCCGCGCCGCAAGCCTGGCATCCGGCAGTGAGGTGCCGCTATGAATCTACACAATGCGGAGTTTGTGCGCTCCGTGACGGCTGTGGCAGATTGTCCGCACGATGGCATCCCGCAGATTGTCTTTGCGGGAAAATCGAATGTCGGCAAATCTTCAGTCATCAATAAACTTCTGCTGCGCAAAAATTTTGCGCGCGTCGGTGAAGCACCAGGCAAGACGACCCACATCAACTATTTCCTGATCGACGAGAAGCTGTATCTCGTCGACCTGCCCGGCTACGGCTACGCAAAGGTCTCCAAAACCGAGCGCGAGCGCTGGGGCAAGCTGATGGAAGCATATTTCGCCGCGCCGGATCTGATCGACCTCGGCGTGATGCTCGTCGACGCACGCCACAAGCCGACGGCCAATGATGTGACGATGGCCAGCTACTTCCTGCAAACCGGGAAACCCTTTGTCGTCGTGGCCAACAAGCTCGACAAGCTGAAAAAGAGCGAGATCGAGCCGAATCTGGCCTGCATCCGTGAGACGTTGTCTCTGCCGGAGGACGTGCAGCTCATCCCATTTTCCGCCGAAAAGGGCGACGGCAGGGAAGTGCTGCTCAAGGTCATTCTCGCCGCCGCAGGGGAGTAGGCATCTTCCCTCGCTGCCGGTCACACCATGAGTTTTCAGATACACCCAAGAAAAACGCAATGTTGAGGGGCGGACAGCAATCGCTGTCCGCCCCTTTCCTTATTTCGCCGCGCTGCATTTTGCAAACGCCCAATTCACCAATTTCTTTTCGGCGCCTGCTCGAATCCCGCCCGTAAGACCTAACCGTTGGTTAATGGCCATCTCCTTTGCGCCACCGTACAATAGTTGTACGGCATTGATGCAGATGGACTGTAAAGGAGAACAAACAATGAAAAACATGAAACCCTATTTGAGCGTGCTGCTTGCCCTGCTCCTCTGCTTGAGCATGGCCGCCTGCGGTGCAGAGCAGTACCCCATGCAGATCACGGTGGTAAACCGCACGACCTATCCCGTCGCGGACATCCGTATCAGCCTCAGCTCCGACGAGTCCTGGGGCGAAAACCGCCTGGAGACCACCCTGAACGAGGGAGAAAGCGCCCAGATTGATCTGGGCAAATACACAGAAGACCAGCTCAACGAAGGATTCCAAATTCAATTCTACGGACAAGACGACGAGCCAATCAATCCGGACTACGACCCCAGTGCCCCCACATTCTTTGATAACGGCGATTTTATCATCCTTGCGCCGCCGGAGATCAGTGTTGCAATCTTCCTGGATACCGGCTACGACGAGGAGACCTACGACCAGAAAATCGCGGAGCTATATCTTTCAGACAATCCCGAGGATGGATTGGGCGGCGACCCATCCGGCGATGCCGCGGATGATTTCAGCAGCTACGCAGGCACCTGGCTGGGGGACGGGAACACCGAGTACGACGAGCTGGAGATTGATGCAGACGGAAACTGGTCGATCTATCTCGATGGCAGCATTGTCGCCGACGGATATCTCCAGTATGAGCCGGAGTGGGAGAGCATCTACGCCTATAACTACCAGGACGGCTCCGGCGGCCGCTTTGCGCTGGAGGACGACGGACGGATCTACATCTCAACCCACGGATATTTCGCTCCTTCGGAGGACACGGCGCCGCTTTGGACGGAGGACGACGCGTCCGATTCCTGGGATGAAGAACCCGACTGGGACGACAGCGCGGACGCCTATTGGAGCTGGGATTCCGAGCTATGCCAGCGGAACGTCGCCGAATTTGAGGGCATCTGGTACTACGACGGCGACCTTTCCGCAGAGACCTATATCGTGATCGACGATCTTGGCCAATGGAGCTACTACCAGCGCGCGCCCGGCGCCGAGCCGGAGGAGATGGACTGCGGGACATTCAGCTATTCCACCGACGAAACAAGCACCTACTATGCCGACTCCACCATGTACGACGGCGTGTCAATCCGGGTCTTTGAGGTTGACGAGGACGCGCTCGCCTGGGGAGATGAGGGCGTCTACTACCTGATGGAGTGAAAGACCGTGCGATCAAAGCGTGACGATTGCCATTCTGATAAATAATAGAAAAAACGAGACTGTCAAAAAAACGCTGGGATGCAGTTTTGAGACAGAGCCGCAGGGGAAGCGTGAAGGGGGCAAAAAGCCCCCTTCGCGTTCAATCAAGCAGTTTTCAAACTTTTTAAGTTTGAAAACTGGACGGGAAGCGTGGCGAAAAGACTTTTTCGCCACGCTGAAACAGCCGGTTCCAACTGGAACCGGCTGTTTTGCCTGTGCGCTTATTCAGCGTCCTCGTCCGCCTCGTCGCCGCTCAGCAGCGCGCGGATAGACAGGGAGATACGCTTATGCTCCTCGTCGATGTCGATGATCTTGGCCTGGACTTCCTGCCCCTCGGACAGAACGTCCTCCGGCTTTCCGATGCGGCGATCCGCGATCTGGGAGATGTGGATCAGGCCGTCGACGCCCGGGATGATCTCGGCGAACGCGCCGAAGGTCATCAGCTTGACAATCTTGACGTCAACCACGTCGCCGACATGATACTGACGGGTGAAGATCGTCCACGGGTTGGTCTCCTCGGTCTTGTAGCCAAGGGAGATCTTCTTCTTCTCCGGGTCGAGGGCGATGACAAAGACGTCGATCTCGTCGCCAACCTTGACAACCTCGGACGGATTCTTGATGCGGTTCCAGCTCAGCTCGGAGACATGAACCATGCCGTCCACGCCGCCGATGTCGACGAACGCGCCGTAGCTGGTCAGAGACTTGACGGTGCCGTGATACTGGTTGCCGACAGCAATCTCGCTCCAGATCTTCTCCTGCGCGGCCTTGCGCTGCTCAGCAGCCACGGAGCGGATGGAGCCGACCACACGGCGGCGGGCACGGTTGACCTCGGTAATGCGGAGCTGGACAGGCTTTTTGACCATCTCGCCCAGATCGCCGCCCTTGGGCACACCAGACTGGGAAGCCGGCACGAACACGCGGATGCCCTTGACATTGACAACCAGGCCGCCCTTGTTCTCCTCGGTGACAACGCCGTCGAGCACTTCCTTGCTCTCAACGGCCGCCTCGATCTCCTCCCAGGCCTTGCCGGCCTCGAGACGCTTCTTGCTCAGGCGGACAACACCTTCGCCGTCGTTGACATGGACAACGATTGCCTCGATCTCGTCGCCGACATGAACAACGTCCTCAACCTTCACGGTCGGGTCGCTGGTCACATCTTCCACCGGAATGTACGCGGTATGCTTCGTGCCGAGATCGACCTGAATCTCGTTCGGGCCGATGGCCATGACCGTGCCAGTCACCTTATCTCCATTATTCAAAGTCTTGAGGGACTGCTCGAGAAGCTCGGCAAAATTCTCCTCCATTGCAGTTTCAACTTTCAGTTCTTCGCTCATTGTGTTGTTTACCTCCTTAATTATCCACGACGGCGTCGATGCACCAGCCGTGATACCTATCGTAGACGCGTCGGAAAAGCGCTGCGGCTCCAGCTCGCCGGCATGATCGACCAGTGACACCGATTGGCAGTATTGCTTGCAGATCATGGCAAGACGCCCGGTATTGGCGCTGCTTGCATCCCCGACGACGACCATCGCATCACATTTTCTGGAAAGCGCGATTGCTTCTTCCTGTCGCATTTCCGTAGCTTTGCATATTGTATCAAAGATTTCGCAATTTGTACATATTTTTTTTGCGATTTTGCGGCATAAATCCCATTTTTTTTGTGTACCGGTGGTCTGGCAGACCATTGTGAGAGGGTAGCAGTGCAAACTTTTGTCCGCTTCCAGCGCATCTTCGAGCGCTTCGGCGGTCGGAACGATCATCGGCGCGGTGCAAAAGCTGGCGATCGCGGTCACTTCCGGGTGCTCCGGGGAGCCGATGATGATGCAGCGGCGGCCCTGTGCCTCCGCGCGCTGCACAATATGATGAATTTTTTTGACGAACGGACAGGTCGCGTCAACTACGCGCAGTCCGCGCGCGGCAAGCTTCGCCTGTACTGCCTGCGGGACGCCGTGCGCCCGCAAGATTACGGTTTCCTCCTGCGCGGCCTCTGCCGGCGAGTCAATTTCCCGCACGCCGAGTCGGTTAAATCGATCCACAACGTGGCGGTTGTGGATGATCGGCCCAAGCGTCACGGCCTTTTCGCCGCGTGCAATCGTCTGCTCTACGAGCGAGACCGCGCGGTCAACTCCGAAGCAGAAGCCTGCTGTCTTTGCCAAGAAGATCTGCATCCGGATCACCACCTAACTGATAGATTGTATGTAGCAGCTCGTCCGCCGCCCTGTGGCAGGCCGCATGGTCGTCCTGTGAAATGCCGCCCAGCGTATACGGCTGGCCGAAGCGCACCTCCACCGGGCAGAACGGCGTCCGGTTGCGCGTCACATAGATCGGCACGATCGGCGCGCCGGTTTCCAGCGCCATGTGAATCGCACCGGTCTTGGCGCGGACGTGCTTGCTGCCGTTGCAGCGCGTGCCCTCCACAAAAACGAGCACCTTGTCGCCGTCCCGCAGCGCCTTGTCGCTCGCCTCAAACACCTCCGGCTGGTGCTTGCCGCGCTGGACGAAAATAATCCGGAATTTCTCCATAATCCAGCCGAGCACCGGAACGCTGCGAAGCTCCTCTTTGGCAAGAATCCGGATCATATGCGGGCAGTTGAGCGCCAGCAGAATCCAGATCGGGTCGGCCTTGCCCGAGTGGTTCGAGCAGAGCACGGCAGCGCCCTTCGGTACCTGCTCTTTGCCATAGACGCGCAGCACCGGGTGCCAGAAAAAGAGCACAATGCGGCAGAGCCACCAGAAAAACCGATACCAGAACGTCATCCGAGCTTCTCCCGAATGATGGCGAGAATTGCCGCAACCGACTGCTCAATGGTGTTGCCCGACGTATCGAGCTTCACAGCGTCGCGGGCGGGGCGCAGCGGCGCGATGTCGCGCTCCGAGTCCTGTTTGTCGCGCTTTTTCATCTCGTCCAAAACCTGCGCGTAGGTGCTCTTGTCGCCCTTGGCCTGTAATTCTTCAAAGCGGCGGCGGGCGCGCTCCTCCGGCGTCGCCGTCAGGAAGATCTTTACCTCAGCCCGCGGCAGAACGACCGTACCGATGTCCCGCCCATCCATCACAACGTTGTGGCTCCGCGCAAACTGGCGCTGCATCTCGAGCAGATACTCCCGCACACACGGCTGTGCCGAAACGCCGGAAGCATAGCGGCTCATCTCGGGCGTGCGAAGCTCTGCGGTCACGTCCATGCCGTTGAGGATCATGTGCTGAATGCCGTCGCTCTGATGGTCGATGACGATATTCACGTCGTCAATCAGGCGGCGGATGCCGTCTGCATCCTTCGGGCCGATGCCCATCAGACACATATGGTAGCCGACTGTGCGGTAGATCGCGCCGGTGTCAACATAGAGATAGCCTAGCTCCTTTGCCACGGCCTTGGCCATCGTGCTTTTTCCTGCGCCGCTCGGGCCGTCAATGGCAATTGCGTGATGCTTCATTCCGATTCCTCCTGGGTCTGCGCAGCGGCAAGTCCGGCCGCGCGGCCGGTTGCCCACGCAATCTGTAAATTAAATCCGCCTGTGTAGGCGTCCACGTCGAGAAGCTCTCCCGCAAAATAAAGTCCGTGCACGAGCTTCGATTCCATGGTTGTGGGATCTACTTCCTTGACCTTGACGCCGCCGGAGGTGACAATCGCGTCCTCAACCGGCGCCTTGCAGGCGATGTCGATCGAAAAATGCTTCAGCAGCTCCAGCAGTGTGCGCCGCTGCTGCTTTGTGACGGAGTGCACCTTCTGCTCCGGCGGGATACCGCTGCGCTTGACAATCACCGGGATCATCGACCGCGGCAGCAGATCGTCCAGTGCGTGGGAGAAGTCGCGGTTCGCATACTTCTCAAAGTCGCGCAGCAGCCTCTCGTCGAGCGTCTGCTCGTCCAGCGCCGGCTTCAAATCGAGCTCCACCGTGTAGCTGTCCGCCTTGCGCCCGATGTGCGCGCTGGCCGAGAGCACAATCGGACCGGAAAGACCGAAGTGCGTAAACAGCAGCTCGCCGAATTCTTCAAAAATAATCCTGTTCTTTCCGTTCTTCAGCCGCAGGGTGACGTTCTTCAGCGCCAACCCCTGCATGGCTGCGCAGTCGTGCCCGCGCTCCACCAGCGGCACCAGCGATCCAACCGGTTCCACAATCGTGTGACCCAGCGCCGCCGCCATCCGGTAGCCGTCGCCGGTCGAGCCGGTCAGCGGATACGAGCATCCGCCTGTCGCCAAAATGACGGCGTCCGCCGGGTAAAATCGGTCTGCCGCTCTGATGCCGCAAACGCTGCCGTTCGCTGCCGCAACCGCCGTAACGCGCGCGTGCTCCAGCCGCACGCCTGTGCCGCAAAGATGCCGCTCCAGTGCCGCTAAAATATCTGCGGCATGATCTGAAACCGGGAACACCCGGTTGCCCCGCTCCGTTTTCAGCGCGCATCCCTGATGTTCAAAAAATGCCTTGGTGTCGGCGGGAGTGAAGCGCGAAAGTGCGCTGTATAGAAAGCGCGGGTTGGTCGGCGTGTTTTTCAGCACGTCCTCCCAAGGACAGTCATTTGTTACATTACAGCGCCCTTTGCCGGTAATCAGCAGCTTTTTTCCAAGCCGATTGTTCGGCTCAAACAGTGTGACCTCCGCGCCGTGCTCCGCAGCGCAGCCTGCGGCCATCATGCCGGCCGCGCCGCCGCCAACGACAATGACCCTTTTATTGGACACGCTCATAGACATCGTATTCATCCCAGATATGTTCCAAATCCTCAAAAGTCTGCGTCAGCAGCCGCTCCTGGCTGCGGCCAATCGACACAACAAGCGCATTGATAGCGCTCATTGCCGCAACTAAAGAGTCAACAACCGATACCATGCCGCTTTTTGCCGCAAGCACATGATCCGCAACCTTTCCCGCCGGCGCATCCGCCTTATCAGTGATAGCCAAAACAGTGGCCTTGCGGTCATGCGCATACTGCATCACCTTAACTGTGCGTCCGGAATAGCGCGGCAGGCTGATGCCGATGACAACATCGCCCTCACCGACACGCAGCATTTGCTCAAACATTTCGCTCGTTGCGGTGGAGCTGACGAGACGAACATTGTCAAAAAGGTTTCTCAAATAGAAATTTAAGTAGGTCGCCAGTGCGGCGGACGAGCGGACACCGACAATATAGATATGCTTGGCCTGTAAAATGGCGTCGACACAGGCGGCCATCTCGCTGCGGTCGAGCGATTCAGACGTCATGCGGATCGAGTCGATGTCTGACTGCAGCACGCTCGACACGACATCCTGCCCGTCAAAGCGGTCGTTTGCGACCTCAATGCGCTGCACGGAGGTGAGCTTGGTGCGCACCATCTCCTGAAGCGTCCGCTGCATACTGGGATAGCCGTCGAAACCGAGCTCCACAGCAAAGCGGACAACTGTCGATTCCGAGACGGAGACGGTCTTGCCCAGTTTGCTTGCGGTCATAAACGCGGCCTTGTCGTAGAACTCGAGAATGTAGGCTGCAATGCGTTTTTGGCCTTTGGAGAATGTATGTAGTTGCGTTTGAATGCGGGTTAAAATATCTGCTGACATGGCTGCTTCCTCAATTTCGCATAATTGAATTTATTTTACAGACTGCTCCGCAGTTTTGCAAGTGTTTTGGGGAAATTTAACGCTTCTGCACAAGGAAAACTCCGGATTTTTCGGCGGACTGTTTATTCAGCAGACCGCAATGCGGCCAGTTCCTCTGCCGTCAGCGGGCGGTACTGCCCCAGGGCGAGGTCGCCGAGCTGTAAGCTGCCCTCGGCGATGCGCTTGAGCCGCGTGACGGTCAGTCCGGCGGCCTCCGCCAGGCGGCGAATTTGCCGGTTGCGGCCTTCGTGGATGGTTACGCGGAACAGTGCCGTTTCTCCGTCCTGACGGAGCAGCTCGACCTTGGCGGGACTGGTCTTGCGGCCGTTGATTTCCAGCGGTGCGGCCAGCGACGATTCACAGCCTGCGTAAAAATGGCTCACCCAGAGCAGATAGACTTTTTCGATCTCCTGCCTGGGGTGCGTCAGGCGGTTCGCGAGCGCACCGTCGTTGGTCATCAGCAGCAACCCTTCAGAATTCAGGTCAAGCCGGCCAACCGGGTAGATGCGCTCCCCAAGATCTGCGACGAGCTCCGCAACGGTTTTGCGGCCTTTTTCGTCGGAAAGCGTCGTGACGTAACCGCGCGGCTTGTTCAGCATCAGGTAAAGATGCTCCGGCGGGCGCTTCAGGCGGACGCCGTCGACCTCAATGACATCCTGCGCGTCGTCCGCACTGTCGCCGAGCTGAGCAGTGTTGCCGTTGACACGGACACGCCGCGCGGTGATCAGCTCCTCGGCTTTTCGCCGGGAAGCGACACCGTAGCGCGATAGAATTTTTTGCAGGCGTTCTTCCATATTATCCTCCGAAAAATCGTTGAACGATAGATTTTTGAACAGGTTTTTCTGCGACTGCTGCGGAGAGCCGGAGCGGGATTATGCCGATACGCGTACCGTCCAGCCAGATCTCGAGCGCAGCGGAGAGAGAATCGCAGGGAGCAAACACGAAATGCGGGGCAAGCAGACGGAGCTGCGGCTGCTCCGCGGCAGAAAGCGGATAGGAGAAGGGTAGAGCGGCGAGAAGCGCAACGCTGTCCTCCATGCCGCCGATGACCGGAATTTGGCCGACAATGTCTCCGACTGTGACGAGTTGATGGACTGTAAATTGAGAAAACCCATAGTCCAGCAGGGCGGCATGGTCGGCCCAGTCGTTTGGATCAGAGATGGTGACCGCAATGAGCAGACGGCCGTCGCGCTCGGCTGCGCTGACAAGCAGACGCCCGGCCTGCTTCGTGTAGCCGGTCTTGACGCCGACAGCGCCGGGATATTGCCAGAGCAGCTTATTGTGGTTGGTCAGTACACGGCTGCCGATGGTAATAGACTTTGTGGATACGACGGTGCGGAATGTCTCATTTTGCAGCGCTGCTCGGGTCAGCATGGCCAGATCGCGGGCGGTGGAGTAGTTCTCTGCACTGTCAAGGCCATGAGGGTTGGCATAGTGCGTATTGCGAAGGCCAAGCGCTGCGGCCTTTTCATTCATCTGCGCGGTAAAAGCGTCCTCGCTGCCGGCCACGGCAATGGCCAGTGCGACCGCGGCATCGTTGCCGGAGCGCAGCATCAGGCCGTAGAGCAGCTCGCGCACGGTCAGCTCCTCACCGGCAGTCAGATAGAGCGAGGAACCCTCGATGCCGACCGCTTCCGGCGGGATGCGGAACGGCTCATCCAGCTTCCCGGATTCGCAGACGAGAAGGCCGGTCATAATTTTGGTAGTGCTGGCGATCAGGCAGCGCTCGTCGGCGTGCTTTTCGTCGAGTATGCGGCCGCTTGCCGCGTCCAGGAGAAGCGAGGCGTAGGCGCTGGTCGGCACACCGCTGCTAGGGTGTATCTGAAGTCTCTCAATGTGACCGGCAGCGAGGAATTTTTGCGCTGAGCAAGACGTTTTTTCGCAGGAATACTGACGTATTTCAAGGAAAACCGGCGCGGCGCAGCGTGAAAAGACCCGCTGCCCGGGTGCGTTGGGAGTTTTCAGATACACCCTAGGAGACTGCGCGCTGACCGGTGTGCAGAGCCAACAGAGAAGGGCAGCAGCCAATGCTGCTGCCCTGAACCGTACAAATTTCATGTTTCATCACCCGCGATTAGGATGCGCATCGCGCACATCCGCCATTCCCGTTAAATTTCGGAAATGCGGCTTGCGGGGATGGAATGCGGTTGTCAGTCTGCGGACGATTTTTTCTCGCTGCGCCAGGCGTCGATGCGGTCGAGAAGGTCTGGAACCTGCTCAATGAGCCGATCCATCGAGGTCGAAGCCGGTTCTGCCACGGGCAGCATCCGAACATTGCCGTCGCGGATGACGAGGAATGCGATCGGCGTGATTTTGACAGAGCCGCCGGCGCCGCCGCCGAAGCAATTGTCAGGCTGCTTGCTGTTCAGGGTAAAATCGGAGCCGCCGGAGCCATAGCCGATGGAAACCTTGGTGACCGGAATGATAGTAACGCCGTCTGGCGTGGTGATCGGATCGCCGATGACGGTATTGACGTCGATCATGTCCTTGATCTTCGCCATGGTAGAGGTCATCATATCTGAAAGAGGATGGTTCATTTGTGCACACCGCCTTTTTTGGAATCGTTCAGAAGTTTCAGGAAGCCGACGCCGGCCTTCAGGCCGAGCGCAAGGACACGGCCGATGGTGATCGTAAGAATCAGATGGGCGTCGACGCTCATTTGTTCTTTATTATAATCCAGAATCGGACAAATGTCACGCTTTTTTATCACAAAAAGACGTTCAAGCATGGGCGTGAGCATACCGATGGCGGCCCATGCCTGCCCATAGTGCAGCGCGGCGTCTGCCGGATCGTCGTTGGCGAAGGTGATGTGGAGTGTCAGATCCTCTACGCGCAGCTTGCGCCGCAGATCGCCGAGTACGCGGCAGGCCAGAGATGCAAGCTGCAAGATTCCGTCGAATCCGCCCGGCAGAGAGAAGGTTTTTGCCTTTTTTGGAGACGGTTCCGATGGGGGCAATATATCCGTTTTGCCCGCTTTTTTCGACTTTGGCTTTATTTCTTTTTTTGGCTTGGCCGCCTTTTTTGGTTTTTGCGGCAAAAGCTGCAGCTTTAAAACGCCGATTTTTGCGGAAAGAAGCACGCTGCCGGACTGATATGCGGCGTCCACGCCAACGGGAATGCAGCCGATCAGAAACAGAACCGCAAAAATCAGCAGCAGAAGCATCCACCACGTCATGCCGATCCCTCCGGGGAAGCGGCCAGCGCGTCCATGTCAAGCTGAAGCTGTTCTTTTTTTACGCCTAGGTCAACCTTTTCAATGTCCGGCAGGTCGGCGAGGGATTCCAGACCAAAGACACGGAGAAAATCCGTTGTGGTCTCATAGAGAATGGGCCGTCCCGGGACGTTCAGCCGTCCGCATTCGCGGATGAGCTTTTTTGTCAGCAGGGCGCTGACGGAATAGGCGCTGTCGACGCCGCGGATCGTCTCGACGTAAGCTTTTGTCGCGGGCTGATAGTAGGCGATGACCGTGAGCGTCTCGAGCTGCGAGGGCGAGAGTTTCGGCGGCTTGCGTGTCTCGAGCGTTTTCGTGACGTATTCGGCCATTTCAGCGGACGAGCACATCTGATAGGCGTCTTCGAGCTTCACGATGCGGATGCCGCTGCGGTGGTAGGAGAGGGCGCTGATGAGGGCTTCACATTCGCGGTGGATCTCGGATTCATCTACTTGCAGGGATTCCGCGAGGCGGGAGGTCGCGACCGGTTCGCCCGCGGCGAAGAGCACGGCCATCAGCGCGCGCTGGAGATCATTTTGTTCCATAATGGCTCCTTATCCGGCGCTGACCGGCTCGTCCGGGTCTTTGAGGTAGGTGATGGACGGGTCGTCTGCGTCGTCGATAGATACGGATTTAAGTTTACATAATTCCAGAAGCGCGAGGAAAGTCGCCACAATCTCCGAGCGGCTGCGGCTGCCCTGAAACAGGGCTTTCAGCCGCATGACGCCATGGGAAAACAGGCGGCGGACAATCTCGGCCGCTTTTTTGACGACCGGATAGGGTTCCGCGCCGACAATCCCGGCAAAATTGGAGACAGGCGGCGGCAGACGGCGCTCGGAGCGGTCGGCAATATTGGCAAGTGCGGTCAGCAGATCGGAAGGATCGTGCCGGTAGCGGTAGGTGTGATCCCTTTGATACGGCTCCTGCCCCTTGGTGAACAGGCCGAGGCCGATTTCGTTGCGCACAGCAAGCTGTGCGCTGGCAATTTTGATCTGTTCATAGGCTTCCTTACTCTGCCGTTCGCGCAGGGAGCGGATCAGAATCTCCATGTCGTTTTCAGCTTCCTCCTGCTCGGCTTTGGAGAGGAGCATCCGCGTCTTGATGTACATGAGGTGGGAGGCCATGGCAATAAACTCGCTGGCAACGTCCATGTCCATGCGCTTGCGCTCATCGAGCCATGCGAGGTATTGCTCGAGAATTGAGGTGATATTCACATCCTGAATCTCGATCTTGTTTTTGCTGAGCAGCAGCAAAATGACATCCAGCGGGCCATCGAAATCCTCGAGGGTTTCGGCCTTTGCCCGCACGACGCCGTCGAGATGGTAAAGCGGTTCGTTCATGCAGAAAACTCCAATCAGAAAAGGCGGAACAGCCAGTTGACGGCGGCCATCAGACCGTTCAGCAGGCCGGAGCGCAGGTAGAGCAGCGGCGCGTCCAGCACATCGGCGTAGAGCAGTACCATCAGCAGAATCATGCCGTAGCGCTCGTAGCGCATGAGCCAGGCGTAGGCGCGATCCGGCAGAAGCGAAAAGAGCACCTTGCTGCCGTCGAGCGGCGGAATCGGGAAAATATTGAATACGGCAAGGCCGGCGCTCAGGATCGCAATATACTGGAAAAAATAGCGGACATAGTCCATCGCTTCCGTCTGTGGAAGCCGTGTGCAGAGTGCAAGGCAGAGCAGCGCGAGAAACGCCAGCAGCACATTGGACACAGGGCCGGCCAGCGCGGTCAGCGCCATACCGGCGCGGCGGTTGCGGAACCGGCGCATATCGACCGGCACCGGCTTGGCCCAGCCGAAATGAAACAGCGCCATCATCAGCAGACCGAGAATGTCGATGTGCCGGAAGGGATTGAGCGAGATGCGCCCTGCGCGCTTGGCCGTGTCATCGCCGAGCCAGTAGGCAGCCAGGCCATGGCAGGATTCGTGCACCGTGATGCAGAGCAGCGACGCGGCAAGCACGATCAGAAGCTCCCAGATGGCATTGAAGCGGAGCTGCTGAAGCCAGGAGAGAAAATTGGACATAAAAAACCCTCGCTTTTTATTGCGCTATGCGCTCCCGTTTCCATTCGAGATACTCGTCGTAGGTGCCGGGACGGTCGAGAATGGTGCCGTCCGGCTGGAACTCGATGACGCGGTTGCAGGTGGTTTGCAGCATTTCGTGGTCGTGCGAAGCAAGGAGCACATTGCCAGGGAAGGCCATGAGACCCTTATTGACGGCCTGAATGGCCTCCATGTCGAGATGGTTCGTCGGCTGGTCGAGCAGGACAACGTTGGAGCCGGAGAGCATCATCCGCGAGAGCATACAGCGCACCTTTTCACCGCCGGAGAGGACGTTGACCGGCTTGAACACCTCGTCGCCGGAGAACAGCATCCGGCCGAGGAAGCCGCGGAGGTAGACATCGTCCTTCTTCGCGGAATACTGGCGGATCCAGTCGACAAGCGATTCGGTGTGGCCGTCGAAATAGTCGCCGTTGTCCTTCGGCAGATAGCTGGTGGTGACGGTCTGACCCCACTTGACACTGCCCTCGTCCGGTTCCAGTTCGCCCATGAGAATGCGGAACATTGTGGTCTGTGCCAGCTCATTTTCACCGACAAAGGCGATTTTGTCATTTTTGTTGACGATGAAGCTGACGCGATCGAGCAGCTTTACGCCGTCGATGGTCTTGCTCACGTCGGTGACGAACAGGATGTCCTTGCCGACCTCGCGTTCCCGGTCAAAGCCGACGAACGGATAGCGGCGGGACGAGGCGGGCATTTCCTCCACGGACAGCTTGTCGAGCAGACGGCGGCGGGACGTGGCCTGTTTACTCTTGGCTTTGTTGGCCGCGAAACGCGCAATAAACGTCTGCAGCTCCGCGATTTTTTCTTCGTTGCGCTTATTCTTGTTGCGGATGAGCTGCTGCACGAGCTGAGACGATTCGTACCAGAAGTCGTAGTTGCCGACGTACATTTTGATTTTGCCGTAGTCGATGTCGACAATGTGGGTGCAGACCATGTTGAGGAAGTGACGGTCGTGGCTGACGACGATAACAAGGCCGGTGTCCTCGTAGTCGAGGATGAAGTTTTCCAGCCAGTTGATGGCTTCAATGTCGAGGTTGTTTGTCGGCTCGTCGAGCATGATGATGTCCGGCTTGCCGAAAAGCGCCTGTGCCAGCAGAACCTTAACCTTCAGGCGCGGGTCGGTGTTCCCCATCAGATCATTGTGCAGCTCAACCGGGATGCCAAGACCCTGAAGCAGACGAGACGCATCGGATTCGGCCTCCCAGCCGTCAAGCTCGGCAAATTCCGTCTCCAGCTCGCTGGCGCGCAGGCCGTCTTCTTCAGTGAAGTCCTCTTTTTCGTAGAGGGCATCCTTTTCCTTCATAATGTCATACAGGTGTTGGTTGCCCATAATGACGGTGTCGAGAATCGAATATTCGTCGTACTGGAACTGATCCTGCTTCAGGATCGACATCCGTGCGCCAGGTTTGAGAAAGACATCGCCGGATGTCGGTTCCAGTTCGCCGGAAAGAATTTTCAAAAAGGTGGATTTGCCGGCACCGTTCGCGCCGATCACGCCGTAGCAGTTGCCGGGGGTGAATTGCAGATCGACCTGCTTAAACAGAACGCTGCCGCCGAACTGCATTCCAAGGTTGGAAATCGTAATCATAGCTTGCTCCTAAATACTCATAGTTCTAAATAGTATAGCACAATTTCCGGCGGTTGCATAGGATGGATTTCGAACGGCTATGAATTGTTTGTGAATTTTTGCGGAAGGGGTTGCAAAATTAAAAAGCTGTGCTAGAATGAGGTTAGCACTCGAAGGCAGAGAGTGCCAAACTACGAAGGACGTGACGATTTATGGAAAAGAAAGAATTTCAGGCGGAGAGCAAACGGCTGCTCGATCTGATGATCCATTCAATTTATACGCATCAGGAGATTTTCCTGCGTGAGATTTTGTCGAACGCCTCGGATGCAATCGACAAACTGGCATATCTGGCGCTGACCGATGAAAAGGTCGGTTTGAACCGGAGCGATTTTGAAATCCGCATTGAGGCGGATACGGATGCCCGCACGCTGACTGTGCGCGATAACGGCATCGGTATGAGCAAGGACGAGATGGAACAGAACCTCGGCACGATCTGCCGCTCCGGCAGTCTCCAATTCAAGAAGGATATGGAAAAGACGGACGACATCGATATTATCGGCCAATTCGGCGTCGGGTTCTACTCGGCGTTTATGGTGGCCGACGAGGTAACCGTTGTCTCGAAGAAATACGGCGAAGAACAGGCATGGCGCTGGCAGTCGTCCGGCGCGGACGGCTATACGATTGAGCCGTGCGAGAAGGACGGCGTTGGTACAGACGTCATTATGAAGCTCAAGGCTGACACTGAGGACGAGGACTATTCGCGCTTCCTGAAGCCGTGGGACATCCAGACGCTCGTGCGCAAATACTCCGACTATATCCGGTATCCGATCAAGATGATGATGGACACCCCGAAAGTCAAAGAAGGGACGGAGGACAGCGAAAAGCCGGAGTATGAGACGGTCAAGGAGGATCGGACGCTGAACTCGATGGTACCGATCTGGCAAAAGAAAAAGTCTGAGGTTACCGACGAGGAGTACAACAACTTCTACAAAGAGAAGTTCTACGATTTTGAAGATCCTGCGGCAATCATCCATGCGGATGTTGAGGGCGCGGTGACCTATAAAGCGCTGCTCTACATTCCGGCCAAGGCACCCTATGACTTCTATACGAAGGACTTCAAAAAGGGGCTGCAGCTCTATTCCTCCGGCGTGATGATTATGGAAAACTGCGCCGATCTGCTGCCGGACTGTTTCCGCTTTGTCCGCGGCGTAGTCGACTCGCAGGATCTCAGCCTGAATATCTCACGTGAGATGCTTCAGCACGACCGGCAGCTCAAGTTCATTGCGAACAACCTCGAGAAGAAGATCAAGCAGGAACTTGTCAAGCTGATGGCAAATGACCGCGAGAAATATGAGAAGTTCTACGGCGCATTTGGGACACAGCTCAAATATGGTCTGCTGAACGACTATGGCGCGAAAAAAGAGCTGCTTCAGGATTTGCTGCTCTACTGGTCGTCCAAGGAGAACAAGCTCGTTTCCTTCAAAGAATATGTTGACGCGATGCCCGAGGAGCAGAAGTACCTCTACTATGCCAGCGGCGAGAACCGCGAGCGTATTGCGCAGCTTCCGCAGATTGAGACGCTTCGGGGCAAGGGCTTCGACGTATTGCTGATGAGTGATGAGGTGGACGGCTTTGTGCCGCAGACGCTTCAGAAGTATGCGGACAAGGAATTCCGCTCCGTGACGCAGGAGGATCTTGGCATCCAGACCGACGAGGAAAAGAAGGCGGCCGAGGAAAAAGCGGAACAGGCGAAAACGACGCTGGATTTCGTGAAGGAGACGCTGGGCGATCGCGTGAAGGAGGTCAAGCTCTCTGACGCGCTCGGCAGTCATCCGGTCTGCGTTGTACCGGGCAAGGGCATGACGTTCGAGATGGAGAAATACTTCAAGCGCGTCAGCCCCGAGATGGACATGAAGGCCGAGAAAGTGCTGGAGCTGAACGCCGCCCATCCGATGTTTGCAAAGCTGCAAGTTGCCGTGGCGCAGGAGCCGGAGAGAGCGAAGAAAATTGTGGAAATTCTCTATGCACAGGCGCTTCTGATGGCGGATCTGCCGCTGGAAGATCCGGGCGCGTATAGCGATCTGGTTTGCGAACTGCTTGGATAATTGAGAATAAAATCCCCTCTGTTTTGAATTGAACCGCCCCAGATTGTGCGGACAGCACAATCTGGGGCGGTTCATCAGTCTCATGCGGGGATTTTTATTGTTCATCCAAAAGCGGGCGGAGGACAGAATAGGCTTCATAGCGTGTGTCGCGCGATGTGGTTAGGAACACGAGCTGCGACGCGGGATCGGAAAGCGTTTCGGAGAGCGCGGCAGCCGTAGCATCAACCGTAGCCGCATCCTCATTTGCGGTCATAATGCGGTCAGACGATGCGGCAACCTGCGGATCGTCGGAACCAAAATCGAGCCGAATGCGGCTGCCTTGCAGCAGCGAGCGGATACCGGCTGCGGCATCCTGTACGGCAAGTTGCCGGCTGACGCCGCCGTTCCAATTGATTGCATCAGAGTCCGGAAAATAGAAATCGTCGAACAGGACTTCATCAAAGCCGAGATCCTGAAGTTCAAGTGCGATGGAAGCGAGAAATCCCTGTACGGCACTGTCGGAGGGATCGAGCCAGTAGCAGCGCCGCTCGTCCATCCAGAGTGCCCCGGAATAGAGCGAAAGTGCCTGGTTTTGGTGTGCAAATGCGTAGTTTGGCTCTGAAAAAGCCGGGACACGCGCGATGACTGTAAGATCACTGCGGGCGGTTAGTTCGCGGATCAGCGCTTCCACGGCGTCGATGTCGGCAGAAGTGGCGGTCTCAGCGCCGGAGAGCGAGGAATGATAATAGTAGTTGCCAAATACGCTCTTGACGTCGATCATCACTGCGTTATAATCGTTGGCGGCATCCAGTGCGGCGCGCACGGCGTTGACACCGTCGGAGAGCATATTCGTGGTAATATAGTAGCCTTGAATCTGTGTGCGCGCGGATGATTCTGTGCTGGTTTCTTCCTGTGAAGCGATGAGCGTTGTGAATGGGAACTCGTCAGCCGAAGCCGACTGCTGCGGTTCGCGCGTGGCCGAGAGCTGGCGGTCAAAATCGAGATACGCCTTGCCGTTTGCATAGACAACGTAGCGGCTGAGGTAGACGAACCGGCAGACCAGCAGCAGCGCGGCAGTCAGCAAAACGGCCAGCACGATCAGTAGAATACGCCGCAAAAGGCGCTTGTTACGAAGGGAAAACAGTCGCAAGACAATGCCCCCTTAGCCGGCCAGCGCCGCTGTGACGCGGCACCAGTCCTCCTGCTGCTCGGTGGAAAGAATCTGGAGACCAGCCGCTTCCAACGCGTTCAAAACCTCGGGCAGACGTGTGTTTAAAATGCCGGAGCAGATGAAGATGCTGTCCTCACTGAGGAAATGCGGCACGACCGGCGCAAGCGGAATGATGACGTCGGCCACGATATTGGCTAGGACGACATCGTAGCGCGCTTCCAGCTTGTCCATCATGGCCTTGTCACCGATGACGTCGCCGGTGACGGCGGTAAAGCGGTCGCTGAAAATCTGGTTGATGGCGGCGTTTTGACGGGCAATATCTTCCGCCTTCGGGTCAATGTCGACGCCTGTGGCGTGGCTGGCGCCGAGCAAAATCGCGGTAATCGAGAGAATGCCGCTGCCGGAGCCGAGATCGAGCACCCGCTCGCCGCCCTGAATGGCGCGTTCAAGCTCCCGCATACACATCTGCGTGGAAGCGTGTGCGCCAGTTCCGAAGATCATGCCGGGGTCGAGCAGGACGACAACCCGGTTTTCCGGATTTTCCGGATTCAGCCATTCTGGCACGACAAGCAGTTTTTCACCGATCGCAAGCGGCTGATAATATTGTTTCCAGTTGTTTTCCCAGTCCTCATCGCGGACATTGGCGAGTTGGACATCCAGCGAACCGAAGTCGGTACCGGGATACTGCGTGCGCAGACTTTGCAGTTGATCGCGTAGTGCACTGATCTGCTCCGGAGCAGCGGCGGAATCTTCAAGGTAGAGCCGAATCTGCGAAAGACCGCGCATCTTCTGCTCCAGATCCTCGTCGACATAGTCCCAATACTGGCGGTTCTGCTCTAAAAACTGATGAAAGTCTTCCTGATCGTCAATAATAAAGCTGTCATACCCCAAAACGGTCAGCCGGTCGCATACAAGATCAATCGCGGCGGATGTTGTCTTGATGGTCAATTCAATCCATTCCATGGGTTCCTCCTGATTGGCATAGATAAATACAGTTTACATGATCTCGTGTGGAAAAACAAGCTATATTTTTTGCCGGATCGGCAGCGCGGCGTTTTACTTTTGCCGCAGCTTGTAGTATAATATAAAACAACTTTGAACAAAGGATGTCATTATGGAAAGACAAACCGAACTTCTGCCCGGTGTGTTCCTTACGGCGGTGCAGACTGAAAAATTTAAAACCGGCTGCTTCAGCATCAACTTTCTGCGTCCGCTGCGGGCGGAGGAGGCTTCAGCCAATGCACTGATTCCGAGCGTACTGCTGCGCGGCAGCGAGCACTGCCCGGATCTGCGCGCAATTGCTGCACGGCTCGACGATCTCTACGGCGCCAGCATCGGGACGCTGATCCGCAAAAAGGGCGAGGTACAGATGGTTGGGTTCTATGCCGATTTTATTGAGGACGCACTCGCCGGAGAGCCGGTGTTTGCGTCGGTGATGACGTTTTTAGGGGAGCTGCTGCTCCAGCCGCGGTTGGAGGACGGCCATTTCGTGCAGGAATATGTCGAGAGCGAGAAACGCAACCTTGCCAATGCGATTGCATCACGTGTGAACGACAAGCGGATGTATGCAACAAGCCAACTTGTGAAAACGATGTGTGCGGGCGAGGCCTACGCTGTGCCGCGGCTTGGCGAGCTGGAGGATGTGGAGCGCATTACCGCAGAGGGACTTTATGCGCACTACCGGGAGGTTTTGTCCACGTCGCGCGTAGAGCTGTTCTACATGGGCAGAAAGGATGCGGAGGAGGTAGCGGCGCAGCTGCGGCACGTGCTGCGGGAGCTGCCGCGCGCAGCGGCATTTGATGCGGTTGAGACGCGGCAGGGATGTATGTGCAATGCGGCTGAGACGCGGCAGGGATGTATGTGCAATGCGGTTGAGACGCGGCAGCGGAGCGGGCGCGATGCGGTGCGCCGCGGCGAAGAACGGCTGGAAATTACGCAGGGCAAGCTTGCCATGGGACTGCGCACCGGCATCACTGCGGCAGATGCGGACTATCCCGCGCTGCTGATGCTCAATACGATCTTCGGCGGCGGCATTACGAGCAAGCTGTTTTGCAAGGTGCGCGAGGAGATGTCGCTCTGCTACTACGCAATTTCGTCGATTGAGAAATTCAAGGGCGTGATGATTGTCTCGTCCGGTGTGGAGTTTGAGAAGCTCGAAACCGCTGAGAAAGAAATTCTGCGCCAACTGGACGACTGCCGGAACGGTGTGATTTCGGAGTATGAGTTTACGTCGGCCAAGAATTATCTGCTGTCGGATTTGAAAGCGGCGCTGGACAGCCCCGGACGGCTGGACGACTATGCCGTCGGTCAGCGCATGGCAGGCCTGCGGGGAGGCATGGAGGAGCTGGCGCGCGGCATTGAAGCGGTGACGCCGGAGCAGGTGGCCGACTGCGCAAGGCGCGTGACGCTGGATACCGTTTTTACACTGAAGGGAGCGCAGGCATGATTCAGAAACAATTTCCGCAGCTCGGAGAGCAGTATTTCGAGCAGCGATTGGACAACGGCATGATGGTGCGCGTGGTGGAAAAACCGGGCTTTGCGAAAAAGTACGCGTTTATCGCGGTCAACTACGGCTCGATCGACACGAAGTTTTGTCTCGGCGGCGTGAACCATGAGACGCCGAAGGGCGTGGCGCACTATTTGGAGCACAAGATGTTCGATCTGCCGGAGGGGAACGCGATGGAGCTGTTCGCCAAGTACGCGGGCAGCAACAATGCGTTTACCAGCTATACGATGACGGCATATTATGTGGAGTGCACCGAGCATTTCGAGGAAAATCTGTCGATTTTGCTGCGCATGGTCACAACGCCCTACTTCACGGAGGAAAGCGTGGAGAAGGAGCGGGGCATTATTGCGCAGGAAATTAAAATGTATGACGACAGCGACGGCAACGTGATGCAGGAGAACCTGTTCCGCGCGATGTATCATACGCATCCGGTGCGCGAGTCGATTGCGGGGACGGTGGAGAGCATCCAGGCGATCACCGCGCAGACGCTCAACGACTGCCACCGTGCGTTCTACGACCCGGTGAACCTGATTCTCTGCGTTGTGGGAGATGTGGACGCCGGGAAGGTGATTGCGCAGGCACAGCGGGAGACGCCGACGGACTCCGTCGGCATCGCGGCGCGCGATTATGGCCCGGCGGAGCCGATGACCGTGGCGCAGCCGCGCATTGAGGCGCATATGGAGGTCGCCATGCCGACGTTCGCCATTGGATTTAAGTGCGAACCGGCGGACGCGGGAACGGAGCCGCTGCGGATGGAATTCCTTGGCTCGATGGCGGCGGAGCTGCTGGCAGGAGAATCGTCGGCGCTCTACACGCGGCTGTATGAAGCGGGTCTGATCGACTCCGATTTTGCCATCGACTATGAGCGCATGAAGGGGATGGCGATGCTGGAAGCTTCCGGCGACAGCGACGACCCCGACGCCGTATTGGAGGCGCTGCTGGAGGAAGCGGAGCGCATCCGTCAGACCGGCATTGACCGCGCGCAGTTTGCGCGGCTGAAAAAATCGATGCTCGGCCGACGCCTGCGTGAGCTGGACAGCTTTGAAAATACGTGCTACCGCATCTGCGCGTTCTATATGGACGGTGTGGATTACTACGACTATCCGGCGGCGTTTGACACTGTCACGCCGGAGGACGTGGAACAATTTCTGGCGAACGTCGTCATAAGAGAGCGGGCGGCGATTTCCGTGGTGTATCCAAAGGAGTGATTGCGATGTTTTTGGCGTCTCCGATTACGTTTCCGAACCTGGGAATTACGGTCAACCCGAATCCTGTGGCCTTTACGGTATTCGGGAAGGACATCTACTGGTATGGGATTATCATTGCCGTCGGATTTTTGCTGGCGGTGCTATATATGATGCGGCGTGCGCCGGTGTTTGGCCTGACGCAGGACGATGTGCTGGACGAGGTGCTGTGGGCGGTGCCGATCGGCGTGATCTGCGCGCGGCTTTACTACTGCATCTTCTATTGGGAGCTATATGCCGACAACCCGATTTCCGTGCTCTATATCTGGGAGGGCGGTCTCGCGATTTACGGCGGTGTGATCGGCGGTGCGCTGACGATTATCATTTTGAGCAAGATCAAGAAGATAAAAACCGGCACACTGCTGGATGTTGCGGCGATGGCTGTGATCATCGGGCAGATTTTTGGCCGCTGGGGAAACTTTATGAACCGCGAGGCGCACGGCGCCGTAACGGACTGCTTCTTCAAAATGGGACTGGAAAACGCCGCCGGTGAGGTGATCTACTACCATCCGACGTTCCTCTATGAGTCGGTCTGGAACCTCGTTGGGTTTATCGGGATGCACTTCCTGACGAAAAAGCGGAAGTTTGACGGTCAGATCATGCTGACCTATCTGGCGTGGTACGGCCTGGGGCGCGTCTGGATTGAAGGACTGCGCACGGACAGCCTGTACCTGTTTGGAACCGGCATCCGTGTCAGCCAGCTTGTGGCGGCGCTCAGCGTGGTGCTCGCGGGCGGCGCGCTGGCGTATATTCTGCTCAAAAAGAAGCCGGACCCGGCGGATCTTTATGTCAACCGGAAAGAAGCTGCACAGACTGCGGAAAAGGCAGAAGAAACTGGCGAGAATTTGTAAAATTTTTGGGAATATCCACGTTCGCCCCTTTTCAAATCGGGCGAATGTGATATAATGGAAGCCAGAAGTTAGAAATCATAACAGGAGGGTTTTACCATGGGATTCAACGAGAGCTTTGAAGCTGCCAAGAATTTCGCGTTTAGCGCTGCGCAGACCGCCGCGCAGAAGGCGAAGGTGCTGGCTGCAATTGCAAAAACGAATGTCTCCATCTATGCGGAGGAAGATAAGATCAAGAAGGCCGAAGCACAGCTCGGCAAGCTGTATTACCGCGACTATGCGGTCGGCGAGGAGATGGACAGCGCGGAATATCTGCCGTGGTGCCAGAAGATCGACGAGTCGAAGAAGCTGATCGAGGAGCTGAAGGATTACATCGAGAGCCTGAAGCAGGGTGAGGAGGATGCCGAGGACGAGGGATTCGTCGACATCAGCGAGGAGCCGGCACAGGAGCCGGAAGCACCGGCTCAAACGCCCGCAGAGACGGAGACGAACGAGACTCCGGCGGCGGAGTCGCAGGAAGAAGTCCACGAGATCAAGCTCGATACACCGGCTGCGGAATAAACACAGTGGTATCAGGCGCTCCCGCTGAGCCGGGGGCGCCTTTTTCCGGTCTGCCGGGAAAGGAAGAACGGCCGCAAAGAGACGGAATGGAGAAGTAGGATGAGAAAGCTCTGTCTGTTCGTATCGGGATTTGCCGCGGCCGTTTTGACCGCGGTAAACTGGCTTACGGGCAGCGCGGCAATTGCCGCAGGAATTGCTGCCGGAATATTTGCCGCGGCACTGTTTGGCCGGAAGCGGAAGCTGGTGCGGTGCGCGGCGATTTTGCTGCTGGGCGCAAGCGCGGGACTGCTCTGGTGCTCGGCCTACCGGGGACTGTTTCTGCGGCAGATTGCGGATGTGGACGGCAGCGTGGCGCCGGTCAAGGCGGTGGTGCTGGAAGCGCCGCGCGACACGCGCTATGGAAAGAGCGTGCTCTGCGATGTGGATTGGAACGGCAGCGCCGTGCGGAGCGTGCTCTATACGTCTGACCAGACGGCGGAGCCGGAGGCCGGGGACACGATCACCTGCGACGCCAAGCTCGTGCGCGGCGAGGAGAAGAACGACACCTATTATTCGGGCAAGGGCGTCTGGCTGGTCGGAACCGTAAAAGGCGAATGGACGGTGACCAAGGGAACCGGCTCTGCGGCGGTTTGGCCGGCGCGACTTTGCGCGGCGCTTGGCAGGGCGGCGGACGCGATTTTTCCGGCGGATGTGGCCGGATTCTGGAAGGGAATGCTGTTTGGAGACCGGAGCGGCATGGACAGCGCGCTGCGCAATGAGCTGTCGATTGCGGGGATCTATCATGCGGTTGCGGTGTCCGGAATGCACGTGTCGATTCTGTTTGGCATGATTTTGCTGCTGTGCGGCGGAAATCGCACGATGGCGGCCGCGATTGGCCTGCCGGTGGTTGCGGTGTTCGTGATGATGACGGGCGCGTCGGCGTCCAGCGTGCGCGCGGGAGCAATGCTGGTGCTGTTGATGATTGCGCCGCTGATGAAGCGGGAGAACGACCCGGCAACGTCGCTCGCTGCGGCGCTGCTGCTGTTGCTCATCGCCAATCCGTGGGCGATTTTGGACATCGGGTTGCAGCTCTCGTTTGCGTCGACGGCGGGAATTTTGTTCTTTTCCGGGCGGATTTACCGGTCAATGCGGCTGCCGCGCGGTCTTACGCGGCAGATGGCAAGGCGGAACGCGGCAGGATGGCTCCTGCGTGCGGCACTGTCAGCGCTCTGCTGCTCGCTGGCATCGATGGTATTTTCGCTGCCGCTGGCGGCGATGCACTTTGGGATGGTGTCACTGGCCGCGCTGGTGGTGAACCCGCTCTGCCTGTGGGCAATCTCGATTCTGTTCACCGGCGGACTGCTGCTCTGCCCGCTGGGGTTGGTGTGGCCGTGGCTGGCGGCGCAGATCGGCTGGCTGCTGGCGTGGCTGGCGCGGTATGTGCTGGGCATCGTCCGTCTGGCGGCGAAGGTGCCGTTTGCGGCGGTCTATCTGGAGAATGTCTACTGGTGGCTGTTCGCGGCGGCGCTCTATGGAACGGTGGTGCTGCTGGCGGCAAAGCCGGAGGCGATTCGGAAATGGAAGGCCGCGGCGCTGGTGGCCGCAGCGTTTGCGGTCTGCCTTGGCTGTGCGGCGATCGAATACCGGGCGGCGGAGTTTACGTTCACGATGCTGGATGTGGGGCAGGGACAATGCCTGATTTTCCAAGCGGATGGGGAAGCGACGGTAATCGACTGCGGCGGTGTGCCGGATGAGTCCGGAGAGACCGCGGCAAGGTATTTGCAGAGCTATGGGGTCTTTCAAATTGACAATTTGGTGTTGACACATTACGATAGCGACCACGTAAACGGTGCAATCCGGTTATTAACGCGCGAAAAAGTTGGAACGCTCTGGCTTCCGGATTCGGAAGATGAGAGCGGATGGCGCGACCGGCTGCTTGCCGCCGCGACGGAGCGCGGCTGCAGAACCGAATTTGTGCGGCAGGATGCGGCAATTGCGCACGGCGTGACGCTGTTTGCGCCGGTTTCCGCGAAAAATGGGAACGACGCCGGCGTTTGCTGCTTGGCAAGCGCGGGAGAATATGATATTCTGATAACCGGCGATCTTTCGCAGTTTGCGGAATACCGGCTGCTGTCGCTGCACGCGCTGCCGGAGACGGAGCTGCTGGTGGCAGGTCACCACGGCGCGGACAGCTCAACGAGCGCGGCGCTGCTGGAACTGGTGAACCCGGAGACTGTGGCCGTTTCGGTGGGCGCGGAGAACCGGTATGGCCATCCGGCAGCGGAGACGCTGGAGCGGATTGCGGAAATTGGCGCGGAGGTCTACCGCACGGATTTACAGGGAACGATTACGATCAGGGGGTGAGCGGATGGCGAGAAAACCGGCTGCGGCGGAGCGCGGCGCAGCGCTTCAGGCGTTGAAGGCGGCGCTGAAAAGCGGCGAATTTGCGAATCTCTATGTGTTTTTCGGCGAGGAAGCGTTTTTGAAGGAGCGCTACTGGCAGATGATGGAGAAGAAGCTGCTCGAGGGCGCGGCGGCAGAGTTTAACTACCACCGCTTCAACGCGGAGACGCTCACGCCGCAGGCGCTCAGCGAAGCGGTGGAGGCGATGCCGATGATGGCGGAGCGGACGCTGATTCGCGTGGACGATGTGGATTTTTTCAAGCAGGCGGA
>CAKUJA010000003.1 GCA_934661135.1 uncultured Oscillospiraceae bacterium
GCTTGCCGTAGATTGCCTGGCGCAGCGCATCAATCCCCTCGCCGGTCTCCGCACTCGTCACAACCACGGGAAAACCGGCCTTTTCATAGATCTGCGCCAGCGGCGCCGCACTGACCAGATCGTCTTTATTGACGCAGAGCAGCGCCGGTACGCCCTGACGCGCCGCAACAGCCAGCACCCGATCGATCAAAAACGGCTCCGTCACTGGAATTGCGCATGACGCCAGCACCACCAGCAGATCAATGTTGGCAACTGCCGGGCGGATGAATTGGTTCCGCCGCAGCAAAATCTGCTCCACAGTGCCGGTCTTGCCCTGCCGCGAAAGCTCAACAAAGTCGCCGACGAGCGGTGTGATCTTTTCACGGCGCATTTTACCGCGCGCACGGCATTCAATCACACCATCGTCCGTCTGGACATAGTAAAAACCACTCAGTGCCTTGATGATTCTGTCTTTCATATCATCCCACCGTCGTAAAATCCACGAGCTGCGTATCGGCCAGCGTACCGTCGATGTAGATCTCAACGGTCTGCTCTCCTTCGCCCGAGACCTGAATCGGAATCTGGCTGCCGCTGACCGTCCCGGCTTCGACCTCGAACGGCGCAAGCTGCTGCGCGCCGGCGACATAGACTGTCACCGTATGTGTCCGGCCATCGGCGGGCATCGTCACATAGATCACCTTGTCGTTCGTTGTTTTCACCGCGTTGACCACAACCTCGATCATCGGTGAGTTTGCGCTTGCGGTATCCTCGCCGAGCGTATTCGTGATCTTACAGAAATAATAGAACGTTCCGGCCTTGCTGGTATTCACGGCGCAGGTATCATTATTCTCCGCACTGCGCGACACAAGCGACGCATCATCGATGCTGCCCGTCTGTGAAACGTACCATGCGTAGCTCAGCGTGCCGCTGTCCGACGTCTCCGCGACGATCTGAAGCGTCAATACCGCATTCTGGTTGACCGTTGCATCCGAGGAATAGCTGCGCACAAACGGCGTGCGTGCCTGCGTCGGCCCCTTGGAGACCTGCAGGTTGATAACCGTTCCAGCCTTGACCTGTTCACCCGCATCGACACTCTGATAGGTCACAGTGTCCTTCGGCAGATCGCTCTCGACATAGCGCACAAGTCCCTGCCCGAGTCCGGCCGCCTTAATCGCTTCGAGCGCTTTATCCACATTTTCGCCCTGAAGTGCCGGGGCTTCGACAAGCTCCACGCCCGCACCCGAGCTGACCGTCAGCGTCACGGTCTGACCTGCGGAGAGCGTCTCACCTCCGGCCGGATCGGTTGAAATCACGTAGCCATCCGTCACCGTCGTGCTCGCCTCATAGACAATCGCCAGCTCCACATCGACCGACAATGCGTCCAGACTCGTCCGTGCCGCCTGAAGCGACTCGTTGACGAGATTCGGCATTGTATCGCTGCCCATACCGGCACTGACCGTCAGGCTGATCGTCGTTCCCGCCTTCACGGTGCGGTCTGCATCCGGCGTCTGGCTGATGACGTAGCCATACGCAACAGTATCGCTCGTTCGCCAGTCGCCGACCTCAATTTTGAAGTTCGGATACTGCGAAGCGTCGATATTCTCGTAATACTGACCGACGAGCTTCGGCACCACGGCGTCCTTTGTCGTTGCAAAAAGATCGGAAAGATAGGAATACAGGAAATAGCCGATTCCGCAGAGCGCCAACACAATACAGACAATACCGGCAATCACGGCAATGCGGCTGCCGCGTTTTTCCGGTGTTTCATTGCGCTCTGACTGCGGCTGGCGTTGCGGCTGGCCTTGCGGCACAGACGGACGCCGCTCCTGCCTGTTTGCGGCTGCCGCTTTTTTTGCGCGGCTTTTTGCGGCACCGATGCCGAGACTTTGCGGCAGATAGTCCGGATCATGGAGCAGGCGCTCCATGTCGATGCCGCCGCGACGCTGCGTGAAGTCGAACGTTGTATTCGGGTCCTTGCGGAATTCTTCGAGATCCGCGAGCATCTGTGTCGCGCTCGGGTAGCGCTTGGAAAGATCCGCTGTCATCGCGTGCATCGTAATCTGCTCCAAGCCCAGCGGAATTGACGGATTCAACTCCTGCGGCATGACCGGCGTCGCGTTGATATGCTGGATGGCAACCGAAACCGGCGTATCGCCGTCGAACGGCGGACGCCCGGTCAGCATCTCATACATCACCACGCCAAGCGAATAGAGGTCGGTTCGCTCGTCGACGTGCGCTCCCTTCGCCTGCTCCGGCGAAATATAGTGCACCGAGCCGAGCGCTTCGCGCGTCAGCGTATTCTGCGCCGAGGAAATGCGCGCAATGCCGAAGTCGGCAACCTTCACGCTGCCGTCCTTCAGGATCATAATGTTGTGCGGCTTGATGTCGCGGTGGATGATCCCGCGCGAGTGCGCGTGCTCAAGCGCCTTGGCAATCTGCGTGGCAAAATGCAGCGCTTCACGCCAGTTGAGCTGCCCCTTCTGCTCCATATACTGCTTGAGCGTAATACCGTCGATCAGCTCCATGACGATATAGTCCAGACCGTCGGAGTGCGCGACATCGTAGACGCTGACAATATTCGGGTGCGACAGCATCGCAACCGCCTGCGACTCGGCATAGAACCGCCGGCGGAATTCCTCGTCCTGCGAAAGCTCCTGCTTGAGCGCCTTGATGGCAACCAAGCGGTTCAGGCGGTTGCAGCGCGCCTTGTAGACTACGGCCATGCCGCCCACACCGATCACTTCGAGGATTTCATATCGATTATCTAATAGCTTTCCTATGTATTGATCCATAAGGTTAGCTCCTTTTCCTGTTAACACTGTGCCAGAACGACCGTGACATTGTCCGGCGCGCCGCGATTTTTCGCAATGCTGAGCAGACGCTTGCAGCAATCGCTCCGGCGCACACCGTGCGCCACCTCAAACAGCATCTCCTGATCAGCCATCTCATTGGAGAGTCCATCAGAGCAGAGCATCAGGCAGTCATCGTGCCGAACCGTCAGGTGGTAGAGGTCGCCCTCCACGGACTCCTCCGTGCCAACGGCGCGGGTAATCACGTTTTTCCCCGGATGTGTCTTTGCCTGCTCCTGTGTCAGCTCCCCACGCTCAACCATATAGGCCACAATGGAATGGTCACGCGTGATGAGGTCAACGCCGTGGCTGGAAAAATGGTAAGCGCGGCTGTCGCCCACGTTGATGACCGTCACGTCATCCTTGACCACATAGGCCGCGACGAGCGTTGTGCCCATGCCGTGGAATTCCTCGCTCAACTGCGACTGATCGTAGACGGCCTGATTTGCAAGCTGCAGCGCGCTTTTCAGCATCGCATCCACTGCCTCGCGGTTCATCCCCTGCTTCTGGCTTCGGCGCACCTCCTCCGAGAACACCTCGGCCGCCAGTGAGCTGGCCACATTCCCGGCTCTCGCGCCGCCCATACCGTCACACACAATCAGCAGCGTCCGCTCCCGACCAAAGCTGACCACGGCATACGCATCCTGATTCTGTTCCCGGATATTGCCGGGGTCTGTGATCGCCCATGTCTGCATACCGTGTCCTCCTTTTTAACGTATCTCTTTTCCATTGACTGCGCAGAAACATCAGCCTTGGGTTCCTTCATACTTCCGCCGTAGCTGCCCGCACGACGCGTCAATATCGCTGCCAAGCGTCCGGCGCACCGTCGCAGTGACGCCGTGCTCCTCCAAAATCTTTTGAAACCGTGCAATCGCCTGCCGGGAGCTACACCGCAGGCCGCTCTCAGCAACGTTATTCAGCGGGATCATATTGACGTGCGCCTGCATTCCGTGCAGCTTTTTGGCCAGCAGCTCCGCCTGCTCCGGCGAATCACTCACGCCGTCGATCATCGTATACTCAAAAGACACGCGCCGGCCTGTCTTTTCAAAATACGCGCGGCACGCCGCCAGCAGCTCCTCCACCGGCCAGCGCTTGTTCACCGGCATAATCTTGTTTCTCGATTCATTGTCCGGCGAATGCAGTGAAACCGAGAGCGTCAACTGCAAATTCCGCTCCGCGAGCTTTTCGATCTTGTCCACCAGTCCGCACGTCGACAGGCTGATGTGCCGCATCCCGATATTCAGTCCGTCCGGACTGTTCACAAGCTCCAAAAAACGCATGACCGCGTCAAAATTGTCCAGCGGCTCTCCAATCCCCATCAGGACGATGTTGGAGAGTTGCAGGCCGGAATCCTTCTGCGAAAAGAGAACCTGATCGAGCAGCTCCGCCGGCGTCAGCCGCCGAACCAGTCCGCCGAGTGTCGACGCGCAGAACTTGCAGCCCATCGGACAGCCAACCTCCGACGAAATACAGATCGTATTTCCGTGGTGGTACTGCATCACAACCGATTCCACGCAGTTGCCGTCGCCAAGCTGCCAGAGATATTTGATCGTCCCGTCGAGCTTCGACACCTGCTTGCGCGCAATACGCGGCTGCGTGATGTAATAGCGCGCAGCCAGCGTTTCACGCAGCGGCTTCGACAGGTTGGTCATTTCCTCGAAGCTCGCCGCGCCGCGGTGCAGCCACGTAAAGACCTGCTTTGCCCGGAATGTCGGCTGCCCCAGCTCCGAAAACGCGGCTTGCATTTCCGCCATCGTCATGGACTTTAAATCTTGCTTCATCCGATTCTCCTCAGTTTTCCAATGAAAAAGCCGTCTGTGGCGCTGCGCTGCGGCAGCAGAGTCGCCATCGCAGTATCCGTGACGCCGGAACCTGCCGGCAGCGTGAAGCGCTCCGGCTGAAACTCCGGGTGTGCTGCCAAAAACGCTTCCAGAATGTGCTCATTTTCGCGCTTTAATACCGTGCACGTGCTGTAAAGCAGCGTCCCGCCCGGCTTCACATAGCGGCAGACCGTCTCCAAAATCGCGGTCTGTACGCGCGGTAACCCGGCAAGCTGCGCCGCGTCCTTATAGCGAATGTCCGGCTTTTTGCGGATGACTCCAAGGCCGGAGCACGGCACGTCCGCAATCACCACGTCCATTGCCTGCTCCCACTCCGGACAAAATACCGTCGCATCCTGCTGCTGCGCATGAAGAATTGAAATTCCCAGACGTGCAGCGCCAGCCTCGATCAGTGCGATCTTATGCGCGTGCAGATCGCACGAGGTAATGTCCCCCCGGTTCTGCATCGCAATCGCAGCGGCAAAGCTCTTGCCGCCCGGCGCGGCGCAGCAGTCGAGCACACGCATCCCGGGCTCTACGCCCGAGGCCAGCGCCGCGGCGCGTGCCGCCGCATCCTGCACGTAGACAAGGCCGGTCTCAAACGCCGCAAGTCCCCGCAGGTCTCCGGTGCCGCGCACCAGATAGCAGCCGGGCAGCCATGGATGGCGCTCCCAAGCAATTTGCTTCTCGTCAAGCTCCTCCAATAGCGTCTGCTCGCTTCCGCGCAGCGGATTCCACTGCAAGACCGTCTCCGGCGCTTCGTTGTTCGCGCGTAAAAAGGCTTCGGTTTCCGCGCCAAGCGACGCCTGAAGCAGCACAACCAGCTCTGCCGGGTGGCTGTACTTCGTAGCAAGGTCAGGCGGCTCCGGCAGCGCGTTCTTCCCGCGTGACAAGCTCCGCAGCACGCCGTTCACCAACCCAGATGCGCGCGCGTTCGCGTATTTTTTCGTCTGCGTGACGGCTTCGTTGACCGCTGCCGCATCCGGCACCTTCTCCAGAAATAGAATCTGATACGCGCCGAGCCGCAGAATATCGAGCACCACCGGCTGCAAATCCTTCAGTCTGCCGCGCACAAACCGGCTCAGATAAAAGTCCAGCAGCAGCCGGTTCTGCTCCACGCCGTAGCAAAGGCGGGCGGCCAGCGCCGCGTCGCGCCGGTCGAGCCGGTCACGCGCCGTATATTCCTTCAATGCGCCGTCGGAAAACGCGCCCTGCCTGCGGCAGGCGATCAAAACCGACAGCGCCGTTGTTCTAGCTCCCATCGTACCTCAAATTGTGATCGGATGGCCGCGGAAATAGTCGGCGGCCGCCATTCTTTTTCCGCCCTCGGCCTGCAATTCCCGAATGACCAGCACCTCTCCACCGCCGCAGACCACTTCAAGTCCCTGCTTTGTCAGCGCGACCAAGGTTCCCGGCGTCTGCTCCGAGGTTGTGCCGGTTTTCTCCACGCGGTAAATCTTAAACTTCTTTCCCTGAATCTCCGTCGTGGCCACCGGCCACGGAATCAGTCCACGCACCTGATCGATGACATAGCGGGCGCACTGCGTCCAGTCGATCGGACTCAAGCTCTTGCTCAGCATCGGCGCATACGTCGCCTTCGCATTATCCTGCGGTGTACGCTGCACCGTCCCGGCTTCGATGGCACGCACGGTGTCGCACGCCAGATCGCCGGCGATTTCGGCCAGCCGCGCCATCAGCTCGCTGCTCGTTTCCATCGGGTCGATCGGGGTCTTGCGGATCTCGATGACGTCGCCCTCATCCATCCCAGCCGTCAGATACATCGCGCTCACGCCGGTCTCGTCGCAGTGGTTCAAAATCGACCACTGCACCGGCCCCGCACCGCGCAGCTCCGGCAGGATGCTCGCGTGCATATTGATGCAGCCGTATTTCGGAATGTCGAGCACGCGCTGCGGCAGAATCTTGCCATAGGCCACGACCACGATCAGGTCGGGCGCAAGCGTGCGGAGCTGCTCCACAACCGCGTCGTCTCGGAACGAGACCGGCTGGATGACCGGCAGGCCGACTGACTGCGCATACTGCTTGACCTCCGATGGGATCAGCTTCATGCCGCGGTTTTTCGGCGTGTCGGGTTTGGTGTAGACTGCGGCAATTTCAAAACCGCTGGTATAGAGCTTTTCCAGGCAGACCCGCGCGATGTCGGGTGTGCCCATATAGACCAGTTTCATTCGCCGTCCGCCTCCGCTTCATCCTCCTGCTGCTTCATCAGCTCGTCCAGCTCCTCGGCGGTCAGCATCTTTTCCGCGATCTCCGTATACATATGGCCGTCCAGATGGTCGATCTCATGCAAAAACGCGCGGGCAAGCAGTTCTTCTCCTTCGTATTCATACCAGTCGCCGCAGCGATCCTGCGCACGCACCACCGCGTGCATCGGGCGGGTCACGATGCCCCACTTGCCGGGCAGGCTCAGACACCCCTCCACGCCGGTCTGCGTCTCCTCGCTGACCTCGACGATCTCCGGGTTTACCAGCTCAAGATCCTCCTCGCCGGTGTCGACCACGACCACGCGGCGCAGAATGCCAACCTGCGGACCGGCAAGGCCAACGCCGTTCGCGTCATGCATCGTCTCAAACATATCGTCCAGCAGTGTCGCCAAATTGTCGTCAAACTTCGTCACAGGGCGGCATTTTTTCGTCAAAACCGGATCTCCGACCTTCACAATATTCCTCAGCGCCATAGTTCTTTACCTCTCAATCATAGGGATTCACATCCACGAAGGCGTTCACACCCTTGTTCTGTTTATCCTTTGCAAACACGCACAGCAAAAAAGACAGCAGTGCGCGAATCTGTTTTCCGTTTTTACACCGCAGCGTCAACCGGTAGCGGTAGGTGTAGTTCACCTTTGCCACCGCCGCCGGAGCGGGGCCGAGCAGGTCGAATTCCATTCCCGCGTACGGACTCTGCCGCAGGTTCATCGCCAGCGCTTCCCGAAACCGCTTGGCCGCCGCGCGCACCTGTTCTTCAAACAGTCCCGTAAACGTCACGGTCAGCAGATCGCAAAACGGCGGCACGCCGCGCAATTCGCGCAATGCGATCTCTATGTCGTAGAATCCGTCGTAATTCTGCGCCGCCGCGAGCTTCAGCACAGGGTGCTCCGGACTCATCGTCTGGATGAGCGCCGTCCCCGCCGTCTCGCCGCGGCCGGAGCGGCCGACGAGCTGCGTAACAAGTGAAAATGTGGTCTCCGCCGCGCGATAGCTGTTGACATACAGTCCCATGTCCGCATCCAGCACCGCAGCCAGCGTCACCGAAGGGAAATCCAATCCCTTGGCCACCATCTGCGTACCAAGCAGGAACGAGGCTTCCTTCCTGCGGAAGCGTTCCAAAATAACCTCGTGACTGTTCGCTGCGGAGACCGTATCCGCATCCATGCGCAGCAGCGTGGTGTCGGGAAACACGGCGTGCAGCTCCTCCTCCACCTTCTGTGTCCCCGCACCGACCGGGCGAAGTGCCCCGCCGCAGTGCGGGCAGCGCTGCGTCACCGGCTCCGAGTAGCCGCAATAGTGGCAAAGAAGCCGCTGCGTCGCCGAGTGATAGGTCAGATAGACGCTGCATCTTGGGCAGCTCGGCGCGTCGCCGCAGTCCACGCAGACAAGGCATCGGCTATTACCGCGCCGGTTCAAAAACAAAATCGCCTGCTGCCCGGCCAGAACGGTATCGCGAAGCCGCTCCTCCAGCGCGGTACTCACCGTTCCGGCGTTTCCCGCGCGAATCTCCTGCTTCATATCGACCAGCTCGACCTTGGGAAGCGACCTCCGGTTGAACCGCTCCCGGAGTAAATAGAGCGTCAAATCGCCGCGGCGCGCATGGTACATCGTCTCGATCGACGGAGTAGCCGAACCAAACAGCACCAGCGCTCCGGTTGTCGCGCCCCGGTAGAGTGCAACCTCACGCGCATGGTAGCGCGGCGTATTTTCCGATTTATAGGTGTGCTCCTGTTCCTCGTCCAGAATCAACAGGCCGAGGTTTTCCAGCGGCGCGAACACCGCCGAGCGCGTTCCGACGACAACGCTTGCCTTTCCCTCGCGGATGCGTCGCCACTCATCATAGCGCTGCCCCACCTGTAAGCTGGAATGCAGAATCGCAACCTGCTCGCCGAACCGCGCGGCCAGCTTTCCAAGCAGCTGCGGCGTCAGCGCAATTTCCGGCACCAGCAAAATTGCGCCGCGCCCCATCTGGAGCGTCCGCTCGATCAGCGCAAGGTATACCGCAGTCTTGCCGCTGCCGGTCACGCCATAGAGCAGCGCCGCGCCGGGTTTCTCCTGCTGCGCCTGCGCCCAGAGTCCATCCACTGCGGTCTGTTGTTCGTCCGTCAGCGCCGTCATGCTTGCTGCCGTCCTTGTATCTGTACGCACGTCCCCGGCATATTGCAGTGCCGGGCGGCGGTAGACTTCTTCCTCCCATGTTGCAATTAACCCCAGTTTTTCGAGCCGCCGCAGCGTCGCAGCCGAAGCGCCGGTCAGCTCGCAAAGTTCCTGCACGCCGGCGCTCCCCACGGTGCAAAGCAGGGACAGTGCAGCCGCCTGAAGCGGCGCCGATTTCTGCTTCCGCCTGGCAAAATCCTGCGCTTCCTCCGCGCTTACGGCAAGCATCGCAAATTTTTGCGACTTTGTGCTCCCGCGCACCGAAAGCTCCAGACTGGATGTGAGTATTTTTTTCGCTTTCAGCGTTTTAATTGCCGTTTGCAGCTCCGTCTCCTGTGGAAACCGCTGTCGCAGCGTTTTTTCCGGCGCACTGCCGCCGAGATCCTGCAAAAACGAAATCAATTCCGCCGCAGCACCTTGCGGCAAGGACTGATCCGCCTGCGCGGACGCCAGCAGCGCAGCCGCAGTTCCTTTTTCCGTGAGCGCAAACGTCTCCTGCCGCCGAAACCAGACACCGGCGGGCAAAATTGCCTTTACTGCATCGTAATACGTGCAGAAATAACGCTCCCGCAGAAACCCGGCCAGCCGGAGCTGCGATGGCGCGAGCGCCGGCTCCTCATCGAGCACCGACTCAATCCACTTCAGTCCCTCCGCCGGTTCCTCGGAAACTGCCAGCACGACGGCCTCTTTTCGCCGGTTTCCGTTGCCAAACGGTACCAGCACACGCATTCCGGGCAGCACCGAGATGCCCTCCGGAATCCGATAGGAATAGGGTCTGTCAATGGCATACACGCAGTCGGAAACTGCAAGCTTTGCGATCATGTCAAACCCCTTTCCAAAGCGCAAAAGGCGTAGGCTGTGCGGCCTGCGCCCTTAAGCTTATCTCTTATACTTGTCCTTCAGCGTAGCCGTCAGCTCGCCGCGCGCCACCTCGTTGATCGCCATCGTAACAGGCTTGTCCGGCAGCGGCTCATGGGTCAGCTCCGACTCAATCGAAATCTGCCGTGCGCGGTGCGCAACAACGTTTACGAGAAGATAGCGGCTGTCAACGTGCTTGAGCAGCTCAGACATTGCGGGATACAGCATTAAAGTTCCTCCTTGATTAAATGGATACGCTCCATCGTTTTACATTTTTCTGCGGTCATGATCGCCATCAACTCACTGACCGCGTGTTCCACCTCATCGTTGAGGATGATGTAGTCATATTTCGGCGCCTGTTCATATTCCCAGCGTGCGCGCTCCAAACGCTCCGCCATCACATCCGGCGCCACATCGCCGCGGTGCAGCAGACGGTCGCGCAGCGCGGTAAACGACGGCGCCGTGACAAACACCAGCACCGCCGCCGGCAGGCGCTTTTTGATCTTCAGCGCACCGACCACATCGACGTCCATCACGATGTCGACACCGGCTTCGATCGACTCACGGATTGGCTGAATTGGTGTGCCGTAGTAGTTCCCGACGTATTCGGCATATTCCAGCAGCGAATCACTCTGAATCAGCTCCCGAAACTGCTCTTTCGTCACAAAATAATAGCTCTTGCCGTCCACCTCGCCGGGGCGCATTGCCCGTGACGTTGCGGAAATGGAATAGCGCACACGCTCACTGCGCGCGACAACCGCATTGAGCAGCGTATTCTTTCCGACACCGGATGGGCCGGAAATCACAAACAGTTTTCCTCTCATTCTGCCCCATCCTCCTCTTTTTCAGTCCCACGTGCGGCAAGCTGTTCCGGCAAAAGCGCTGATAAAATGACATGATCGGTGTCCATCAGCAGCACAGACCGTGTGCTGCGGCCAAACGACGCATCAACCAGCATTCCGCGCTCCTTCGCTTCCTGTATCATCCGCTTGATCGGTGCGGAATCCGGACTGAGCACCGCCAGAATCCGCTCTGCGGCAACAACATTGCCAAACCCGATGTTGATAAATCGCATGATTGACTCCTGTTATTCGATATTCTGGGTCTGCTCGCGGATCTTTTCCAGCTCCGCCTTGATGGCCACAACCGTGCGCGCCTGCTCAATGTCGTTGCCCTTCGAGCCGATGGTGTTCGCTTCGCGGTTGAGCTCCTGAAGCAGAAAGTCCAGCTTGCGGCCGATTGCGCCGCCGTCGGTCAGCATCGCGTCGAGCTGGCTCAGGTGGCTGCGCAGGCGAACCGTCTCCTCGTCGACGGCAATTTTGTCCGCGTAGATCGCAGCTTCCTGCAAAATGCGGCCTTCGTCGATGCTGGTCGACTGCAGAACCTCCTGCATCTTGTCGGTCAGGCGGCGGCGGTATTCCGCCAGCGTCACCGGGCTGCGCTGCTCCACGCGCTCCACAAGCGACAGGATTGTCTTGCTCCGCGCGCGCAGATCGGCTTCGAGCGCCGCACCCTCCACGGTGCGCATTGCGGCATATTTTTCGATGGCCTCGTTGACAACGCTCAAAATATCGGCCGTGATCTGCTTCTCGTCCTCCTCCTGCTTTTCCACGACGAACACGTCGGGGAAGCGCGAGAGCGCCGTGACCGTGATGTCATCCCGTACGCCATAGTCCGCCGCGATCGTGCGCAGCGCATCCAGATACCCCTCGAGCACCGGGCGGTTCAGTGAGATCTTCATGTCTCTGTCCGCCGTCACGTTAATCGAAATAAACACGTCAACCTTGCCGCGGGAGATCTCCTCCTTCACGCGGGACTTGACCGCATCCTCCGCAAAGCCAAACACCCGCGGGAGCTTGACACTGCAATCCAGATAGCGGTTGTTGACAGAACGAATCTCCACAGTAATCTCGCGGCCGTCAATCGTCTGCGCCGCGCGGCCATAGCCGGTCATACTCTTAATCAAAGCAACTCTCCTCCGTACTTCACCTATTGCGGCATTATTCCTCTGCGGCTCTGCTGAGCGTCACGGCGACCGTGTACTCCCCGATGACGCCCGCGTCGGCAAAGCCGTCAAATGTGACGTCGACCGGAACCTGATACGTACCCGGCTGCGTATATTCGCTCATATCCGCAATAATGCGGACATTGTTGGCCGAGATCTTGCGGATGTCGTCGGTCGACGCACGGAACGTCACCTGAATCTGCTGCGAAATACTCTTGGCCTCAAATCCCTCCGCCACGTTCGAGAACGTGATATTCGACGAGCGGATGGTGGAAATTTCCTTGTTCTTGATCCGGATCGTCACCTTGGCCTCCTGTTCACCGGAGACATTGGTCGCATTATTCGGAATCATGATCTGTCTCGTCACCGTGTCCTCATTCTTCATAATCGTGGAGAGGTCGATATTGTCGAGCTGAATCGTATTCACACCGGAAAGCGCTGTCGCGTCGCCCGAAAGTGTGATCGTCTCCGGCGAAATCTGATACGACACATCGCTCGACGTTGCGCCGCCGCCGTCGATAAAGTCCACATCCAGCTTGACTTCCTTATACATGACAATCGTCAGCGTCACATCGATTGCGTCGATGTCCATCGTCAAATCCGTGGTATCCACCGCGTCGCCATTCGCGTCGACCAGCGTATAGTCGAGCTGTTCGGTGATTGTCTTGTCCACGTTGCTGCGGTTCATGGAGACCAGCGCATACTCGATGCTGTTGACCACCGACTCGGCGCCTTCCACCGTGACAGTGTCGTAGTCAAACGTCGTGCTGTCGAGCATATAGCCTTTCGCGACCTCAACTTTAGAAAAATCGCCCTTGACCGGCACCGGCTTTCTCGCCAGCTTTTCAACGTGTACCGTGATGTTGCCCGGCGAACGGTCGGTCACTGTGACCGCCGATTCCTGCACGTTTTCCGGCAGCGACAGATCATAGGTCAGCGTATAGTCCCTCGTGCTGCGGATCTTGGAAACATCGACCACAGCCATCAGTTCATCCTTGCCCTGCTCGAGCTTTTTCAGGTCGGTATTCTTGCCGGAAAAGCTGACCGTGACCATATCCTGATAATCACCGGAAATCATCAGGCCTTGGTCCTCCCGCAGCACCTCTGCGCCGGAGAACGTCACCGGGATATTGGAGATCGTTGTTGTCCCGTCCGGGTTGACGACCGTCACCACGTAGATCCAAAGACAGACCGCCGCCAGAAGGGAGATAATCAATGTAATTACATTATTTTTTTTCATATTTTCCCGCCTTTTCGATCCGGCTTCTCACCCGCTGGATCCACGAGCGCTTTGCTGTATCTTCATTCGTCAGCAGCTCATTGCAGAGCAGCTTTTCGAGTGTCTGCGGTGCAAGATGCCGCTTGAGCATTCCGCCAATGGCCACGGAGATCGTGCCGGTTTCCTCAGAGACGATCACAACCACCGCGTCAGACACCTCACTCGTGCCGATACCGGCGCGGTGACGTGTGCCGAGATCGCTGGAAAGATGCGTATTTTCTGACAACGGCATGACGCAACCGGCGGCCGCAATGCGTCCGCCGCGGACAATCACAGCACCGTCATGCAGCGAAGCCTTCGGGAAAAACAGGTTGCGGAGAAGCTGCTCCGTAACCTTCGCATCAATCAGCGTACCGGTTTTGAAGTATTCATCGAGCAGGACGCTGCGCTCGAACACCAGCAGGACGCCCACGCGCTCCTTGCTCATAATCTCGCAGGCGCGCACCGTCGCCTGAATAGCGGATTCTTCCACGCTCTGCTTGCTGTTCGGATCGACCAGATTCAGGAAGAACTGGCCGCCCAGTCGCTCCATCGCACGGCGGATCTCCGGTTGGAAGATCACAACGAGCGCGATAAAGCCTAACTCTAATATCTTATTCAAAATCCAGTTGCAGGCATACAGATCAAAAATGTTGGTCAGCCAGCTCGCAACGAGCAGCAGCAAAATCACCCACGCCACACGCGCTGTGCTTGTGGATCGGATCAGCCGCAGAATCGTGTAGATCAAAAACGCGACCAGTAAAATATCGACGATATCCGAAATTCCGATTCTCGGAATCGCAAAGAATAGGTCTCGGAAAAAATTTCTTACAGCGGTCATATTCTATCCTCATTGAAATGCGCTGCAGCCGCAGCATAGAATTCTCCATATAATCAGATAAGATTATACTCCAAAATCGTCCCCAGTGCAAGTGCCGCCGCCGAAAAACAGCGGCGGCTTTCTTATTTTTTCAAAACCGCCGCACAGCGCTCTATCTCCTCTGGTGTGTTAAAGTACGAAAAGCTAAGGCGAACGGTGCCCTGTTCCAATGTCCCAGCGCTCTCATGCGCAAGCGGCGCGCAGTGCAGTCCCGCGCGCACGGCAATGCCCTCATCCGCCAAAGCCTGTGCCAACGTCTCGCAGTCCACGCCGCGCTTTTGCACAGAGAGTACACCGGTCTGCCCCGCACCTGCAAAGACGTCGACGCCGCTTCCCTCCAGCGCGCGGCACATCTGCTCCTGAAGTGCCTGTTCGTGCCGTAAAATAGCTTCTATCCCCGTATTTTGGATAAACTCCAAGCCCGCCGCAAGGCCGTGGATGCCGGGGACATTGAGCGTACCGGCTTCGGCACGGTCCGGAAGCTGCTCCGGCATAACCGGCAGTCGCGAAAGGCTCCCCGTGCCGCCGGAAATCAGCGGCTCAGGCCGCATTCCGCAGAGTAAAATTCCCGTTCCCTGCGGGCCATAGAGACCCTTGTGCCCGGGCATTGCGATAAACGCCGCGCCAAGCGCGCGCAGCGACACCGGCAGACTCCCCGCCGACTGCGACGCATCAAGCACAAACGGTACGCCCCGCGCGCGGCAGAGCGCCGCAATCTGCTCCACCGGAAGAATATAGCCGAATACGTTTGATACGTGCGTACAAAATACCGCTTTTATGCGCGCCGTGATTGCCGCATCGAAGGCGGACAGCGTATCATCCGGGTCAAAGAGCTTTCGCCCCGCAATGCGGAGATTTGCGCCTGCGGCGGTCAGCGGCCGCCAGACCGCGTTGTGCTCAAAGCCTGAAATTACAACCTCATCCCCCGGGCGCACGAGCGTGTGTACGGCAAGGTTCAGCGCGTGCGTCGCATTCATGGTGAATACGACTTGCGCTGGTGCCGCATCGAACAGCGACGCTGCCGCGCACCGGCAGCGGTAGACCGCATCCTCAGCGCGGCTTTCCGCGGCACTTCCGCCGCGGCCAAAGCTGGAAAAACTGCGCATAGCCGCTAAAACCGCTGCGGCGACCTGCGGCGGCTTTTGCAGCGTCGTTGCGGCAGCGTTCAGGTAAATCACAATCCCGCCTCCTCCATCGTGCCGTCCGGCAGGACGCGAAACGAATTTGAAAAGTAAATCCCATTTTGCCGCAGAAGATCCGCGCTGCGCGCGCCGTCCCGCCCCGCCGTCCGCAGCACATAGCCGCAGCCGCGCACCGCAATCGACCGCGGCGCCCGCAGCAGCTTCACCGGAATATAGTAAGACGCAAGAACCGCTCTTGCCGTTTGCGCAGCGGTCAGTGTGTCAAAGGAAAAATCATAGCTAAACATGGCGTTCCCTCCCGGCACATTCTATGCCAGCGGCCAAAGCTTCGACACCTTGTGCTGATTTTTTGCAAAGCCGTAACATTCTTTGTGGGAAGTGATTGACTTTCTACGGCATTTTAGTATAATATAGCACGGTTATGATAGAGGTTGCGGCCAACAGGAGTACGGCTCATCGCACCGGCAGGCGCCGGGAGCCGAAAAGGGGCGGCCGCCGAAGGACGCTGCGCGCGCCTGCGCGCTTCGTTCTGGGACGTGGAAGAATATTTCACGGACTGTCACGTCAAGTGGAGCGCTGTCATGTTGCGGATTATCTGCGTCATGATGCTATCATGACGCATTTTTTATTGAGGAGAAAGAGACATGGAGCAAAAGAAAAAAAATCCGATTATCTCGATCATCGTGATTGCGGCAATGCTGATTCTTGTCGTCGTTGCGGGGATCAACTGCGCGAACGGCGCAAGCCTTGCCGAGACAGCTTGGTCACTGCTGCCGCCGGTGATCGCCATTGTGCTGGCGCTGATTACCAAGGAGGCATACAGTGCGCTGTTTATCGGCGTAATTGTCGGCGCGCTGTTCACCACGAACTTTCACCCTGTGGAGACGCTTGACACCGTTGTGAACACCGGCCTGATCTCCGCGATTGCGGACAACGCAGGCATTTTCCTGTTCCTTGTGCTGCTGGGCATCATCGTCGCGCTGGTCAACAAGGCGGGCGGTTCCGCCGCGTTTGGCCGCTGGGCCAAGACGCACATCAAAACGCGTGTCGGCGCACAGCTTGCCACGTTTGTGCTCGGCGTGCTGATTTTCATTGACGACTACTTTAATTGCCTGACAGTCGGCTCGGTCATGCGGCCTGTCACCGACGGACACAGGATCTCCCGCCCGAAGCTGGCGTATCTCATTGACGCGACCGCCGCGCCGGTCTGCATGATTGCGCCGATCTCCTCGTGGGCAGCCGCCGTCTCCTCCACTGCGGAGGGCCTGAACACCGGCATGAGCGGCATCGAGCTGTTTATCAAGGCCATCCCCTACAATCTGTATTCCCTGATGACGTTTGTGTTCATTATTGCCATCATTCTGATGAAGTTTGACTATGGCACGATGAAATCCTTTGAGAAAAAGGCCGTAACCGGGGATCTGTCCGCGCTGAATGATGAGGAAACAGAGGAAGGCAACCCGCGCGGGCACGTGCTCGATCTGGTTCTGCCGGTGCTGCTGCTGATTGTCACCTGCACAGTCGGAATGCTCTATGTCGGCGGCTTCTTCGGCGACGACCCGGCATACGCCGGCCGCTTTGCCGAGGCCTTTGGCAACACGGATGCCTTTGTCGGTCTGCCGTGGGGCGGCATCATCGCGCTTGTGCTGACGGTGATCTACCTCGTTGCGCGCAAGGTGGTCACATTCAAGGAAGCGATGGAATGCGTACCCAAGGGCTTTATTGCCATGATCTCCCCGATTCTCATTCTGACGCTGGCCGTCAGCCTGAAAACCACGATTAATCAGCTTGGCGCGAAGGAATTCGTCCAGACGATGATGTTCTCCGCTTCTAATACGCTCTATTCCATGCTCCCCGCCGTGATCTTCGTCGTCGCCTGCGTGCTGGCATTTGCATCCGGCACGTCGTGGGGCACGTTCGGCATTCTGATTCCGGTTGTCACCGCCGTTTTCCCGACCGACAGCCAACTGCTGATTATCGGCATCTCCGCCTGCTGCGCGGGCGCGGTCTGCGGCGATCACTGCTCCCCGATTTCCGACACCACCATCATGGCTTCCGCCGGCGCTTCCTGCAACCACCTGACGCACGTTTCCACGCAGCTCCCCTACGCGATTACGGTTGCGGCTGTGAGCTTTATCGGCTTCATCGTGGCGGGATTCACGCAGAACATCTACATCACACTGGCTGTCAGCTCCGTGCTGACCATCGGCACGCTGTTTGTGATCCGCGGAATCGAACAGAAAAAGGACTGAATAGTGCAAAAGTGCTCCGGAACCGATTGGTTTCGGAGCACTTTTTATGATCTTGTGACAATTGCCGTCTGGAACACGACGGTCAGCAATTGCTCCGCTGTGTTTTGACGCTCAACGCCTTGCAATTTGATGGAACACTTCCATTGTCCAAATGGCAGCTCTGTCAGCGTATCTCCAAGCCAATAGAATTTCGTCTTTTTATCGGGCTGCGGCAGCGGCGTTTTCAGCCGCGCACCAAGAAAAGAAATCTGCGAAACTGTGCTGTCAAACATTGCACCGCGGCTGTCGAGCCGAAGCGTGAGCGTGTCATCCTGAAGCTCTGCTGCAAGCACCTGCGCATCGTGCAGCCCACGCTCCCAATACCAGACCGGCAGACCGGCTGCGCCGCTCATAGCGGCTCGATCAGGCAGACGGCGTGCGCCGCGATGCCCGACCCGTCGCCGGTGAAGCCAAGGCGCTCCTCCGTGGTGGCCTTGACGCTGACGGCGGAGATGTCCGCGCCGAGGGCGGCAGCGATGCGAGCGCGCATCTGATCGATGTAGGGCGCCAGCTTTGGGCGCTGGGCAATGACGGTCGCATCAAGGTTGCCCAGCCGCCAGCCGTGCTCTGCCAGCGCGACGTTGACCGCACGGAGAAGCTCGATGCTGTCCGCGCCAAGGTAGCGGTCGTCGGTATCGGGAAAGCGCTTGCCGATGTCGCCGAGCGCCGCCGCGCCGAGCAGTGCATCCATGACCGCATGGGTCAGGACGTCTGCGTCTGAGTGCCCGTCCAGTCCTTTTTCATAGGGAATTTCGACGCCGCCGAGGATGAGCCTTCGGCCTTCTGCAAGGCGGTGAACATCGTAGCCGTGTCCAATTCTCATCGCGCTTCCCTCCGTACCAGAATGGCTTCCGCCAGCTCGAGATCGAGCGGCGTCGTAATTTTGATATTTTCCTCCGAACCCTCCGTGAGCTGCACGGACATCCCGAGCGCTTCCACGGCGGAGCAGTCATCCGTCAGCGGAATGTGTTTTTCCTTCGCGTTTTCCAGCGCGCCGCGCAGCAAGTCCACATCAAAAACCTGCGGCGTCTGGACGGCAAAAAGCGTATCACGGCGCGGCGTGGCGTCAACTGCGCCGTGCTCCGAGACCTTGATCGTATCCTTGACCGGGATAGCCGGTGCAGCGGCGTGGAACTTCGCCGCTTTTACCACGGCGTTTGTAATGACCTCCGCCGGGACAAGCGGACGTGCGCCGTCGTGCACGGCGACGAGCCGGGTCTGCTCCGAAACAGCATCCAGTCCTTTGGAGACGGACGCGGCGCGGTCTGCCCCGCCCGCAACGACGATGCGCACCTTTTCATAAGCCACGCAGACGCGGCTCATGCGCTCGAGCACGTCTGGCCGGGTGACAACGACGATCTCGTCGATCAGCGGGTGGTTGTTGAATGCGGCAAGTGTGCGGCAGATGACCGGAAGTTTGGCGATCGGCGCAAAAATCTTATCGATCCCGCCCATGCGCGCTGCGCTCCCGGCTGCGACGATGACCGCAGTCGTGTAGGGATGCTCCAGTTTTTGCTTGATGCGCTGCGCCTTGCGGAGTAAATCACTCAATTTCATTTGTTACCTCCCATCAAAGGGCATTGACAAGGTCTTTATAGGCTCTGCCGCGGACGGCAAAGTTTTTGAACTGGTCGAACGCCGCGCAAGCCGGAGAGAGCGTGACAATGTCGCCGGGTTTGGCAGCAGCTTTCGCCAGTCGGACGGCTTCGGGCAGATCGTGTGCTTCCAATATAATCGGTTGACCGGGTATCTCGTCCGGTGCGGCTTCGACGGCGGCACGAATTTTTGCAGCGGTTGCGCCGCAGAGGACAAGCGTTTTCACGTGCGCACAGATCTCGGGGCCGAGGACATCGAATGGGATGTGCTTATCATAGCCGCCTGCAATCAGGACGACCTTCTGTGGGAACGAGTGCAGGCCGGCAATCGTTCGGGACGGACTGGACGCGATGGAATCGTTGTAGTATTTGACGCCGTCCAGCTCACGCACAAACTCAATGCGGTGCTCCACACCGGGAAATGCCTTCGCAACGGCGTCGACGTCGGCATCGGACGCCAGTCCTTCAACGGCGCAGGCCGCTGCCATATAGTTTTCAATGTTATGGACGCCGGGAATGCGGATGTCGGCGGCCTTCATGATGGGCGTATCGTCACAGTAGATGGTATCGCCGTTCAGCCAGACGCCGCGTTCCGGGCGGCCATGGCGGGAGAACTTCTCTACCGTGCCGGGCGCAGACACGGCAAAGCCGTCGGTGATGGCGTTGTCCATGTTGACAATCAGCTTGCCGAATTTGCGCTGGTGCAGGTAGACGTTCTGTTTGGCGGCGATATATTCCGCCATGTCCTTGTGGACATCGAGATGGTTTGGCGCGAGGTTCGTCACAACGGCAATGTCCGCCGAGCGCGTCATGCCCATGAGCTGGAACGAACTTAGCTCCACGACGGCGATATCAGATGGCTCCATCTGCTCTGCCTGCGGCAGGAGCGGCGTGCCGATATTGCCGCCGAGCCAGACGCGGTGGCCGGCGTGCTTCAAGATCTCCGCAATCAGCGTAGTTGTGGTTGTTTTGCCGTCTGAGCCGGTGACGGCGATGATCTTACAGGGGCAGACCTCGAAAAAGACTTCCATCTCCGAAGTGATCTCCGCGCCGCGGCTGCGCAGGGCGCAAAGCGCCGGGATCTCCGGGTGCATTCCGGGGGTACGGAATACAATGTCCGCTTCAATGCCGTCCAAATAGTCCGCGCCAACGTGGAGCTTCGCGCCGAGCTGTTCCAGCTCGAGCACCTCCGGATCGAGCGCATCGCGCGGCGTTTTGTCGCAGGCCAGCGTCTCGATGCCGCGCGCGAGCAGCATCCGGATCAGCGGACGGTTGCTCACGCCGATGCCGAGCACCGCGACGCGCTTGCCCTTTAGCGTATCAAAATAGGCGTTTACAGATTGATTCATGGTTTCAGCCTCGATTCTTTCATTCGCTCTCATTATATCCGCAGGAAGAAAAAAAAGCAATCTGTTTGACAAATCCGGCGCAATCCGCTACAATAATCGAGCGACCGGGTCGGACAGTCGCGGGCGCAGCGCCGAAAGGCCGCGCGTGAGGAAAGTCCGGGCTCCACAGGGCAAGGATAACGGGTAACGCCCGCCCAGAGCGATCTGAGGAAAAGTGCAACAGAGATATACCACCGGAGCTGTCCGCAGCTTCGGCCAGGGTGGAAAGGCGAGGTAAGAGCTCACCCGACGGCGCGTGAAAGTGTCCGTCGCTGTAAACTCTATCCGGAGCAACACCGCAGAGGAGACAAGGCTTGCCCGGCTGTCTCCGAGAAGGTGGCTGGAGCGCACCGGCAACGGTGCGCCTAGATAGATGACTGTCAGAACAGAACCCGGCTTACAGACCCGATCGTAAAAAAATTCCTGACCAGATGGTCAGGAATTTTTTTGTTTATCTGGTTTCCAGCGCAATCGCGTCGTTTTGTGCCGAGACCGTCAGCTCATGGAGCGGATTCTGATAGGCGTCGATGAGCTTTTCGGCAATCGGGTCCTCAAGATCCTTCTGAATTGTGCGGCGCAGATTGCGCGCGCCATATTGCACGGAATAGGACTTTTTGACAAGATAGTCAATGACGCTCTCGTCCCACGCGAAGGCAAGGCCGCGCGAGGCCAGACTGTCGTGCAGCTCGCCGAGCATAATCGCGGCGATGGCACGGAAATTGTCCTCAGTCAGCTTATTGAAGCAGACCACCTCGTCGACACGGTTGAGGAACTCTGGGCGCAGGAACTCGCCGAGCGCCTTGAGCGCCTTTTCCTTACTCTGCTCGGAGACGGTTTTGCCGAAGCCGACAGAGCCGTCACGCCGGTCGGAGCCGGCATTCGAGGTCATAATAATGATGGTGTTCTCGAAGTTGACCACGCGCCCCTGCGCGTCGGTAATGCGTCCGTCGTCGAGAATTTGCAGCAGGATGTTCAGCACATCGGGGTGCGCTTTTTCCAGCTCGTCGAACAAAATGACGGAATATGGGCGGCGGCGGATTTTCTCCGTGAGCTGACCGGCTTCGTCATAGCCGACATAGCCGGGGGGCGAACCGATGATCTTCGAGACGCTGTGTTTCTCCATGTATTCCGACATATCGAGTCGGATCAGGGATTCGACAGACTCAAATAGCTCATTTGCCAATACCTTCACGAGTTCCGTCTTACCGACGCCGGTCGAACCGACGAAGATAAACGAAACCGGACGCTTTTTCGGAGAAATACCGACGCGGTTGCGGCGAATGGCCGCCGTGACGGCCGCAACGGCTTCATCCTGCCCGACGATATGCTGCTTCAGACGGGTATCGAGCTGCAAGAGCTGCTCGTATTCCTGTGCACGGATTTTACTGGCCGGAATCTTCGTCCAAAGCTCGATAATACGCGCCAGATTTTCCATTGTCAGAACCGGCTTCGGCTCCTCCTCAAGCAGCGCAATCTCTTGGCTGAGCTGCAAATTGCGGCTGCGAAGCTCTGCCATGCGGGCATAGTCGCCCTCGGTCGGCTCCGTGTTTTCCGACAGCATCCCAAGCTCCAGATTCAGATCGTCGCGCTCTTTCTTCAGCGCGGCGAGCTTGCCAATGTTTTTATTTTTCAGATTGACGTCGGAGCAGGCCTCGTCGATCAGGTCGATGGCCTTATCCGGCAGGAACCGGTCGGTGATGTAGCGCTCGGAGAGAATGACGGCCTGCCGCGCAATCTCCGGCGGAATCTCCACGCCGTGGAACGTCTCGTAGTAGTGCGAAATACCGCGCAGAATCGCAATGGCTTCGTCGATCGTCGGCTCATTGACCGTGACCGGCTGGAAGCGGCGCTCGAGCGCCGAGTCTTTTTCGATGTGCTTGCGGTACTCGTTGAACGTTGTCGCGCCAATGACCTGAATCTCTCCGCGCGAGAGCGCAGGCTTGAGAATATTGGCAGCATTCATCGATCCTTCGGCATCCCCGGCGCCAACCAGATTGTGCACCTCGTCGATCACCAGAATCACGTTGCCGAGCTTCTTGACTTCCTCAATCAGTCCCTTCATACGGCTTTCAAACTGTCCGCGGAACTGCGTACCGGCGACAAGCGCCGTCAGGTCGAGCAGATAGACTTCCTTGTCCTGCAATTTATAGGGCACGTCTTTGTCTGCAATCCGCTGCGCCAGTCCCTCCGCAATCGCGGTCTTGCCGACACCCGGTTCGCCGATCAGACAGGGGTTGTTCTTCTGCCGCCGATTTAAAATCTGGATGACGCGCTCCGTTTCCACGTCGCGACCGACAATCCGGTCGAGCTTGCCGTCCCGCGCCTTTAGCGTGAGGTTCTGGCAATAGAGATCGAGGAACTTGTGCTTTTTGCTTTTTTGCCCCTTTTCCCCGCGCGGCTTCTGCTCCGGGCGTTCGTCACGCGCAGGAAGGTTCTCCTGCGTCTCATTGTTTCCGGCGTTGCCGAAGAGCTTGTTGAGGAATGGGAACGTCGCCGTTTGGCTGTCCTGCTCATCGTCCTCATCTCCGTCGCCGCCCTCATTCTGCGCGGCGCCGCTCAGCATCCCCTCGAGTCCGGACATCATATCGCCCATTTCCCCATTGAGGTTTTCCAGATCATCGTCGCTCAAACCGAGCCGGTTAATCATATCGTCAACAGGCTGGATGCCAAGCTCCTTGGCGCATTTGAGACAAAGACCTTCGTTTGTGGTCTTTCCATTTTCCATTTTCGTGATGAAGATCACGGCCAGATTTTTCTTGCATCTGGAGCAAAGCGTAGGTTTCATAAAGGTATCTCCTTATCACGTCTGCACTGAAGTATATCCCGAATTCGTCCGAAAGGCAAACGCCAAATCATACCGGTTCTGATTGACCTGGGGCATGTCTGAAAACTGGCGATGTGACCGGCAGCAAAGAACATTCGCGCTGGGCAAGACCGTTTTTCGCAGAAATACCGGCGTATTTCAAGGAAAACTGACGCGGCGCAGCTTGAAAAGGCCGCTGTCCGGGCGGGTTGATAGTTTTCAGATACACCCTAGGGAACAAACCGTTCCCCGCGGCCGCTGCCGAGCAGCAACGCCGTGCCGTCTGCACGCATCACAACGTTGGTTGCGCCGGAATCATTGTCGCTCGTGGCATACAGGTGCATGGTGTTATCATAAATATTGAGCCGGCTGGCCGTCAGTACAGCGACATATTTGCCTACCGCGGAAAAATCGAGAATCTGCTCGTCGAAGTCCAGCGAGCCGATTTCTTCTCCGTCCGAACCAACGGTTACCACACGGTAACGGTTTCCTGCCTGATACATATTCAGCACCAGCGTCAAAAATCCGCTGCCGCCGAAATCAAAATCTTTCAAATAAGATTCCGAGTAGTCATAGCTGCCAAGCCGCGTCCCATCCAGCGCGAACCAGCGCGCATGGTGCTCGCCGACTGCGAGCAGCTCCTCCGTGCCGGAGAAGGTCAGATCGTAGATCAGCTCGTTGCCAAACGGAATGGTTGCCGCAACGTCCTCACGATCTGTCTGGAATAGCTGAATATCCGCCTGAAAAACGCCGTCTTTCTGCCCAAGCGCCACAGCGCCAACGTAATCCGCGCCCTTTCGGATGGCGCAGACCGGTAAGTACTGGCTGGCGGACAGGCGGCGGTAAATCAGCGAGTGATGTTTATTATAGACACAGAGTACACTTTTATAGCCGCTTTCGCTTGTGGAATAGCAAACGCTGCCATCCTCCGCGAGATCGGCATCAAGAATTGCTTTTTCCGTTGACAGGTCGAGCACGCTTCCACCGGAAGATGATACGACGTGCAAGGCGCTTCCGCCCACGTCGTAGGCCATCACGAATTTGCCGCTCTGGGCAATAGCCGGGGTCGTCATCTTCTCCTGTGTGAACGTAAACTGCGTTCCGTTTTTACTGTAGGTCGTCAGCGCGGACGGAGAAGCCACCGCAAGGCCGCCATCAAAGTCGGCATACTGGTTGGAATTTCCAGCGTCAAACAAGAACTGTCCGTCCGTTTCCGTGCCGGAGACATTGAGATAGCGGACAAAGCGGCGCGCCGCATCGAGATTCAGGTTGTCGCGGAACACGTACAGCGCAACGCCCGCGCAGACCAGCACAAGCAGCACAACAAACAGAATGATCCGTTTTTGCGGAGCCTTTTTCGGTGTCTGGTTCAATTTTGATACATTATCCGACATGGAACGAAACCTCACCGTCATCATACCATAGCTGCGTCATGTAAAGTCCGCCGGGCGGCACCGTAGGCCCTGCGGCCTTGCGATCCCCATTTTCCAGAATTTCCGTAACGGAGTCCGGCGGGAACTTCCCTTCCGCCGCATAGACCACCGTCCCGGCCATGGCGCGCGCCATGTTGTAGAGAAAGCCGTTGGCGCAGACGCGCAGCGAGAGCAGATCGCCCTCCCGCGCAACCTCATAATAGTAGACCGTGCGCACCGTCGATTTAACCTCCGTGCCGACGGATCGAACCGCGGCAAAATCGTGCGTACCGACAAACTGGTCGCCTGCCCGCTGCATGACCGTTTCGTCCAAATGCTTGGGATAGAACCATGCGCGGTTAACATAAAACGGGTCCTTGATTGCGGAGTTATAGATCAGATAGGTATATTCTTTCCGGACGCAGGAACCGATGGCATTGAAATTTTCATGCACATCCATCGCATACGTGACCACAATGTCCAGTGGAAGGTGCGTATTGAGCGCATACGGAAGGCGCTCACATGGAATCCGGGACGTCGTGCGAAAATTGGCAACATAGACACGTGCGTGGACACCGGCATCGGTGCGGCCGCAGCCGGTGACGTGCACCGGATGGCCGACCACCATTGCAACCGCCTTTTCTACAGTTTCTCCAACCGTGATCTGCGTTTTCTGCACCTGCCAGCCGTGGTAGGCCGTGCCGAGATATTTCAGCGTAATTGCAATATTCCGCATCGAGTTTTCTCCCTTTAGAGTCCAAAATGTCTGAAAACCAGCATAACTGCAAGCAGCGCAGCAGCGACACCGAACGCCAGGTAGTCGCGCTTGGCGTAGCGGAGCTGGTGCAGCCGCGTGCGTCCTTCGCCGCCGTGGTAGCAGCGGCACTCCATTGCGGTTGCCAGCTCATCGGCGCGGCGGAATGCGCTGATAAACAACGGCACCAGAATCGGCACGAGCGCCTTCGCGCGCGCAATGATGTTGCCGGATTCAAAGTCTGCGCCTCTCGCCTTCTGCGCCGACATGATCTTGTCTGTCTCCTCGATCAGCGTCGGGATGAAGCGGAGTGCAATACACATCATCATCGCCAGCTCATGTACCGGCAGGCCGATCTTTTTCAGCGGACTGAGCAGGCTTTCCAGACCGTCGGTCAGAGAGATCGGCGAGGTCGTATAGGTTAACATAAATGTCCCAGAAACGAGCAGCGTAATACGCAGCGCCATGAAAATCGCGTTGAAAATTCCAGCTCTCGTGATCTTGAAAATCCAGAACTGCACAAGCGGCTCGCCGCTGGAATAGAACAGATTCAAAAACGCGGTGAGCAGGATGATAATCATCAGCGGCTTCAGGCCGCGAAAGATCGCCGAAAGGCGGATTTTCGAGATATAGATCACCGCACCGAGGAACAGCGCCACCATCAGATAGGAAAGCGCTCCCTTGGCCAGAAACAGCACGACAATATAGAGAATGACAAAAATCAGCTTGGTGCGCGGATCGAGCTTGTGGATCACCGAATTACCTGGAAAATACTGCCCAAGCGTCACATCTTTCAGCATGGCGCGGCCTCCTTTCCCAGCAGCGGCAAAAGCGCCTGCTTCGCCTGTTCCACAGTAAAAACCGATGGGTCGACCGGCAGGCCGAGCTGCCGCAGGCGCAGGAAAAGCTGCGTCATCTTCGGCACGGCGAGTCCCATCGACACAAGCTCCTCCGCATGGGAAAAGACCTCAGCGGGCGCACCGCTCATCACGTTCTTGCCGTGATTCATCACGATCAGACGGTCGACATTGGACGCGATCTCCTCCATCGAATGGCTTACCATGATAACAGCCGCGTGCTGCGCGGCCTGATAATCGCGGATGTTCTGCAAGATGCTCTCGCGGCCGCGTGGGTCAAGGCCGGCAGTCGGCTCGTCGAGAATGAGCACATCCGGCTCCATGGCGATCACACCTGCAATTGCAACGCGCCGTTTTTGGCCGCCTGAGAGATCGAACGGTGATTTTTCAAGCTCGGTATTCGTAATGCCGACAAATTGCGCCGCACGCTCCACACGCACCCGGATTTCTTCCTCTGAAAGTCCCATGTTCTTGGGGCCGAAGGAGATGTCCTTGTAGACGGTTTCTTCAAAAAGCTGATGCTCCGGATATTGGAACACCAGGCCGACCTTAAAGCGGATGGCGCGTGTGAACTTCGGATCCTGCCAGATGTCCGCGCCGTCAAACAGGATTTTCCCGGACGTCGGCTTCAGCAGGCCGTTAAAATGTTGGATCAGTGTCGATTTCCCAGACCCGGTATGCCCGATCAGTCCCACGAATTCTCCCCGGGCGATGGAGAGACTGACGTCTTGCAGCGCGGCGTGCTCAAACGGCGTACCCTCGCTGTATACATGGGACAAGTTCTGTATCTCTAGTATAGGGGTCAACGTAGTTTCCTCCAAGTTCAGGGTCAGGCCTTCACACGATCGTAAAGTGCCTGCGCACATTGGTCAATGGAAAGCGCGGAAAGCGGCAGATCAAAGCCGTCTGCGCGAAGCTCATAGAGCAGTTCAGTCGTCTCCGGAACGCTTAGACCGACGCTTTTGAGCAGCTCCACCTGCGAAAAAACGTCCGCAGGCGCACCGTCGGCGACAATTTTGCCATCGTTCATCGCAATGACACGGGAAGCATGCGTCGCCTCGTCCATGTGGTGCGTGATGAGCACAACGGTCATCCCTTCTTCGCGGTTCAGCCGCTCGACGGTTTCCACCACCTCACGTCTGCCCTGGGGATCGAGCATCGCGGTTGGTTCGTCGAGCACAATGCACTTCGGGTGCATCGCCAGCACGCCCGCAATGGCAACGCGCTGCTTCTGACCGCCGGAGAGAAGCTGCGGCGCGTGCGCGCGGTATTCGTACATCCCGACGGTTTTCAGCGCCGCGTCGACGCGCCTGCGAATTTCCTCGCTCGGCACGCCGAGGTTCTCCGGCGCAAACGCGACATCTTCTTCCACCACATTGGAGACGATCTGGTTGTCCGGATTCTGGAATACCATACCAACTGCCTGACGGATGGAAATCAGCAAATTCTCATCCTTGGTATCCATGCCGTATACGGCGACGCTGCCGCCCTCCGGCAGCAGGATCGCATTGAAATGCTTGGCAAGCGTCGATTTTCCGCAGCCGTTGTGTCCGAGCACGGCGACAAAGCTGCCAGCTTCGACGGCAAGACTCAGACCATCAAAGACAATATGCTGTCTCCCGGTCTCCTGATCGGGATAGCTGTAATGCAGGTCGTTAACCTGAATGGCTTCATTCATTGTTTACTTCCTTGTCCACCGGCCCGTGCTGCCGCAGGGCAGGACAAGACCGGAATCGCTGACAGGCAGGCCAAGCTCTCCGCATTCGCTGTGGCCGCCGTATTGTTTTGTGAAAATAGAATCCATAATGTACCCCACTACCGAGGGCGCCAGTCCCGTGGTGTAGGAGTTGATGATGACAAAGAGCGGATTGTCAGAGAGCACCTGACTGACAAGCTGCACAAACGGCCAGAGGTTTTCCTCCAGCTTCCAGATCTCGCCCGAAGGCCCTCTGCCATAGCTAGGCGGATCCATGATGATCGCGTCATAGCGCCGCCCGCGGCGGATTTCCCGCTCGACGAACTTCGCGCAGTCGTCAACGATCCAACGGATCGGCTTTTCCGCAAGACCGGAGGACTTCGCGTTTTCCTTTGCCCACGCGACCATCCCCTTCGCCGCGTCCACATGGCAGACGCTTGCACCCGCCGCTGCGCACGCCAGCGTCGCACCGCCCGTATAGGCGAACAAATTCAGTGCATTGATCGGGCGTCCCGCGCTGCGAATGGTCTCCATGATGAAGTCCCAGTTGGCCGCCTGCTCCGGGAATACGCCCGTATGCTTGAAGTTCATCGGCTTGACGTTGAACGTCAGTTCCTTATATCGCACCTGCCAGTGCTCCGGCAGGCGTAAATTTGACCATGTTCCGCCGCCGGTCGATGACCGGGCATAGCGTGCGTCATACTTCCGCCAGAGCGGATCGTTTTTCGGGGTGTTCCAGATCACCTGCGGATCCGGGCGCACCAGCACATAATTTCCCCAACGTTCGAGCTTCTCGCCGCCGGAGGTGTCGAGGACTTCATAGTCCTTCCAAGCATCAGCCAACCACATAATGTTCTCCTATTATGGATTCAAACCGGTATCTGTGTTCCACATATCCGGCTCGGTCGTATCATCGTCGTCCGGATCGGTTTCCGCGTCCTCATCCGGCTCCGGGTCTTCTTTTTTTGGCAGGTCGTCCTCGTCATGGATGTAGCACGGGACATTGATCGCGTCCACATCCGGCGAAACCGCCGCATAATAGCCAGCCGGCAGATTTTCATCCGGCACGACATAGGCCTGATCAAGCACGCGGATGCCTGAGACCGGGAACGCACGCGACACATTGAGCAGGCCGACCTTGTGCGTCGTATTCCCGTCGACGAGCGCGCAGAATTCATTCGCCACATGGCCGGAAGCATCGCAGATCTCGACCTCGGTATGCACGTCGCAATTCTCCGTCGGCACATCATACAGACTGAGCTGCACCTTGATGGCACGGCTGCCGCGCGGATCTTCCTTACAGGCATCGGTCACGAGCTTGCCGCTGTCGCGGCAGACCGTGCATTCGACGACATTCGTCGGTTTGTTGAATTCCTTGTTCGGCAAATCCTGATGCAGCGTCGCCATAACCTTCTGCCAGAGCACCACGGCGGGATTTGTCGTCGAGTCCGTCAGCACAACCTCCTCCGGGTCGTCATAGCCGCACCAGACCACACCGGTATAGTACGGCGTATAGCCGGCGAACCAGCGGTCAAAGTCGCTTGTGGTCGTGCCGGTCTTGCCGGCAACAGTCATATTCTCGAGCTTCGCGCCGTAGCCGGTGCCGGATTTGACGGTATTGATCAGCATATCCGTAATATACCATGCCGTCATATCCTTCATGGCCGGGTAGGAATCCTGCGTATTGTCCAGAATGATGTTCTTGCCGCTTGCATCCGTCACCTTGGTGTACGTCCGCGCTTCACGGTAGACACCCTCGTCGGCAAACGCAGCATAGGCCGCCGTCATCGCGCGCACAGTTACGCCGTTCGTCAGGCCGCCGAGCGCCATCGGCGCGAGGTTGACGTCGGAGCGCACTTCCCCGCTGCTCGTCACATAGTCGGACACCAGTGTGGAAAGTCCCATCTTCTCCTTGGCGAACTGATAGCAGTATTCCGGCGTCATCTCAGCCACGAGCTTGACCGGCACCGTGTTCAGCGATTCCATCATCGCTTCATTGATCGTCACAAGGCCGCGGAACGTCGAGTCTGAATTCTTCGGCCAGAACGAATTGTCGGTAAACGAATACGGTGTATCGTCGTAGACCGTTGCGGGCGTAATCAGGCCAAGCTCAATGGCCGGCGCGTAGACTGAAACCGGCTTGATTGTAGAACCCGGTGAGAGCAAGCTCTGCGACGCGCGGCTGAGCGTCAGGCTGCCGGTCTTTTTACCGACGCCGCCCGCCATGGCAACCACGTCGCCGGTCTTGTTGTCGATAATCACAATACCGGACTGGAGCTGCTGCGAGCTAGCCGTCTCTGGAATCTGACTCAGATCCTCATAAACCGCGTCAACCGCCGCCTGTGCGTCCGGGTTATACGTGCTGTAAATCTGGTAGCCGCCGGTCATAACCATTTTATACACAATATCATAGTCATAGCCGGTCTTATCGCAGAGGTCGTTGACCACGTCACGGATGACCTGATCTTCAAAATAGGTGTAATATTCCTGCTCTGCGTCGCCCTCGTCAGCGCTCTTGCGCACAAAGACAAGCTCCTCGGCAATGGCGCTGTCATACTGTGACTGCGTGATATATCCCTGACTGAGCATCTCGCCGAGAATAATCTCCTGCCGCTCCTTATTCTTATCCGGGTTGATATAGGGATCGTAAATCGAGGGGTTATTGGTAATGCCGATCAGTGCCGCGCACTGCGCCAGATCCAGCCCCTCCACGTTTTTGCCGAAGTAAACCTGCGACGCCGACTGCACGCCCTCGCAGTTTTCGCCGAGCGCGATGACGTTCAGATACCACTCCATAATTTCTTCCTTGGAGTATTCTTTTTCGAGCTTCAGCGCGGAATAGATTTCCGAGAGCTTACGGCGCACAGTCACCTCGCGGTTGCCGGTCACGTTTTTTACAAGCTGCTGTGTGATGGTCGAGCCGCCGGCGCTGCCGCTGCCGAGGAACATCTTCACGCACGCCTTCATGGTCGTGACCCAGTCGACGCCCTGATGCTCCATAAAGCGCTTATCCTCAATGGCAATACAGGCATGGACAAGATTTTTTGGAATTTCGTCGTATTTGACCCACGTCCGGTTTGCGCCGCCATAGAGCTTTTGCAGCACGACGTCCTGACCGGTTTTCGGATCCTCATAGTAGATGACCGACGTCTGGTCGAGCGCAAAGCCTTCCAGTGAGAAGTCGTTCTGCTGCGCCAGGTCGTTTTTCACATACAGTGCAAACAGACACGCAAACACCAGCAGCGCCAGCACACCGACGAGCGCAATCGTCCCGATGACGCGTCCAAACGTGCGCCAGCCGTTTCTTTTTTTTCGATATTCACCCTGCGAAGCCGGTTTTTCCTGTTTTTTTGCCATAGTTTTCCCCCATCAAAGCAGGCGTTTTGCCTCAGGCAGAATCCATCTAGTTTAACTCGAATATACATTATAGCACACCTGTCAATTAGTTTGGAAACAAATTGTGAATATCATGCGCGGCGTTTTGGTACACTACTAGAAAAGGAGCTGAGATTGTTGAACCGTTTCCCGATTGCGCCGCTGCTGGCGCTGTTTTTGCTGCTCTCGCCTGCATTTTTGCTGCAAGCACGCGGTGGACACATTCAATATTACGATGGACTTTGCTGGCACGACACCGGTGCGCCGCTGCACAGCTTACCCGCAAATGACCGTGCGCTGCTGGAGTGCGGTCTCCCGCTGGAGGATGCAGACGCGCTGACCGCCGCGCTGGAGGATTTCTGCTCCTGAGCTGCCGCGCATTTTTCCTCTTGATTTTGCAGACACGACCGAGTAAAATAGAAATACAAACAGACGGAGGTTTGCATATGAGCAACGAATACGGAGACGACTTCATCTCCATCACTGATGAGGACGGCAAGGAATACGAGCTGGAAGTGCTTGCGGAGCTTGAGTATGAGGGCAGCCGCTATCTGGCGCTCGTGCCTGCTGGAACCGACGAAGCGGAGGAGCTGGAGGTCAGCATTCTCAAATCCGTGGAGGAAAACGGCGAGGACATTCTCGTGACCATCGACGATGACGAAGAACTGGAAAACGTCTATCAGGCCTTGATGGATCTGATCTATGAGGATGAGGACGATCCTTCTTAACATAAGCCGCATAACGATTGAAAAATGAAAAGGTCTCCCTGCGGGGTGCGTGACGAATCCACTTAAACCCACATTATAACTCAGGGACGCTGTACTTCGGCTGCCGATTGCAGGCCTCCCGCCCAAAGCATCAGACTTTGCGTGGACGTTGGAAGCAGTGAATCAGCCGAGAGGCGACCCACCTGCCGTTTCGTGCAGGTTATAATTGGGTTCGCACGGCTTCTGCGGGGAGATCTCTATTTTAAGACAACAAGTTTCTTGAAAAAACAGCCGGACGGCCGTTTCAGCGTGTCGAAAAAGTCTTTTCGCCCCGCTGCCGTCCAGTTTTTCAAACTTATAAAGTTCGAAAAACTGCTTGATTGAACGCGAAAGGGGCTTTTTGCCCCTTTCACTCTTTCCCCGCTACTCTGTCGCAGAGCTGCATTTCATAGTTTCTTGACAGTCTCAAAGGATGGGATTCCTAGTTGGAATCCCATCCTTTTCTTATTTTTTTGTTCAGAAAAATTTACCCTTGCAACCGGCGTGCTTTTTTTGTATAATACGGCTTGTATCGCCTGAGCGCGAAAAACTCCGTACAATGAGAGGAATGATCCCGAATGAGCGCATCCCGTGAAAAAAGAGAGCGCAAGGGCCAAGGCTCCGAAGCTCCCATCCATCAGACCCCGGCTGCAAAGCAAGGCATGAGCCGCGGTTTGAAGACAACGCTGGTTGTTGTCTGCGCCGTGCTGGTCGTAGCTATTGTCGCATTTTTTACCATGATCTCCAACGGCTTCTTTGTGACGCACTCCACCGCAGCGACGGTTGGCAATCACAACCTGTCCCCGGCCATCGTCAATTACTACTACCGTTCCGGCGTCCAGCAGCTCAGCTCCTATGCTTCTTACGTCGGTATTGACACTGACCAGTCCCTCACCACGCAGATCTACGACGAGTCGACCGGTGAGACCTGGGCGGATCTGCTGATCCAGCAAGCGCTGAACGACGCTGCCGCAACCTATGCTATCTATGACGAAGCTATCGCCAACGGCTATACGCTGAGTGAGGACGAGTTGAGCAACATCGACGCAACCGTTGAAATGTATCAATCCGCCGCCAAGGCTACCGGACACCGCAACGCCAGCGCCTATATTGCCGCTGTGTTCGGCACCGGCTGCGACGAGAAGTCCTTCCGTGAATATATGACGGTTGCTTCCGTTGCCGACGGCTACCGCCAGCAGATGAACGACAGCTTCACCTATACCGACGACGAGCTCACCGCGGAATATGAAGCAAATCCCGCAACCTATGATACGTTCAACTACCGTCAGTTCTTGATCTCTGATTCCCTTGTGAACCCGGACAGCGAAGACCTGACCGACGAGGAGCTGACCGAGCGGAAGGAAGCGCTGGCTTCTGAAATGGCCTCTGCCACCGAAGGCGACGAGCAGGCATTTATCGATGCTGCTTATGAAAATGCCGCAGAGTCCAGCAAGTCCTCCTATGAGGATGAGACGTACACGCTGCGTTCCAACATCGGTTCCGGGATTGTCGATGAGCTGCTGAGCTGGCTGTCTGATGATGCCCGTCAGACCGGCGACACGACCTACATCGATTACAGCGGTACCTACTATGTACTGTTCTTCCTCTCCCGCGAAAACAACGATTTCAATCTTCCAAACGTCCGCGAGATTCCGTTCGCAGCGACCGACTCCTCCGACGAGGATTCCATGAATGAAGCCAAGACGAATGCGGAAGCCGCGCTGGATGAGTATGAAGCCGGCGAACAGGGCGTCGACGCCTTTGTTTCCCTCGTCCAGAAATACACCAGCAGCGAGACGGCAGACGGCCTGACCGAGAATGTCACGCCGGGCAGCGTCAGCGACGCATATCAGGAATGGGCCTTCAATACCGTCCGTCAGGCCGGCGACGTCGCGGTTGTGGAAACCAGCAGTGGTTACAGCGTTCTGTTCTTTGACGGCTACGGCGACACCTACCGCAATGTGCTTGTTGAAAACGCATTGCGCAGCACCGCCTACAACGAATGGTACTCCTCTGTGACCGACGGCGCAGCCTACACCGAAAACAGCTACGGTATGCGCTTTGTCAGCAAATAATCCGCATAAAAGGAACCTCCGCAGTTCAAACTGGACTGCGGAGGTATTTTTTTATGAACCATGTAAAGCCATCTCTCTGGCGCTGTGCGCTGGCCGGTCTCGCCGCCGGATTTGTCAACGGCTTTTTCGGCGCGGGCGGCGGCATGGTGCTTGTGCCGCTGCTGATCTGGCTGGTACGGCTGCCGGATAAGCTCGCCTTTTCCTCCTCCGTCTGCATCATTCTCCCGCTCTGTATCGTCTCACTTCTCATTTATCAGCGGCAGGATATGCTGCCGCTGCGCGATGCGCTCCCCTATCTGATCGGCGGCGCCGCAGGCGGTGTACTCAGTGGACTCTGGTTTCAAAAAGTACCGGCAAAATGGCTCCACATCGCGCTCGGTGCGCTGATTCTATTCGGAGGGATCCGGTTGATCGTATGTTGACATTTTTACTTGCCATTTTAGCTGGTCTGGTCTGCGGCGTTCTGTCCGGCTTCGGCATCGGAGGCGGCAGTTTGCTGATGGTCTGGATGACTGCCGTACTTTTGATGGAGCAAAAAGCTGCACAGGGCATCAATCTGCTCTATTTTCTGCCGACCGCCGCCTGCGCACTGATTTTCCATGCGAAAAACCGACAGCTTTGCTGGCGCGCCATCCTTCCCGCGGCGATCGCAGGCTGCGCCGCCGCCATCCCCGGTGCACTTTTGGCCGCACAGATCGAGATGGCGCTGCTGCGCAAGCTGTTTGGCGGCTTCCTCATCGCCGTCGGCCTTGTGGAAATCTTCTGTAAGGGCTTGCAGAAAAAATCCGCCTGATCTTCAAATAGACAATGCTGGCGGGCAATACCCGCCCCTACGATCTCTATCGCACCCCGATCCTAAACGTAGGGGGCGACCATTGGTCACCCCCTACAAACACGCCCCGTTTTTACGCAATGATCAAAATGACCGCCACGATCAGCGCCAGCACGCCGCTTGCGCGGTTCCACCCGAGCGCCGCGTCAGACGGCTCTGCATCGCGGAATTTCCAGCCGACCTCCAGATACCACGCGCCTGTCGGCCACGCAGCGTTGAACGCACCGACAAACAGCAGCACGAGGATCACCGCGACCGGCTTTTCCTTCTGCACGTTCGGGTGCGTCCGGGAAAGCACACCGTTCAGCTCCATGCCGCTCGGGTACTTTGCAAAATCAAACTCCATGCTTGCGCTTCCGGTACCGCTGCTTCCATTCTCCGTCCACGTATAGCTCTCTCCGTCCGGATAGGAGAACGTCACGCTGTACCCGCTGCCGGATGTGCTGTAGCGATAGCTGTACGTGTTCGTCCCATCTGTGATCGTGCCGCTTTTTTCATTGATTGGCGTGACCGTATAGCTGCCCACCGTATACGGCTCCGTGCTTGCCGTCTTTGTCTCCGCGCAGGCGCACAGCAGCGCCAGCATCAGCAAAACCACCAAAAGCCATGCGAACTGTCGTTTCATGCGTGCTCCTTTCTCCGGCCCTCACGGCGGGTTTCAGTCCGCCATGCGGTAGATCTGATCAAAATACTGATAATACGGGATCATAAAGCGGAAGCCGTCCTCTGCGAACGTCAGCAGCTCCCGCGAGGCGGAAACAGCATCGTATGGCCGGATGCAGCGGAAGCCGATCCAGCGTTTATTGTACCAGTCGCACAGTGCGTCATCCGCGTGTCCCTTCGGCTTGGCGTAGTCCTCTCCGCTGAGCGTGAACGCCGTCTGCGCCGCGAACTGCTTCGCCAGTTTTTCCATCGGCTTCGGGTCCTGATCGATGAATTTTCGGTAGCGTGCCGCATCGGCCGCGCGCATCCAGTAACCGAAGCCGAAGCCGTATCCCTCCGCGCCGACCTCGAACCAGAAATTCGGCGCGCCGTCGCGGTGCTCAAGCTCATTCTGAAACGAGAACCAGATCTCATCCTTCAGCGGCCCGCGGCCGAACAGTCGCCGCGCGTCGCGGTAAATCCGCGAGATGTGCAGATTCAGTCCCAGCTCCGGGTATGTCTGCCGGAACCAGTCGTAGAGCTCGTTTGCCAGCTCCTTCGTCGGCTGCATGACAAGCTGATTAAATTCCTCCTTACGCGGGTTGAACCATTCGCGCGAATTGTTAAAGCGGAGCTCCCAAAAGAAATCTCCGACCTTCTCTGAATATCCTGTGAACATTGCTCTGTCGTCTACTCCTTGTGCGAATTGAGATAGTTGAGGTATCCCTCCAAAATCAACGACGCAGCCACCGCGTCAACTGTATTCTTGCGTTTTTTTCCGTGGTAGCCGCCGCTCGTCAAAATCTGGTGCGCTTCGATGGTTGTCCGCCGTTCGTCCCACAAGACGACCGGCTGGCCGAGCTGTATCTCCAGCAGCGCAGCAAACTCGCGGTACAGCTCCGCGCGCGGCCCCTCGCTGCCGTCCATGTTGCGCGGAAATCCCATTACGATCCGCTCCGGGCGGTGCGTTTTTACCAGTTCCGCAATGTCCTGCGCTGTTTTTTCCCGGTTCCACGAATGAATCACAGTGGTAAAGCCGGTCAGCCATCCCATCGCGTCGGAGACCGCGATTCCGGTGCGCGCATCGCCATAATCAATCGCCATTACTTTCATATCTGTGCTCCCTTACATATTTGACGCGGTATAGTATACCATATCCTGTGTTGAAAAGGCAAACGGGGCACAAAAAAAGTTTCCTTTTTCTGAATTTTATTGTTGACGAAGCCTGCACAGTATGCTATGATGAGCATACCTGTGAAAAGGGGCTTATTTTTTTGCGCCTTTTCGGCTGCGGGACGCCGTGGTAGTTCCGGCGTCGTCAAATTTTCCTGACCGCAGTTTCAAGCAGGGAGGCAAAGTTAAGGAGGTGCCGACAATGCGAGTGAAAATCACGCTCAGATGCAACGAATGCAAGCAGAGAAACTACAACACCATGAAGAACAAGAAGAATGACCCCGATCGTCTGGAAATGAAGAAGTATTGCAGATTTTGCAAGAAGCATACTGTCCATTCCGAGACGAAGTAACGCGGTGCAGGTAACGCCGTAGAAAGGGTGAACATCATGGCAGAAGCAAAAAAGGAAAACTTCTTTGTCCGTACCGGCAAGCGCATCAGCCGTTGGTTCCGTGAGATGAAAAGCGAGCTGAAAAAAGTCGTGTGGCCGACAAAGAGCCAGATGGTCAACAACACGCTCATCGTTCTGGCGTGTGTGCTGGTCGTCGGTATTTTCATCTGGATCTTTGATGCTGTGGGCGGCGTCGTCGTGAACGGCATCATCTCCCTGGTCAAAGGCGGTTAAATCATGGCGGATGAAGCAAAATGGTATGTCGTGCATACCTATTCCGGCTATGAAAACACCGTAAAAGCCACGATCGAAAAAACAATCGAAACCCGCCACCTTGAGGATCTCATCCATACGGTCTCCATCCCGATGGAAACTGTGACCGAGATCACCGACAACGGCCCCAAGACGTATGACCGCAAGGTCTTTCCCGGCTATGTGCTGGTCAAGATGATCATGTCCGACGAGGCATGGTACATCATCAAGAACGTTCGCGGTGTCACCGGCTTTGTCGGCTCCGGCACCAAGCCTACTCCCCTCACCGAGGAAGAAGTACGGCAGCTTGGCATGGAAAAGCATGAAGTTGTTGTCGCTTATAGCGAGGGAGACAACGTCCGCGTGGCCGACGGCCCGCTGACCGGGTTTATCGGTGTTGTCGATCTGGTCGACATCGAAAAGAACAAAGTACGCGTGATCGTGTCCATGTTCGGGCGCGAGACGCTGGTCGAGCTGGAGCTCGATCAGGTTGAGCTTGTCAACCAGTAACTTCTGACGAACGGTTCGTCAGAACGTGGGAGGGGTTCGCCCCGCCAGAAATACGCGAACAAGCGTATCACCACATCTATTCAGGAGGTGCTTACAAATGGCACAGAAAGTAACAGGTTATATCAAACTGCAAATTCCGGCTGCTAAGGCTACCGCTTCGCCCCCTGTCGGCCCGGCTCTGGGTCAGCACGGCGTCAACATTTCGCAGTTTATCAAAGAGTTCAACGAGCGCACCAAGGATCAGGCCGGCTTTAAAATCCCTGTCGTGATCACGGTTTACGCTGACCGCAGCTTCTCCTTCATCACCAAGACTCCCCCGACTCCGACCCTCATTCTGAAGGCACTTGGCATCGAGAAGGGTTCCGGTGTTCCCAACAAGGACAAGGTTGCTACCATCACCAAGGCGCAGGTTAAGGAAATCGCCGAGCGGAAAATGCCCGACCTGACCGCCAACACCATCGAGGCCGCCATGAGCCAGGTTGCCGGCACTTGCCGCAGCATGGGCATTACCGTCGTCGACTAAGGTTCTACCGAGCAATTCGGCAAGCATCATTTAACCTGACCCGAGGTACTCCGGCGCAAGGCCGGGCCTCATAAATCTGTGGGAGGAGTATTCCGAATCACCACTAAGGAGGATAATACATTGTTCAGAGGTAAAAAATATAAAGACAGCAGCAAGCTGTATGACCGCAGCGCGCAGTATGACGTCAATGAAGCTATGAGTCTGGTCGTCAAGACCGCTACCGCGAAGTTTGACGAGACCATCGAAGCGCACATCAAGCTCGGCGTTGACTCCCGTCATGCCGACCAGCAGGTTCGCGGCGCCATCGTTCTCCCGAACGGCACCGGTAAGACCCGCAAGGTTCTCGTTTTTGCAAAGGACGCAAAGCTCCAGGAAGCTTTGGACGCGGGCGCTGATTTCGCCGGCGGTCTGGATATGGTCGAGAAGATCACCAAGGAAAACTGGTTCGGTTTTGACGTCGTCGTCGCAACGCCCGACATGATGGGTGTTGTCGGCCGTCTCGGTAAGGTTCTTGGCCCGAAGGGTCTCATGCCCTCCCCCAAGGCCGGCACCGTCACCCCGAATGTCGCTGCTGCCGTCAAGGAAATCAAAGCTGGTAAGATCGAGTACCGTCTCGACAAGACCAACATCATCCACTGCCCGATCGGCAAAGCGTCCTTCGGCGCAGAAAAGCTGACTGAGAACTTCAACGCTCTCATGGGCGCTATCGTCAAGGCAAAGCCGGCCGCAGCCAAGGGTCAGTACGTCCGTAGCTGCACGCTCGCTTCCACCATGGGTCCCGGCGTCAAAGTCGTGGCTTCCAAGTTCTAATTTCTATCAGCCCCACCGCGCGACTCCGCTAACGCGCTTTCGCGCGGAATGGCTTTTGGTTTGAAATCCAAGTTTTTTGGAAAAATGCAATTTGTGCTTGACTTTGCGGCACGATCTGCTATAATGATTAGGCTGCCAAAGACAGCAGGAGGTTTTTTACCGTAATGGCTCGTCCATCCTGCCGAGGTTTCGCACAAATGGTAAAACATTTCTGTGTCCTCACGTCTTTCGGCGTGAGGACATTTTATTTTTCGGAGGTGACATTCATGCCCAACGCAAAGGTACTGGAAAGCAAAAAAACCATCGTTGATGCTCTGTCTGAGAAAATCCAGAACTCCACTTCTGCCGTTTTTGTAGACTATAAGGGCATCACCGTCGCACAGGATACCGCTCTGCGCAATCAGTTCCGTGAGGCAAATGTCGAGTACGCGGTCGTTAAGAACACGCTCACCCGCTTCGCCGCCAATAAGGCTGGCTATACCGAGTTCGATGAGCTGCTCAACGGCACCACGTCCATGGCATACACCACGGAGGATCCGATTGCTCCCGCGCGTGTCATTTGTGAGTTTGCAAAGAAGAACAAGGGTATCATCAAGATCAAGGGCGGCATGGTTGAAGGTAAGGTTCTGTCTGTTAACGAACTGATGTCCTTTGGCGAACTGCCCTCCAAGAACGCACTCATTGCGCAGGTTCTTGGTACGTTCCTTGCTCCTATCTCTTCCCTCGCGGTCGTTCTCAATCAGATCCTCGAGCAGAAGGGCGGCGCGCCTGCAGAGGCGGCCGAAGCTCCCGCAGAAGCATAATTTCTATTCACCAACACACTTTAACTGAAATATTTACTGGAGGTAACTATTATGGCATCCGAAAAGATTACTGCTATGATCGAAGAAGTTAAGACTCTTACCGTTCTTGAGCTGGCTGAGCTGGTTCATGCGCTGGAAGAGGAGTTCGGCGTTTCCGCCGCTGCTGCTGCTGTTGCTGCTCCCGCTGCTGGCGGCGCTGCTGCTGAGGAAGAAAAGACCGAGTTCGACGTCGTCCTGAAGGCCGCTGGTGCCAACAAGATTGGTGTCATCAAGGTTGTCCGTGGTCTGACCGGCCTGGGTCTGAAGGAGGCCAAGGAAATGGTTGACGGCGCTCCCAAGACCCTCAAGGAAGCTGTTTCCAAAGACGAAGCTGAGAAGATCGCTGCTGAGCTCAAGGAAGCTGGCGCCGAAGTCGAAATCAAGTAATTTCACTTCTCCATATCAAAGCGGACTGCAAATGCAGTCCGCTTTTTTCTGTCTATTCATCTTAGAACAGCATCACAATCAGCCGGCACAGGCATAAACCAACAACGGTCGGCAGTAGAAAAGCAAGCACTGTCCATTTCAGACTCTTGGTTTCCTTTCGGATCGTCAGTATTGTTGTGCTGCACGGCCAGTGAAACAGACTAAAAATCAAAATGCAAAAAATAGTCTGAATACTCCAGTTCATCTCCCCTGCCAATGCCGCCGCACCGCTTAATGCGATTTCTGACAGCACATTCCCACCTTGTGTCATCATCAAAATCAGCGGGAGAACAAGCTCATTTGCTGGCCACGCCAGAATGAATGCCAAAAGAACTACACCATTCATCCCGAAATATTGACCAATTGGTTCTAGAGCATTCGAAATCTGCTCTAAAATCCCACTCGAACCGACCTGAATATTCATAAAACACCATATGATCGCTCCCGCAGGAGCCGCAACAGCGACCGCGCGAAGGAGCACATGGGCAACACGTTCTTTCAGGGTGCGATAAATTGTGCGGATAATTTGCGGCGAGCGGTAGGGCGGCATTTCCATGACGAAAGCTGAAGAAGTACCTTTCAGGAACGTTTTGGTCAAAAAACCAGTTGTCAATAGCGTCACAAAAAATGCTCCAATCAGAACAAAAGTCAAAGAAACGGCCGATTCCAATGTTCCGCCGCGACCGGCAAACAGCGCCGTCCCAAGTGCGATTATAAGAGGAAAGCGTCCGTTGCAGGGTACAAAACTATTTGTCAGAATTGCCGCGAATCGTTCGCGGTCAGTATCGATAATCCGGCACCCCATTACCCCTGCCGCATTACAACCGAGACCCATGCACATCGTCAGCGCTTGCTTTCCGCAGCCGCCGAACTTGTTGAAATTTGAATCTAATAGATATGATATTCTCGGAAATACTCCGATTTCTTCAATAATTGCGAACATTGAGAAGAAAATCACAGCAGGCGGTGCCATGACGGAAATCACCTTTGCAGTGGTACCGTAGACACCGTCGATCAAAAGTCCGGACAGCCATGAGGGTAGGAAATTCAGAGCTTTTTTCAGAATGCTTCCACCGTATCGAAATGCTGTTTCGACCCTGTCGGACAAATAGTTCGCGCCGAAAATCGTCAGCCAAAGGGTAAAAAACAGTAGGAGAATCATACAAATTGCGCCAGTAAATCGGCCTGTCAGCAACTTATCCAGCCGTTTTGTGCGTTCCTGTGTTCCAGTGGAAATCAGAACTTTTTGTGCAATTTCCTCTGCGCGGCGGAGCATTGCGGCAGACTGCGGCAGCGCGCGGCTGGATTGCGGCAGTGCTTGCTTGCGGCTGCGTGCGGCAGATTGCGGCAGCGCGCCGCAGCTTGCGGCAGGCGTTGCGGCGTAAGCACAATCGTGCACAGTACCACTCTTGTTTGCGGACTGACGTTCGGCGGCAGATACGCAGGTGAGAGACAGACGGTTGGGGTGCGGACGCTCAAAGCCATCACAGACGGCACGCAGCCGCTCTTGCAGACGGTCGATCCCCTCGCGCCTGGCGGCGGAGATCCCGACGACCGGGATGCCCAAGAGCGACTCGAGTTTCGGAAGATCGAGCCGAATCCCGTCGCGCGCAGCTTCATCCATCAGGTTGACGCAGAGAATGACGGAGTCGGTCTGCTCCATGATATGGAGCGCCAGCAGAAGGCTGCGCTCGAAATTGGTTGCGTCGCAGATGGCCAGAATACAGTCTGCGTTTTTTTGCTGAATTGCTTCGGCGGCAATCTGCTCCTCCGGAGACGAGCCGGTGAGCGAATAGGTACCCGGAAGATCGGTCAGCATATATCGAGAAGCCTTGTAGACATAGCTCCCCTCGGCGAGCGCGACGGTTTTTCCCGGCCAGTTGCCGGTATGCTGGCTGCGGCCGGTCAGGACGTTAAAGAGCGTGCTTTTGCCAACGTTGGGATTGCCAGTCAGCAAAATCCGGCGTTCGGGTTCCCCTGCCCCTCTGTGCGCCGGACGGCTGACAGCGGCAGACTTCATTCCCATGGCGACACCAGAATCCTGGCAGCGTCGTGCGCACGGAGCGCGATGGCGGCGCCGCGGACACGGAATGTAATCGGACTGCCGGAGGGCGCGCGGTGCAGGCAGGCGACGCGCGTACCGGGCACAAGGCCGAGGGCAAGCAGCTTGCCGCGCAGGTATGGCTCCACACCGATCTGGGTGACTGTTGCGGATGCGCCAGGCGGAAGCTGTGACAGGTTCCAATTGAACATGATGATCGCTCCAATTTGCTGAAATCTACTACCTTCAGAATATACGACAGATTGGATAAATGTGACTAGGGTGTATCTGAAAACTGCCAACGCACCCGGACAGCGTGCCTTTTCGCGCTGCGCTGCGTCATTTTCCCTTGAACCACGTCGGTATTCCTGCAAAAAATGTCTTGCTCAGCACGAGAATTCCCCGCTACCGGCCACATCGACGGTTTTCAGATACACTCCAGACAAATTGTTTGATCTTTTGCTTGGCATTCCTTGACTTTACGGCGCGATTTGGGTATAATTCTATCGTAATATCGGCAATATGGGCATTCCCAAACCGCCCTGAATTTTTCTCTGAAAGGAAGAACGATATGATTTACACTGCGGAAGTTCAGCATATGTGTCCAGTCGCCAAAGGCGCATATCACGGCCCGGCTCCCATCCCCGAGGAGGGCAAATGGGTTCAGGCAAAGGAAATCAAGGACATCTCCGGCTTTACCCATGGCGTGGGTTGGTGCGCACCTCAGCAGGGCGCCTGCAAGCTGTCTTTGAACATTAAGGACGGCGTCATCGAAGAAGCGCTGGTGGAGACCATCGGCTGCTCCGGTATGACTCACTCTGCCGCAATGGCATCTGAGATTCTGATCGGCAAGACCATCCTTGAAGCGCTCAACACCGACCTCGTCTGCGACGCGATCAACACCGCGATGCGTGAGCTGTTCCTTCAGATCGTCTATGGCCGCAGCCAGTCCGCGTTCTCGGAGGACGGCCTTGCAGTCGGCGCTTCGATGGAGGACCTCGGCAAGGGTCTGCGCAGCCAGGTTGGAACGATGTTTGCCACAAAGTCAAAGGGTCCGCGCTATCTGGAAATGGCAGAAGGCTATGTCACCAAGATCGCCCTGAACAAGGAAGACGAGATCATCGGCTACGAATTCATCAACTTCGGCAAGATGATGGACTTCATCAAGGCCGGCACCGAACCCGCAGAGGCCATGAAGAAGGCACAGGGTCATTACGGCCAGTGGGACAACGCGGCGAAGTATATCGACCCGCGCAAGGACTAAGAGAAGGAGGACACGAAAATGGCATTGTTTGAAAGCTACGAAAGAAGAATCGACAAGATCAACGGCGTCCTCGCACAGTATGGCATCGAGTCCGTAGAGGCCTGCCGCGAGATGTGCCAGGCGAAGGGCTTTGACCCGTATGAAATCGTAAAGGGCATTCAGCCGATCTGCTTTGAGAACGCCTGCTGGGCATACACGGTCGGCGCGGCGATCGCCATGAAGAAGGGTGTTAAGACGGCTGCGGAAGCGGCTACTGCCATCGGTGAAGGTCTTCAGGCCTTCTGCCTGGACGGTTCCGTTGCGGACGACCGCAAGGTCGGCCTTGGCCACGGCAACCTCGGCGCGATGCTGCTGAGCGAAGAATCCAAGTGCTTCTGCTTCCTCGCCGGCCACGAGTCCTTCGCGGCTGCGGAAGGTGCAATCGGCATCGTCAAGAACGCCAACAAAGCGCGCAAGACCCCGCTGCGTGTGATCCTGAACGGACTTGGCAAGGACGCTGCGCAGATCATCTCCCGTATCAACGGCTTCACCTACGTCCAGACGCAGTTTGACTATGCGACCGGCGAGCTGAAGATCGTGCGCGAGATCCGCTACTCCGAGGGCGAGCGCGCTGACGTGCGCTGCTACGGTGCGGACGACGTGCGTGAGGGCGTTGCCATCATGCACAAGGAGGGCGTTGACGTCTCCATCACCGGCAACTCCACCAACCCCACCCGCTTCCAGCATCCGGTCGCCGGCACGTACAAGAAGGAATGTGTCCAGATGGGCAAGAAATACTTCTCTGTGGCTTCCGGCGGCGGCACAGGCCGTACCCTGCATCCGGACAACATGGCAGCCGGCCCGGCTTCCTACGGCATGACCGACACCATGGGTCGTATGCACAGTGATGCACAGTTTGCAGGCTCCTCCTCTGTCCCGGCACACGTGGAGATGATGGGCTTCCTCGGCATGGGCAACAACCCCATGGTCGGCGCAACGGTCGCTGTCGCGGTCGCTGTTGAGGAAGCAATGAAGGGTTAATTGAGCGCTTCCTGAATTGATGACAAGGCGCCCCAGGTCTCAAGGATGAGACCTGGGGCGCTTTTTGTGTCCTCATTCTTTTCGCCTCTTTTCGGAGAAAGGGGCACGGACGGTAGTTTCTTTTTGCTTCTCCAAAAAGAAACCGCCTGGCAAAAGAAAAAAAAGCTCGAGGAAACCTTCCGAATGGTTTCCACCAACCCCTTCCAGCGGCCGCGTCAGAAGGAGCGCCCTTGGAAACTACGGTGTATGGAATTCGGAAAAAATACGATAGAATTGTAGGGGCGGAGAAAACCGGAAGAAGCGGGCGGACAGTACCCGCAAGGGGTATGCCGCATCCGTAAAGCTCCTTCGTCGCTAACGGCTGC
>CAKUJA010000004.1 GCA_934661135.1 uncultured Oscillospiraceae bacterium
CTTGCCGCCGTGTCCGGTGCCGCTTCGCTGGCGCTGATCGTGCAGGCCATCGGCGTGACGGATTTGACAAAGCTCATAGACGCAAACGGCATGACCGCGCTGGCAGGCGGGCAGCTCAAGCTCTACGGCATTTTGCTTCTCTCCCTGCTCGTCTTCGCGCTCTCCATCAGCCGCAAGGCAGACCGGCCGGATTATCTGGTGCAAACGCCGCTTGAAAAGCGCAAGCTGAAAAAACGCACGATCTTCGCAACGCTGCTCATCCTGCTTTTGATTCCTCTGACGCTGTTTGTCGGCGTGTACTACTTCGCAGGGCGAAAATATTACTTCATTTCGCTGCTCATTTTGCTGGAATGTATGTTGCCGTTCTTCCTGATTTTCGAGGGCAGAAAGCCGCAGGCGCGGGAGCTGGTGCTCATTGCCGTGCTCGTCGCGCTGAATGTGGCAGGACGCGCTGCGTTCTTCATGCTGCCGGAGTTCAAGCCGGTCGTTGCCATGACGATTCTCGCGGGCGTGGCTTTTGGCGGCGAAACAGGGTTCCTAGTTGGCGCGATGACCATGCTGGTGTCCAATATGCTCTTTTCCCAGGGGCCGTGGACGCCGTGGCAAATGTTCTCGATGGGCATCATCGGCTGGCTGGGAGGTGTCCTGTACCGCAAGGGCGTTCTGCGGCGCGGGCGGCTGAGCCTTTGTATCTTCGGCGTGATCTGCTCGACCATCGTGTATGGCGGCATTATGAATCCCGCGTCTGCGCTCATGTGGTCGAACACGATCAACTGGAAAATCATTTTAAGCTACTACGTCACCGGCCTTCCGGTCGATCTGGTGCGCGCCATTGCCACGTTTTTCTTCCTGTGGTTGATTGCCGAACCCATGCTCGAAAAGCTCGACCGCGTCAAAGTCAAATACGGCTTGGCAGAGTAAGCTGCTGTTTCAGAGTAACAGCATTACGGATGCTGACCGCGTCCGCGAAAATCCGCTGGATCTCGGAACGGGATATCCCTATTACGCCGCACAACTTCTGCGCGCGCAGCACCCGGACGTTGACTTTACCTTTTCCGGTTCCCGATAAAACGTATTTTGCGGAAGATCTTGCACCGAAGCAGGTATGTGTCCGTGCGCTGGCCATGGAGTATGCCGACGTGTTTCTCCCAGCACATGAGCTTGCACAGCAGGCCGCTGCCGCACACGGAAGCGGCACATTTACAGCCGACGGTGTGCATCTGAACGAAACCGGCGCGCGCTGGCTGGCAGAGGCTTATGCGAAAGCGATTGTGCCGCTGTTTTAAGTCGCGCAGTCAGTAAACCACTGTATAGCCAGTAGGAAGCAAAGCCAATAAAAAATCTCCGGCATAACAATGTCGGAGATTTTGGCGCAAATAAAAGATTGCAAAACGCAGGAATACTGTATGTATTCCTGCGTTTTTCGAATCTTGGCTTGACGAAAAAATTCTCGCCGAATCTGCTTACCGAATTGCGCGGCGCCGCCCTAACCTTCCGTGACCGCCGGCTCATTGAGCTGGCGCACCTCAAATGCCGTCTCCGCCAACACCGTGCCGGACGCGTTTGTCACCGTAACCGCCACACTGAAAACGCGGCGGCCGCTGTCGTAATCGGTAAGCTGCACTGTGGCGCGCAGTCCGTGTGGATAGGCGTTATTCGGCAGCAGCTTCTTTTCCCCGAGCAGGACGTGTCCCTCCTCATCGGCCGAAAACCCCACACCTTCGCCGCTGTAATTCTGGCTGAAAAAGGTAATCGCTTCGCCGTCTCTCTGCGTCGTGCCGGCGTAGCGGAGTTCATCACTGACCGTCGTTTGCAGTGTAGAGCAGAGCACCCGCGCCTCGGATGCGGAAACCGACTTGTTCAGCGCACGAATGCCGAGCTGAATCCCTGTCACCATCAGCGCGCTGACAAGCAGCAACACCACAATCGCGCAGAGCAGCTCCACCAGCGTAAATCCCTGCTTCGCCCTTGACGCGCGCGCCGCGGCCGGCCGTTGTCTATTCATCGCCGGTCGCCTCCTTGTAATAGCGGTAGTTCCCCTGCCGGTCGGTATACTCATAAACCGGAATCTGCTCGCGGTAGAATCCGTCCCGATCCGTAATCTCCACCCGCTTTGTCGTCGCATCCGTCGCATATTCCTGCGAATAGTGGAACGAAACGTCGCTCTCCCGCACATTCTTGTTCACGCGCGTCGCGGCCGCGATCGCCGTCGCCAAAAACAGCAGCACCAGCGTTGCGACCAGCAGCGCAGCAATCGTTTCCAGCAGCGTTTCGCCGCAGTTGGAGCAGAGCTTTTTCATTGCGCGCCCGCCTCCTTCCGCTGGATCTTCGCGTTTTTCCAATCCACCGTCGTGGTGATGACCTCCTGAAAACACGGCAGGCCGTTGAACGTTCCCTGCGACTCAGACGGCTCCGACGTCGTCTCAATCCCATCCACGGTCAAGCAGAGCCGGTATCGGCTCGCCGCCTGCCCGCCGGTGAACCAGATCGTCAGCCGGTAGCAGGGCACGCCTTCCGCGTCAGACTGATCGTGCAGCAATACCTCTGCCGTCACCGGATCATAGTCCTCAACGGAGATCGTGTAGGTGCCCTGAAAATCGCCGCCGGTCGTCTGAATCCGGTCTATCGCGTCGTAAAGCACCTTGCTGAACGCACCGTCGGCATTCTGATAGACCGTGCTGCTGTCCAGCAGCTCCACCTTGTTGCGGCTCCGGTAGAGATTGGTGACAATCTTTTCATATTTGCAGCCGCCGCCAGTGATCTTATCGCGCAGAAGCTCCGCGGCGGAACTCACCGTGAGGTACGTCTGCTGCTGCGTACGGTCCGCGCGGACGGTGGCCGCCGAGCTGACGGCTGCGGAAATGATGACCGCGCTCACCAGCAGTGCAACGAGCATCAGCAGCAGCGCCATCATCATGGACGCACCGGCATTGCTATGTAATTTTTTCTGAAGTGCGTTCATGCTTACTCCCTGTGTCCTCCCGCGTCAGTCCGCCTGCGAATCGGGTTCCTCCTCGCCGCCGGTCTCCTCCGGGTTCGGCTGCTCCGGCTGAGCGGCGCCGCCCGGATTGCCGGTTGCCGCATCGGTCTGATTGTTGTTTTCGCCCCCGGCGGAATCTGTTTCCCCCGGCGTCTGGCCGTTTTCACCGCCGTCCTCGCCCGGGGTCTCATCGCCGCCGTCCGGTTCCTGCTTGTCTCCTGTCTCGTCCGGGTTTTCAATCTCCCCGGTTCCGGCGATCGTGGTTTCAAGCGTCGCGATCGTCTCACCCGCGCGGCAGATCGCCACGCGCAGCGTCACATCCCGCGCCTGCTCCGTCGTGCCGGTCAGCTCGCAGAACAGCATCCCCTGCATCTCTGCCCAGCCTGCGCCGAGCGTCACATGGGTCTTGCCGTCCTCGCCCGCCGTCGTATAGGCGTCGCCGTTTTCGTCCAGCAGGTATTCCGTGCCGTCAATCAGCACGCGAATCTGCGCGTAGGTGACATTGTCGAGCGCCATCGCGGTCAGATAGCTCTGCGTCAGGTAAAGTCCCGGCGTCTGCATCGTCGCACCGGCAGCAGCCGGATCCTGCGTGCGAACCTCGCCGGAGTAGAGAATACGCGCGCCGCTGACTGTCGCGCCGTTGCTCAGCGCGACAACATCCACCGGCAGCGTCGTTGTGGAGATCTTGCATTCTGCCGTCAGCTTCTCGTCCTGCGCGTCGCCGTATTGATACGTACACACAATCTGAAGCTGGCCGCCGACGCTTTCGCTCTCGCTGACCACGTTGCCCATGACCGGCAGCAGGAGCATCGTTTTCGTCTCGTCAAGCTCCATCCGCTCCGGGTAAGAGATCACCGGGTCCACATCGCCGAGATACGGATTTGCCTCGACCGTCCATTGCAGCGCTTCCAGCATCGTCTCGTCCAGCGCAAGCGCCTTCTGGCTGCCGTCCTCACCGGCGGTATAGAGCCGCAGGCCGAGCTTCATGCTCTGTCCCGGCGCGATCGTCAGGCTCATCATGTCCGCGACGAGCGTCATCTCGCCGGTCACGGTAATCATCGTCTCCGCCTGTTTACCGCCGAGCGACGCATAGACATACGCCATGCCCTTGCGCAGGCCGGTAAACGTGACGGTATAATAGCCGCCCGTCGTATCCGTCTGATACCCGGACACCGAATGTACCTTCAGCGGGACTTCTCCCGCCGCAATCGGCTGTCCCTCGTCGTCGCAGATTGTGATGTCGTCTGCCGTCAGCGTGCCGCCCGCGCTTCCATAGACACGGAGCTTCAGCGCCAGCAGCGGCAGCGTCCCGCCGGTTTCGGCGTCCTCGCTGCGGTTTGCAAACAGGTCAAACGATGCGTTCGTGCGCTCCCAATACAGGCCGAATTTCGACCAGGTGCCGTAGTGCACGTTGACCGCGCGGCCAAACACGTCGGTCTGCTTCAACACCGTCAGGAACGGATAGTTCCGTCCCTTCAGTGTGCTGTCGTTGCCTGGGAAGCTGTATTTGCCGTCGATGCGCGCGCCGTTTTCCTCCACGGTCACGCTGTCAAACGCACCGGACAGCATCGGCGTCCACGGATACCAGCTTCCGGAGTAGTCGACCTGCACGCTGGTCGCGCCCCGGTTCAGGCGCGCCTTCATCGCCTGCGCGTCGGCCATCTCCTCATAGCTCAGATACATCGTCGAGTCGTTGTAAACAAGCACCTGTCGGCTGCTGCTGCTATCGATGTTGTTGAGATTCGTACCGTTAAAGCTGCTGTACGACGCATAATTCTGGTAGTCCGATGTACCGGTGACGGCGTCCTTCAGCGCGTAGCAGTTGTAAATACGCGTTGTCCGCGCAGGAACCGGGTTTGTATCAAACCATGCCATCATTTCGCCGTTGGACGCAATCGACATCGACGCGCGGACATGGTTGTAGGTTCTGCCGGTTGTTTTTGGTGCCGCCGGCATCTGCACGTAGCTATAACAGTTCGCCACCACCAGCGACCGGTCGACGTAGCCGAGCAGACTCGCCATGTCGCCCGCGTTTCGAACGACAATCCCGCCCGCAATACCGCCGGCCCAGATATTCAGGCAGTATTGGTTGCCGCCGTCCCACAGCGCCGAGGACGATACTCTGCTCTCGATGGAGCCGCCCGCATAGCACGAGTTGATCGTTGCGCGGCACACGCCCGCAATTCCGCCGACGCGGAGGTTCATATACTGGTTGTTATAGCCGACATCAATGATAATATCGTTGACCGACGTGCAGTTGGTGATGTCCATGTTGGTCATTCCCACCAGTCCGCCGACGTTGCCGCCGCCCCAGCCGGGCGCGTGGTTGTTGCCGCCATCGGTCGTCCCCTTGCCGCGCCGGTCGATGATCTGGTAGCCGGAGACCGTGCAGTTCGTAAAGACGCTGTTTGTCTGCGCCGATACGGAGCTTTTGCGGCTGCCGGCAAAGCCGACCAGACCGCCGAGGTTATACCAGTCAATGCCGTTCGGCAGATTCACAATCTCGTTGTTGCGCTCAGAGTACATGACGATATTGCGGAGCTGCGCGCCCGCCGTAATGCCGAACAGCGCCACGCACTGGTTCGTGCTGTGAATCGAGAGATTCTTGATGGCGTAGGCCTGTCCGTCGTAGCTGTACGCAAAGAAAGCGACATAGGGGTTCGCGGTGCTGCCCGCGTTGTCCTTGTCATACAGGCTGCCGATCGGCGTAAAGTCCGCCGACCCGTTTTCGCCGTAGGAATCGAGGTCGTGGCTCTGCTCCCAGCGGAGCTCCTCCGCTGCCGCCGGAATATCTCCCGGCGCGCCGCTCAGCAGATACGGATAGCAATTGCGGGTCAGCACATCGCTGTTCTGATAATACCCGCCGCGATAGGACTCCACCCACGTTCTGACCTGCGCCGTGTCCTGATAGGTCGTGCTGGTAATGGAATGCGCCGCCGTCTGCATCGCGCTGTTCCAGTTGATATTCTGGAGCTGCGCGACGGAGCGAATCTGATACTCGTTATTCGCATCGCCGGGTTTCACGCTGTCCAGCGTTTTCCTCTGCTGTCCGGCAAGCTGAATCGAGTCCAGGCTGAGCGCATCGGCAAAGAACGGGCAGACCGAGTAGGTATAGACCGCCGTCGGATTTGCCGCCGCGCCATAGTAGAGCGTCCACGTGCTGTTGCGCGTGTGCGCCGAGGTGTGCAGCCGTGTGCTGCCCTCGCCGGTCTGGTAGGCGATGAACCTGTAGTCCGGCATCTGCGCGTGCAGCGCCTCGCCCGCCTGCGTATGCACCTCGCCGAAATTGCTGTCGTCCGACGTCAGCTTCGGCGCATCCTCATCCGCCTTATAGAAGTAGCCGTAGCCGTAGGCTGTGATAACGCCGCCGTCGTCGTGCTCCTCGCAGAGCGACTTGCCATGCAGCAGATCCGTCTTGTCCGACGAAATCTCGTCGCCCTGATTCGTGCCGACATAGCTGAAGTGGTAGCCGCTGTTGCTGCCGCCATGCTCATATTCCCAGTAGAACACGCCGAGCGTACCGATGTCCTGCTGCATCGGCCAGTTACCGAAGTGGACATACCGTCCGCCGCTCTGCACCGCTGTGGGATAGAGATAGCTGTCCGTCTGCGTGCCGGTCTGCTCGTGGGCGTACGAAGCCGCCGCCGTACCGAATTCACGCATCCGCAGCCGTTGCAGCTCCGCGCCGGTGATCGCCGTGCCTGCGGCAAGCCCCTTCTTTGCGAACTCATTGCTCGAGGTGTTGTAAGCATAGAGCTTGCCCGCGTAGCTGTATGTCCCGCCGTCAAGGTACCAGCACTCCACCGCCGCGCCTCCGGTATGCGCAAAGCCATAGGACTCCGCCGTGCCGGACGCCGTCAGCGCCGTCGCCGCGTAGCAGCGTCGAATCATGCCGGAGCCGTTGTCCGCCGCAAATCCCGCAATCCATACGGTACTGTTGCGCGCGTCAAGCACGGTGATGCTCCCCAGCGCATAGCTGTTGAGAATCGTACCGCTGTTCTGCCCCGCAAAGCCGCCCGCATAGGCCGTCGCGTTCGTATTCGCCAGCGAAAGATCCGCCGCGTCCGCGCTGCTGCCGCGGATCGTGCCGTAGTTGCAGCCAACCATGCCGCCGACCATCACCACATTGGAGCGGTAGCCGTAGTAGTGCATCGTATAGCCGCTTACGGCGCAGTTTTGAATCGTACCGCTGTTGACGCCCGCAAGCGCGCCGACCTGCGCGGAATACCGGCTGCCCGAAACCGCCGAGCCGCCGTCCGCGTTGCGCGCCATAATCTGTTCCGTCCCAACCCGTCCGGTCAAAAACAGGTTGCGCACCGTGCCGCGCCGCTCAATTGTACCAAACAGGCCGATTGCCGCCGAGCTGGACGCAATCGAGATTCCAGTCACGGTATGATAGCCGCCGTTGTAGTTCGCGAGAAAGCCATACGCGCTGTCAATCGGCGCCTGTGTCGTCACCGCCTCGCTCCGGTTCGCATAGCTCCAGTCGTAGCTGGTGTAGTCGATGTCAAGCTCCTGCTCAAACGGACGCTTGGCCGTCTCATCGGCATACTTTGCATAGTAGCGGCTCAGATAGTAGAGCTGCCGCGCCGTCCGCAGATAGACCACGTCCGGAGCGCCCGGCGCGTTGTCGCCGCTGACGTTCGCAACCACGGTCTTTGCAAAATAGGGGTTGTAGTAATAGGTCACATCGTTCACGATGATCTTCTGGTAAAACGGCGTTGCGGCGCTTGTATCGGAATACTCCGGATTCACCACATCCCGCGGCAGCGGCACGAGGTAGTAGCGGCTCTCGCCGCTGCTTGCCGCAATGGTCGCACCGGCACGGAACGTCTTTTGCCGCAGTGTGCCGTAGCCCTCGCCGTAAACAACCGCAATCTCCTCATTCACATCCGGCTTCTGTTCCGCTTGATATGCCAGGGCGTAGCCGTCGCCAGCCGCAATTTTGCCGCTAACTAGCGTAGAAACGTTCGCCCCCTGGAACCCGCAGCTCCCGTCGGCGTAAACTTCGTAGTAAACCAGCGCGCCGGACTCAAACTCCGCCTGCCAGTCGCCGTAATGCTCCAATGCGGCAAGCCGCGGGTAGGAATAGGTCTCAAGGCCCTGATTTAGCAGGTTATACGGATAACTTGCGCCGCCGGAATACGGCGTGAATGCGGCACCGAGCTTTGCGGCACCGTTTTTGCTGAGATCCGTATAGTCCAGCCGTTCGGAGCCGCTAATGCCGTTTTGACCAGAAAGATAGAAAATGTTCTCAGCTTTCCCAGAAATCGCCGTAGAATAGAGTTTTATTCCAGAAGAAGTTGTGAAATCGCAGGCGGAATAGCCATTTTTCATGGAGGCGGGAGCTGCGGCAACGCCTGCCGCAACTGCCGCGGCGGTCTGATAACCGGCGGTGTAGAACTCGGAAAGCGTAATCTGCGCAGTCTCCGCGCTTCCGCCTATAATACCACCTGTTGTGTTTCCAGCAAGATAGCAATCACTATATATTGTGTTTGCAGTGATAGCTCCGGCGGCATAGCCGACCAGACCGCCGGCGTAGGCGCTGCCGCGGAGCGCGGTTGCCGCAAAGGAGGACTCGATGGTGACGGTCGTACCGGCAAGCGTACGGCCGACCAATCCGCCGACTGTATCGCCGGTAAGCCACGGCTGAACCAAATCCGCACTTTTTACGGGGTCAATCCCGTCTAAATCCCCCTGTTTTCGGCTTAAATAGGCACTACAATTGCGAATTTTCAAATCGCCGTCGGCCTGCCCGACCAGCGCGCCGACGGCCGTTCCGCCGTCGATTTTTGTCGCAGTGAGGGTGATATGTTCGAGCGTGCCGGAGAAGGTGCGGAACAAACCCGCAAAGGATTCTGCGGCAAACGATGCGGCAGAAGCGGCAGAGCTTGCGGCAGAGACGTTTGCGGCATTTGCGGCAGAAGCGGCTGACGCTGCGGCAGAGCTGCGGCTGATGTGCAACGCGTAGATCGCAGTATCCAGCCGCGTGTCGCCCAGCTCATAGCGGCCGGTATAGCGGCTGAGGTTGTCGTTTTCAATCGGCTTGAAGTCGTCGCCGTAGTAGGAGTACCAGTCCTGATCGTTGCCGGCATCGTCGCGGAAGGAGATGTCGCTGATCTGGACGGCGGTATGGATGGCGTCGCTGACATGGGACGCCTGATCGAGGTTTTGCAGGTGACGGCCATAGCCGATGAGCGCGGTACCGGCCGCCGTGCCCTCGCGATAGGCAAAGAGGCTGTTGGTGGTGCGGTCGGTTGCGGCATCGTCGATATGCGCGTTTTCGCTGCTGACGGTGAGCCGGATATTCAGGTCGGCGCCGCAGCGGAGCTTGCCCTCGGTCTGGGCATAGAAGCGGGCGGAGTCGCTCGTCAGGCTGTCGAGCACCCACGTGTAGCGGAAGGTGCGGCTGTTGACCTGCTCAAGCCGGTCGGACGGCACGGTTCGCGTATACTCGTTCTGCCCATCGGACAGGCGGATGGTAAACGTCAGCGCATCCTCGGTCGGATTGCTGCAATAGAACGTGGCAATGAGCTTTTCCGCATTGACAATCGTGATGCCAGGATAGAGCGCGTCGGCGGAATCGGTCTGCGCGACGTCGCCGCCATAGTAGCCGACAACCGCGCCGCCGGACAGACGGTTGCCCTTCACGCGCAGCAGATCGAGCGCCTGCATATCGGTGGGGATCGCATCCGTCTCGCTGTAAAACACGCCGTAGACGCTACCGCTGTCCGGGTCATACTCGATATGCCACTGGTTATTCCAAAGCTCGAGGTCGACAGCGGACTCGGGCAGGACGGCATCGGCCGCATTGGAGAGCATCTCGCCTGCATCACCGGTTTTCAGGGCGGACTCGACATAGCAGAGCGAATCGTCGCTCAGATCGGTGTCGGGCGCGACATCGCGCGGGGTGAGCCCCACCTTTTTGACACCGTTGCCGGCGTCGGCGCGGTATTGATACAGGCCGTCGTAGCCGGCGGCGCGCAGCTCCGCCATGCGGTTCTGCGCGGCGACATAGAGGATCTCGGCCTTGCTGTCCAGCTCCTTCTGGCGCAGGTTTTTGCGGATGGCCGTGACGGAGAGGAGGGCAATGCCCATCAGGACGATGAGCACGGCCACGACAATCAGCAGCTCCGTGAGCGTGAAGCCGGCGCAGCGGTGATTTTGTTGTTGCGGTTTGCGATGTGTCATACGTATCTACTCCAAGCGGAAGCCTTTTCGGAATATTGCTGAGAAAAAGCAGAAAACCGGGGCCATATACTGGATTCCGGTCTGCTCTATGGTCATCCAACCAGTTCAAAATAGGCAATGGTCAGCGTGACGCTGACGGTATTGTCCTTCTGGAAGCTGATGGAACAATCTGATATTTGATTGATATTATCGCTGTCGTGCAGATCGTTGAGAATGCTGCGCGCCTGCGCGTAGGTATCGGTCGAGAACGTCAGGCTGAGCGGGCGGCGCATGATGTAGGCGCTATCCTCCAGCGGGGCGACGGCGCCGAAGTTGAGGGAATAGTCGCGCGAGCGGCCGAGCACCGTGTTCAGCTCGACGAGCAGCGCGTCGGAATTATCGTAGGACGGGAGCGGCTTGACGCCGCCCGCGGCATGGATTTCCTCCAGCTCGGTTTGCATCTGCTGCATCTGCATGAGCACGGCTGTATTTTGCAGGATTTCATCCTGCTCGGCGGTCATATCCGCCTGATAGTCTGCAATTTTGTCGTTGATCGGCTCGAGCAGCAGCTTGAAATAGCCGATGCCGATGACAAGCACGGCGAGCACGACCAGCAGGACTTTTTCACGGGTGGTAAAGGCACGTCTCATGCTTCAGGCTCCTCTGCGGACTGCAAAATGATGGTGATGGAGAAATCGAGATCGGAATTGGCCGAGTCCTGCGTGGTGGACGCGATGGTCAGCGCGGCGCTGGCCACAATCGGCTGGCGCTGGAGGTCGGCAAACATGATGGAGATCTCCTCGAGGTTCATATCGGACATCGTGACGATGACGGTGTCGTTTTGGACGTAGAAGGAATTGACCGTGCCGCAGGACATCAGACGGGCTTCGAGCAGATCGAGCACGTCCATGCGGTCGACCGAGACGAACAGGCCGCTCGTCGTGTTTTGCATCCACTTGCGGGAGTAGGTGCGGTACTCCTGCTCGACGGCAGGATAGTTTGCAATGGCGTCCTGCATCTGGACGTACTGCTCATGCACGGAATCGTAGACCCGCTCGGCGGCGCTGAGCCGGTCGAACTGATCGAGCACGCCGAACTTGGCGACGGCGAAGGCCAACAGCGCAATCAGCAGTGCGCCGATGACGATCGTCAGCGTGCTCTGCGTACGGCTCTCGCGCTTGGCGAGGTTCACCGTGCGCTTGGCGGGGCATTTGACTGCCTTGCGCGATTTGGGTTTCGGTTCTTTGTTCATGCGCCCACCTCCTCTCAGGCTTGCAGCGCGCAGCCGATGGCCTTGGCATAGAGCCACGGCTGCTCCAGCGCGGCGCCGTCCGGCAGCAGCTCGGCAACCGGGCGGATGTCGAGATTGGTCAGCTCGGTGATGGCCGCGCGGATCTGGCCGATGGCCGCGCCGCCGCCGCAGAGATAGATGCGCTGAAGCGTCTGTTCGCGGTTGTTGTAGTTGTAGAAATTGACGGCCTTCATAATTTCAACGGCCATGCGGTGATAGAGTTCCTGCGAGGCGGCGTCATCGAGCGCACCCTCATAGTCGCTGCGCAGATGCTCGAGCGCCATGTGCTCGTCGACGCCGCGCGTCTCGGACAGGCTGCGGACGAGATCGAACAGGCCAAGGTCGACCGTGCGGCGCATCATAAATACATCGTCGTGCAAAATCTGCATCCGGATGGCGTTGAAGCCGAGATCGACGAAGCAGTAGTCCGTCGGGGCGGCGGAGGCGCGCTTTTGATAGCCGGCCAGCAGTGCGGCATAGGCCGCTTCCTCGGGAATGGCCGATTTCAGGCGGAAGCCGGCGCGTCGGAGCATAGCGCGGTAGTCCTCGATCGTGGACTTGAGCGCTGCGCAGGCGAACAGGCGCATCTGGCGCACGGCGCCGGATGCGTCCTTGACAAGGCTCTGCACGGCATAGTCGAAATAGTAGCGGCTCTTTTCCTGCGTCAGATAATCCTTAAACTCGAACGGCAGGTTGTAGGCGAGCTGCGCGTCGGTCATGGCCGGGACGTCGACATTGCGCGTAAAGACCTGCGACGCGGGCAGAATGACGGCGGCATTGGTGCGCGGGATGCCGTTCCGCCTGGCGGTATCGCGCAGGAAGTCCGCCATCGCGTCCATCGAGACGATCCCGCCGTTTGCAACCATGTGGTCGGGCAGATCGGCCGCGACCGCTTTTTTTCTTGTAGTTCCGGCATACCAGACCAGCTTGACCTGGGAACTGCCGATGTCCAATGCAACCAGATTTCCAGCCATGGTGCACGACCTCACTTTCCAAACACTTGTGCGCTTTAGGGTGTATCTGAAAACTCATGATGTGACCAGCAGCGAGGGATTTTTGCGTTGAGCAAGACATTTTTTCGCGGGAATACTGACGTATTTCAAGGAAAAATGACGCGGCGCACCGCAAAAAGACCCGCTGTCCGGGTGCATTGGGAGTTTTCAGATACACCCTAGAATAGCCGCAGGTACGCTTCCATCAGCCAGTCGCCGCAGAGCATCACAGCGATGGCGGCGGCGCAGATGGATGGCCCCCACGGGAACAGTTTCGCGTTTTCCTGCGCACGGCGCCGCTTTTGCGTGGCAAGCGCAAAGACGATGCCGAGCAGACAGGCAAAGAGCAGGCACAGAAGGTTCTTCGCCCAGCCGAGATACAGGCCGGCGACAAACAGCAGCTTGAGGTCGCCGCCGCCCATGGCGTCGACCTTGCGGAGCTTTTCATAGAGCAGCACGACGGCCAGCAGTCCGCCGCCGACGGCAAAGCCGCCGAGCAGCGCGTCCGGCAGGGTTCTGTGCCAGTCGCCCACGCAGAAGAAAAACGGAATACGGAGCAAAATCCCGGCCACGATAAACTGGTCGGGAATGATATATCCCTCCAAATCCGCGAAGGCGCTTGCCAGCAGAATCGACGCCAGCAGCAGCGCTTCGAGCGCTTGGAGCGAAATGTCATATTTGAACAGGAGCAGCACATAGCTCACGCCCGTGAGCACCTCCGCCCAGAGATGGCGCACAGACAGCCGCGCGCCGCACCAGCGGCAGCGGCCGCGGTTGACCAGATAGCTGAAAATTGGGAACAGGTCGAACGCGGAGAGCACATGGCCGCAGGCGTCGCAATGCGAACGGCCGCGGAGGACGGACTCTTGATGGACAATGCGCCACGACATACAGTTGAGAAAGCTGCCCATGCACGCGCCGAGCACAAACGCCAGCACGCCGCAATAGACCGCGATTCCGACAGATAGATACAGCATGGCACAGGTTCCTCTCTGCTTCTTTCATCCGCACCATCGCAGGAGCCGCAACCCTCCGGCTCCGTTCGCGATTGATGCGGGTTGTAATGGGGTTCGGTGATTAGCCGATGTTCATGGACAGAGACAGCGTTTCGTACTTTGTGTTTTCCGGAGTGTAGGTGATCGTCCACTTATCAGCGGTCTTTGTGAAGGCAACAGCGCCAGCCTGCATCTTGACATCCGTACCGGCAACCGTCAGTGTGCCGCCCTTGGCGATATTGTTTGCGTCGGTGGGCAGATCATCAGCAGCTTTTTCTTCCAGCATATAGGCAGCAGTGACTTCAGCATAGTAGGCACGGACGTTTGCCTTATCAGCGGAGACCTTCGCTCTGGTCAGGGCGTTGGAGAAGGTGGGGATGGCAATGGCGACGATGATGGCGATGATCGCGACAACGATCAGCATTTCCATCAGGGTAAAGCCTTTTTTGTCTTTTTTCAACAGCTTGGAAATCATGGTAAAAGAACTCCTTTTACAAAATTTAATGTTATGCGTATCCGCCCGGGAGGGTTGTGCGCCGGGAGGTTAACGACTAAGATTAGATCATGCTGCCGTACATGGAGAACATCGGCAGGTAGACAGCCAGCAGTAAGATCACCGTGACAATGGCAAGGCCGATTGTGATGGCCGGTTCGAGCAGGGCGAGGAGCCGGTCGGTCAGGATGGAGACCTCGTTGTCGAAATAGGCGCCGATGACGGTGAGGGTCTGCTCGAGATTGCCGGAGCGTTCGCCAACACCGGTCATTTCGGTCAGCATTTTGGGGAAGCAGGGCGACTCGGCCATGCAGTCGACCATGCTGCGCCCCTGCTCCACGCCCTGGCGCACGCTGCGAACGGCGCGGGCGACGGCGTAGTTGGCGACGACGTTCGAGGTGACCTCGAGCGCGCGGACAATCGGCAGGCCGGCGGTGAGCATCGTGGCCATGGCGGAGGCGAACTGCGAAGCGGCGTTCATGCTGTGCAGCCTGCGCAGCGGCGAGCGCTTCAGCTTGCCCTCGTCCTGCCGCAGGCGGCCACTGTCGGTTTTGCGCAGCAGCACGCGGATAAGCCAGATCAGAAGCGCCGCGCCGAGCAGAAGCCACCAGTCGTTCGTCATAAAGCGTGAGAAGGCGATCAGCCCCTTGGTGATGCCGGGAAGCTCAGCGCCGAGTTCTTCAAAGGTTTTTGTGAACATCGGGACGGCGACGAGCATGATGATGAGAAAGACGATGACGGCTACAAACAGGACGATGACCGGGTAGGTCAGCGTGCTGACGACTTTGGCGCGCGTCTTTGCGGATTTATCGTAGTAGGTGTGCAGGCGGTCGAAGCAGGTTTCGAGCGTACCGGCCTGTTCGCCGGCGCGGACGGTTTCGACAAACGTCGCGGGGAGGGTCGGGCAGTTGTTTTCAAAGCTCTGGGCAAGGCTGTATCCGCCGGAGACATCCTCGGCCACCTTTTCCAGCATCCGCCGGAGTTCCTTGCTCTTGGCCTGCGCAGCGACCATCTCGACGCAGCGCACCACCGGAAGGCCGGACGTGAGGATGATGGAAAACTGGGAGCAGAGGATGGCCAGCTCCTTGTCTTTGAGCTTGAGCCTGCCCGACTTGGCGGCCGACGCTGTGCTCTCCTTAACCGGCTCAATCTTCGTGATGATGGAGCAGGTGTCGCGCAGGCGCGCGACGGCTTCATACTCGTTGTACGCCTGAATGACGCCGGAGACCTTTACGCCGTCCTCCGAAAGGCCTTTGTACTTGTAGGTTGTCAAGGCTGTTCACCTCCCGACGGGTTAAAACCGCCGATTTGCACCGGATTGGAACGCTTCGCGGTCACGGCAGCAGGAAAGCGCCGTCTCATAAGAGACCGTGCCGTCACGAACCATGTGCTGGAGCGCGCCGTCCATCGTGACGCTGCCGTTCTGGGCGTTCATTGTGATAAAGCTGTCGATCTGCGGGGTTTTTCCCTCGCGGATGAGATTGCGGATAGCACTGTTGACGACCATGACCTCGCAGGCTGCTGCGCGGCCGCGACCGCTTTTACGCGGGAGGAGCTGCTGCGAGACGATGGCACGGAGCGTGGCGGACACTTGCAGGCGGATCTGCCGCTGCTGCCCCTCGGGGAACACGTTGACCATGCGGTCGATGGAATCGGCCGCGGAGTTGGTGTGCAGCGTGGCAAAGACCAGATGGCCGGTCTCAGCGGCAGTGAGCGCCGTCTCGATTGTGGGCAGGTCGCGCATCTCGCCGATCAGGATGACGTCCGGATCTTCGCGGAGGATGGCGCGCAGGCCGTCGGCATAGCTGCGGGTGTCCGTGCCGATCTCGCGCTGGTTGATGATGCACTGATCCGGCGTGTAGAGATACTCGATCGGGTCCTCCAGCGTGATGATGTGGCTCTTTCGGGTGTGGTTGATACGGTTGAGCAGCGCGGCCAGCGTCGTCGACTTGCCGGAGCCGGTCTCGCCGGTGACAAGCACGATGCCGCTGCGATAGTCGGGAAATTCGGAGATGACGGGCGGAAGCTCCAGCTCCTCAAGCTCCGGGATATGATCGGCCAGAATGCGGATGGCCGCCGAAACAGCGCCGCGCTGTCGGAACAGATTGATTCTCGTGCGCGCGCCGCAGAGAAAGCTGCGCGACAGATCCAGCTCACCGATGCGCTCCATCGCGGCGTATTCATCGCCGGCCAGCGCACGGGCGTAGACCTCGCAGTCCTCATGGGACAGCGGCTCGGTGGTGAGCGAACGGATGCTGTCGTCGACGCGGCATTTCACCGGCAGACCGCAGACAATATGGATGTCGGACGCGCCGGACTCCTGTCCGCGCGCAATGAGTTCTTCCATGTCGAGCATAGCTACCTCAGTCTACTGTCGAGTTGATCGCCTTGGCTGCTTCCGCCGCGGTGGTTTCGCCGCGCAGCACCAGATCGCGGCAGTTTTCGCGCATCGTAACAAAATTGCCCTCGCGCACGGCGGCATATAGCTCATCGTAGGACGCGCCCTCGCTGATGAGCCGGCGCACCTTGCCGCTGACGGTCAGGATTTCAAACACCGCGCGGCGGCCGCGATAGCCGGTATGGTAGCATTCCTCACAGCCTTCGCCGCGGTAGAACTGCGTGTCGGAGTCCGCCGGCAGACCGAGCAGCTCCAGCTCCCCGGCGTTCGGCCGGTAGGCCTTTTTGCAGTGCGGGCAGACCTTACGCACAAGGCGCTGCGAAATGACGCCGCGCAGCGCACTGGAAATCAGATACAGCTCGACGCCGATGTCGACCAGGCGGTCGATCGCGGCGACAGAATCGTTGGTATGCAGGGTGGAGAGCACCAGATGGCCGGTGATCGCGGAGCGGATGGCGATGGCGCCGGTCTCGCCGTCGCGGATTTCGCCGACGGCGATGATGTCCGGGTCCTGGCGCAGAATCGCGCGCAGACCGACCGCGAACGTCATACCGGTTTTCTCGTTGATCTGACACTGGTTGACGCCGGGGATGTTGTATTCCACCGGATCTTCGAGCGTCATAATATTGGTCTCCTCGCTGCAAAGCTCCTGGAGCATGGCGCACATGGTCGTCGACTTGCCGGAGCCGGTGGGACCGACAAGCAGGATGACGCCGCTACTGTTTTTCAGCAGCGCTTCATACTTGGCAAGGTCATCGCCCTCGAGACCGATTGTGCGGCTCGTGATATGCTGCTGCGACTTATCGAGCAGACGGAGCACGACCTTCTCGCCGTAGACCGTGGGCATGGAGGAGATACGCAGATCGATCTCATGCTGGCGGACGCGCACCATCGCGCGGCCATCCTGCGGGAGCTTGTGCTCGGAAATATTCATGCCGCCCATGATCTTCAGGCGGGAGACGACGGTGCTTTGCAGATTGGCCGGCACCGTGAGGATTTTGCGCAGAATGCCGTCGATGCGCATTCGGACGACCATCTCGCCGTCCTGCGGCTCGAGGTGGATGTCGCTGGCGCGCTCGGTGACGGCGCGCTCGATGACGGAGTTGACGAACCGGATTGTCGGCGCGGCGGCTTCCGCGTCGACCCGCTGCGCCATCTGGACAGGGACAATGTCGTTGGAGGACGAGCCAGCCTCGCGCTTCATCTCCTCGATGGCGCGCGCCGTGCCCTCGCTGCCGTAGAGCGTGGCAATGGCCTGCTCGGTGGCGCGGCGCGTGGCGATCATCGGAACGACCTGCTTGTGGCTGGCCGACTTGATCTCCTCCTGCGCAACGAAGTTCAGCGGGTCGCTCATGGCGACGAACAGCTCGTCCTTGACCAGCTTGACCGGCACGACGCAGTATTTCTTCGCAATCGCACGCGGGACGAGCTTCGCCAGCTCGACCGGAATTGAGACGGCGGTCAGGTCGATAAAATCGACGCCGAGCTGCATTTGCAGCGCGTCGATGAGCTGCCGCTCCGTGATGATACGGTTATCGATCAGAACGTCACCAAGGCGCTGGCCGGTCTGCTTCTGAAGCGCCAGCGCTTCGCTGAGCTGCGCCTGATCGATCGCGCCCGCCGCAATCAGCAGATCGCCGAGCCGCATATATGCCATGGTAACACCTCCGTACACACAAAGAAAGGGTGCGATTTCTCGCCCCTTTCTCTCCCGTAATATCAATTTTACGTCTATTTTTTACCATATTCCGTCCGATTTTTCAACACAGTCCGGCAAATTTCGTCGGTTCCGTTAAGAAAACGTGAAGTTGCACAGTTATCGTTGAAATCTTTGTGGAAATTTTATAAAAAGTGTTCAGGAATATCTTGGAATTTATTCCTGATTCAGGGACTTCCTGGGCTTTTCTTCGCACTTTCCGCCCGCAGAAGTGCTTCAAACTCCTGCTGCGGCATTGGCTTGCCGTAGTAGTAACCCTGCATATAGCGGCAGCCGATGGCGGCCAGCGCATCCGCCTGCCGCTGCGTCTCCACACCCTCGGCGATGACGTCCATGTGCAGTCCCACGGCCATGGCGATTATCGACGCAAGAATCTGACGGCTGCGCGCGTCGTCCTCCCCGGCGGAGAGGAACTTCATGTCGAGCTTGAGGACATCGACGTGCATCTCCTTGAGCATATTCAGCGACGAATAGCCGGAGCCGAAATCGTCCATTTCGACGCTGAACCCCGCGTCGCGGAGCTGGTTGACCTGCGCAATCAGGCGATCGGGTTTATCCACGTAGGCACTCTCGGTGATCTCCAGCCGAAGCTGCGACGGCGCAAGGCCGTTCTGCCGCACAAGCTCCGTCAGCGTCTTCGGCAGATCCGGCTGACAGAGATCCATCCGCGAAATATTGACCGAGACCGGGACGGCAATGCCGGCGTCCTGCCAGGCACGCAGACAGCGGCAGGTCTTTTCCCAGACGAAGCGGTCGACCCGCGTGATGAGGCTGCTGTGCTCGAGCAGCGGGACGAATTCGCCCGGCGAGATCATGCCCTTGTGCGGGTGGCGCCAGCGGACAAGCGCTTCCGCGCCGGTATAGGCTTTGGTCTGATAGTCGTACTGCGGCTGGAACCAGACCTCGAACTGCTCCTCGCGCAGCGCCGCGTCGACACTGCCGAGCAGCTTTTGCGCCTCCCGCAGCCGATCCATCTGCCCCGGCTGATAGTAGGCGATGTGCGTCGTGAGGTTGCCCTTAATGGTCTGGAGCGCGAGCAGCGCCTTGTAGCTCATAATATAGGGGTCGCGATCCTCCTCGCAGAGATCGTAGACGCCGATGTGCAGCACGAGCGAATAGTCGAGCTTATAGGCGGAATAGTGCTCGCAGAACAGGGCGTAGATCTCCTCCGGCGTCATGCTGTCCTCGGCGCAGAAGCGGAGAAACGTGTCCGCCGTGAGGTGAGCGGCGAAACTGTCGTCGGTATTGTTGCCGCGCATAAACAGGCCGAAGTCGCGCAGCAGCGCGTTGCCGGCTTCATAGCCGAACGAGGCGTTGATGTGCTTAAAGCCGTCGAAATCGTAACGCAGCAGGCGGTATCTGCGGCCGGGATTGTCGCGCATCCACTCGTGGATGCGATGGTATAAGCCGGTTGCGTTATACAGGCCGGTCTGCGCGTCCATGCGGCTGGTGATGATGTCTGAGATGTTTTCACACGTGAACAGGATGCTCTCGCGGCGCGTGCCGAGCCATGTGTAGCGGAGCTTGAAATAGTGAATGTCTTCGCCGCCCTTCCACGGCTTTGTGCGGAGCGTGACGTTGTATTCGCCAGACTGCAGGAGCTTCCGGCGGATATAGGCAAGGGAAACGACCTTTTCCAAGTCGCGGAACTCCTGTGCGTGCATGATACGGGCAAAGTCCGGCACGATCTCGCCCTGATAGTCAAAAAGCTTGCGGCCGGCGGCGCGCAGCGCACGAGCGGGTCGCTCATCCTGAATCAGGCAGAGCCGGCCGCTTTCCGGGTCGATCAGGGCCGTGCAGAGGAAATCGTTTCGGATCAGGTTATGGGCGATCTGCTCCATGCGCTTTTCCTCGTTGACGTCGAGCGCGTAGGCGACAGCTTCAATCTCGTCATTCTGCGGGTTTTCCATCAGCTCGATGCAGAGGCGGTACCACACATAGCGTTTGCCGTCGAGCCGCATGAGAAAGTCGCCGCGGAGCGCAAGCTCCCCCGCGGTGAAATGGCGCTGAAAGCTGTCCAGCGACATGACGCTTAAAAACTCGGCGCGGTCGCTCGGGTGGACGCAGAAGCTCAGCTTTTTGAAAAAGCCGTCGACGCTGCCGGAGTAGCCGTCGCCCAGGTAGAGCGCAGGGTCAAGCATCTGTCCATCGCAGGTGTTGCGCGTGAGATTCATGCGGTAGGAGCCGACGATGTCTTTGCGGTTGAGGAAGTGGGCGCGCTGCGAGGTATGATACGTCTCCAGCGTTTGCTGGTCTTTCTCCTCACGGCGGCGCAGCTCGTGCAGGCGGCTGTGCTGGTGGAGCATGATGCCTGCGGCAACCAGCACCAGCACTGCAATTGAGATACCGGCCACAAGCGTGTCCCAGCGCGTCGCTTCAGACAGCAGAAACAGCCCGGGATAAGTTTGCTCCAAAGCAGTGTGCAGCATCGTGTCTTACGCCTTCTTTCTCTCCATAGGTTGCTTCCGATCAATTCGCGTACAGTATATCGTTTTGCGGCAAATTTTGCAATCAGAAAAAACGCTGATAACTTCTCTGGTTTTTCTCCGCACCCAAGGGTGCGTTTTTGTGCAATTTCCGGTGGTTTTTTCTTGCATGATTCCCAAACGCGTGTTATTATATCAACGATAACTTTGGAGCTTGGATGAGGCGCTGGCACCCCGGCGTCTTTTTTGTGCGCACACTGAACGACCCGCCAGCGCGCGGAACAGAGGGGGGAGCGGCCTGTGAAATCAAAACCCACGATCTTAATCGCGGACGATTCCGTCATAAATCAGCAGATTTTGACCGACATTCTCGGCGAGGAGTATGAATACCTCTACGCCGACAACGGAATGCACGCGCTCGAGCTGCTCGAGAGCAGCACCGACATCGATCTGCTGCTGCTCGACATCAATATGCCGCAGCTTGACGGCTTCGGCGTGCTCGACGTAATGAACCGCCGCCGCTGGATTGAGGAAATACCGGTCATTATCATCTCCGCGGAGGACGACGCCGACTTCATCAGGCGCGGCTATGACCTCGGCGTGATGGACTACCTCCACCGCCCCTTCAATTTCATGGTCGTTCGGCACCGCGTGAGCAATATGCTGATGCTCTATGCGCGCCAGAAGCGGCTTACGCAGCTTGTGGAGGCGCAGGTGCTTGAACGCGAAAAAACGAACAGCACCATGGTCAACATTCTCAGCCACGTCATCGAAACGCGCAACAACGAGTCCGGCGAGCATCTGCTCCACGTGCGCACGCTGACCGAGCTGGTCCTGCGCCAGCTTATGACGCTGACCGACCAATATCCGCTGAGCGAAGCGGACATCGCGATGATTACCACGCTCTCCGCGCTGCACGACATCGGCAAGATCGGCATTCCCACGGCGATTTTGAACAAACCCGGCAAGCTGACCGCCGAGGAATTTGAGCGTATGAAGAACCACTCCGCCATCGGCGACGCGCTGCTGGCGGACGTACCCATTTCGCAGGACGACCCGCTGATGCGCACCGCGCACGAGATCTGCCGCTGGCACCACGAACGCTGGGACGGGCGCGGATACCCGGACGGCCTGCGCGGAGACGAGATTCCGATTTCGGCGCAGGTGGTTGCGCTGGCCGACGTCTATGACGCACTGACCAGCGAGCGCTGCTACAAAAAGGCCGTCCCGCACGAGACGGCCATCCAGATGATTGCCAACGGCGAATGCGGCGCGTTTAACCCGCTGCTGACGGACTGCCTGCGCGCCGTTGCCGACAAGCTCGTCACAGCGATAAAGCAGTCGCCGTCCAAGTTCGATTTTCGTTCCGAGGCGCAGCGGTTGACGACCGAGGTGCTCGCGCAGGAGGATCTGCCCGCCGACGACCGCGCGCGCCGCCTGCTGATGATTGAGCAGACCAAAACCGCATTTTTTGCGCACCAGTGCGGCGGCATCCAGTTTGAATACGACCGCTGGCTGAACAAGGTGATCTACACCGACTGGTACGCCGAGCGCGGCGCGCGCCGCCGCGTGCTCTATCTGGACGACGGCGACGACACGCAGCTTCTTCAGCAGAAAGACTGGGATGCGCTGCGCAAGCGTATCCTCACAAGCACGCGCGAAAACCCGGAATTCGAGATGGAGGCGCTGATTCCGGTCGGCAAGACCTGGCGCTGGCACCGGCTGCGCGTACGGACCATCTGGACGAGCAAGGATATTGCCTGCTCCGGCGCGGTCGGCCAGTTCACCGACATCCACAATCAGGTCATTGCCCGCGGATTTGCCGCGCTGAACCCGCCAAACCACGAGATGCCGCAGGCCGAAACGACGATGGAAGAACTGAGGCGGCTGTTCGACGTGGTACGTATTGTCGACCCCAAGACCTGCCATGTCATGGCGCTCGGCGAGGACGGCGTGCCGGTGGACACCAACGAGTTCTGCTATTCCTTCTGGGGGCGGCAGACAAGCTGCGAAAACTGCTCGTCATCGCGCGCAATGAGCGAGGAGCGCTGGACGAACAAGCTCGAATTCCAAGGCAGCACGGCCTATTTTGTGATCTCCCGCTACCAGGAGATCGGCGGGAAGCGCTGTGTGCTGGAGATCGCGTCACGGCTCGATGAGGATCTCGCGGCACCCTCGTGCGACGGCTGCGGACAGGCCGCAGTGCCGCGCAGCTATCTGCTGACGTTCTACCGCGACGCGCTCACCCGCGCCTATTCCCGGCTGTATCTTGACACCTTTTCGCCAAGACTCGAACACGCCGACGGTGTGGCCATCATCGACGTGGACAAATTCAAGCAGATTAACGACACCTACGGCCACCCGGTCGGCGACAAGGCGCTGCGTATCATCGCGGGCACGATTCTCTCCTGCATCCGCGACAGCGACACGCTGATCCGCTACGGCGGCGACGAATTTCTGCTGCTGTTCTCGAAGATCTCGGAAGAAGTCTTTCACCGCCGCCTGGCGCAGATTCGCTCCGCTGTGGCCGGCACGCCGCTGCCCGGGCACCCGGAGCTGCATTTGAACATCAGCGTCGGCGGCGTCTACCAGGTCTATCCGCTGGGCGAAGCCATCCGGCAGGCCGATCTGAAGATGTACCAAAGTAAAACGGCGAAAGAATCGTCCAAGGAGGATGCAATATGATCACGCTGGCTGAGTTCTATGCCCGCCTGGGCGGGAGCCGCGAGGAAGTCCTGAAGCGAATCCCCACCGAGAAAATGATTCTGAAATTTGTCAATATGTATAAAGCCGACCCCAGCTATGGACAGCTCACCGCGGCCGTCAAGGTCGAGGACTGGCAGAGCGCGTTCCGCGCGGCGCACGCGCTCAAGGGCGTGGCGCTAAACCTCGGCTTTGAAAGACTGCAAGCCGCCGCGTCCACGCTGGCCGAGGCGCTGCGCGGCGCAAAGCCGCTGACCGATCCGTCGCTGCTCGAAGCCGTGACCCGCGAGCATGAGGAGACGATGGCCGCGTTGTCTGCGTTGGAGGACTGACACGGTCTGTCCCGCATGGCGCGGAATTTCCAGTTCAGGTGGCCGTCAATGACGCGATCCGCAGCGCCGACGAGATGATATACCACGATAAGGAGCTGTACCGCGAGCACGTAGTCCTCTGAATGGGCACGTCCGGGCATAAATGAGCACCCGCCGCTCTGCTTGGCAGAGCGGCGGGTGCTTTGACTCTATGGGACGATCAGTGGGCGACCAGATCCTTGATGACCTCGCCGGCGATAATCAGGCCGACGACCGGCGGCACGAAGGCCGTGGAGCCGGGGATGTCGCGGCGCTCGGTGCATTTGCGCGTCGTACCCGGCGGGCAGACGCAGTGGTTGCGGCAGGAGATGGTTCCGTCATCCATCGGGCGGATCGGCTTTTCCTGCGAGTAGACGACCTTCAGGCTCTTGATGCCGCGCTTGCGGCACTGGACGCGCATGACGCGCGAGAGCGGGCAGACGGACGTCTCGTAGATGTCGGCCACGCGAAAGGCCGTGGGGTCGAGCTTGTTGCCCGCGCCCATGGCGCAGATGATCGGCGTGCCCACCGCCTTCGCCTGCTCGACGAGGGAGAGCTTGCCGGAGACGGTATCGATCGCGTCGACCACGTAGTCATACTGCGAAAAGTCGAACTGATCCTGCGTCTCGGGCAGGTAGAAGCACTTGTGCGTTGTGACCACGCAGTTGGGGTTGATGGCGTGGATGCGCTCCTCCGCGACATCGACCTTGTATTTGCCGACGGTGGTGCGCAGCGCTATGATCTGGCGGTTGATATTGGTCAGGCAGACGCGGTCATCATCGATGAGGTCGAGCGCGCCGACGCCGGAGCGCGCGAGCGCTTCAACGGTATAGCCGCCGACGCCGCCGATGCCGAACACGGCCACGCGGCTGTTTGCGAGTTTCTCCATGGCCTCATGGCCGAGAAGCAGTTCGGTTCTGGAAAATTGATTCAGCATAAGACCATCCTAAATTACATAATTGTCTGCCTGGGGCGCGCTCATCAGGTCTGCCAGCGTGATGCCCTCAAAATAGTCCTGCGTGAGCTTGTAATATCCCCGCCAGACCGGAAGCGTGCGGCACTCGGCCGCGCGGGTGCATGGCTCCGCGCCGCTTTGCAGGCAGGCTACGGGCGCAAGGCTGCCCTCGGCGATGCGCAGGATTTCCCAGAGCGTATACTGCTCCGGCTCGCGCGTCAGGCGGTAGCCGCCACCGATGCCGTGGGTGCTGGCGATCAGGCCGGCCGCTTTGAGCGGCGGCAAAATCCGCTCGACATATTTCAGTGAGATCTCCTGCCGGGCAGCGACCTCCTTCATCGGGATATAGCTGCCGTTATAATGCTCCGCAAGATCGAGCAGGATGCGGATGGAGTACCTGCCTTTGGTTGAGATCATGGTGGCTCCTTTCCGGGTTTTACTTCAGGCGCTTGTCACACTTTGTGACGAGCTTCGTGCCGACGCTCTGGAAGATCTGCACGAGCAGAATCAGGAATACGACGGCAAGGGCCATGACGAGGTATTGATAGCGATAGTAGCCATAGTTGATGGCAATTTTGCCAAGACCGCCGCCGCCGATGATGCCGCTCATGGCCGAATAGCCAAGAATGGTGGTGACGGCGATGGTGGCGTTGGAGATGAGCGAGGGGACGCTCTCGGGCAGCATGACCTTGACAATGATCTGAAGCGGCGAAGCGCCCATGCTCTGCGCCGTTTCGATGATATTGGGATTCAGCTCGCGCAGGCTGGACTCGACCAGACGCGCAATGAAGGGGAACGAGGCGATGACCAGCGGGACGATGGACGCCGGTGTGCCGACGACCGTGCCCACGATCAGGCGCGTCAGCGGGAACACGAGAATCATCAAAATCAGGAACGGCACGGAGCGGAGCAGATTGATGATGACGTTCAGAACCCGCAGAAGCCACTGCGGAACGTGCAGAATGCGGTTATTTTCGCCCGCGACCAGCAGCACGCCGAGCGGCAGGCCAAGGACAATGGCAAAAAACGTGGACAGGAGCGTGACATAGACCGTCTCCCAGATGGCAAGCGGGAACTGCTGAATCAGAATTTGCAGCGCGTTTTGAAACGTCTCAGACTGGAAGAACTCAGACATATGCGTCCACCTCCTCTACAAAAATATCGGGAATTGTGCGCAGGTAGGTCTTGGCGCGCGCCAGCTCCTCCTCGCCGCCGGGAATGCCGAGCAGCATATTGCCGTAGGCCTTTTCGCCGATGCCTTTGGTCGACGCGCCGAGGATGCTGGCCGTAATGCCGCAGTCCAGCGCCATCTGAGCGATAAGGGGCGTCTTGGTGGCCTTGGCGCCATTGAACACAACACGGAGCATTTTGCCCTCATCGAACTTCACGACCGGCTGCTCATAGCCGTCGGGATACACAAGGCGCTTGGCCGCCTGCGACTGCGGCGCGGCAAAGACCTCGCTGACCTTGCCCTCCTCGGCAACCTCGCCGCCGTCGAGAATGGCGACACGCGTGCAGATCTGCTCGACGACGCTCATCTGGTGGGTGATCACGATGACGGTAATGCCAAGACGGTCGTGGATGTCGCGGATCAGGGAGAGGATGGACTGGGTGCTCTGCGGATCGAGCGCGCTGGTAGCTTCGTCGCAGAGCAGAATCTTCGGATGGGTCGCAAGCGCACGTGCAATCGCCACACGCTGCTGCTGGCCGCCGGAAAGCTGCGAGGGATAGCTTTTCAGCTTTTCACCAAGGCCGACAAGCTCCAGAAGCTCCGCCGCGCGCGCCATTGCTTCTGCGCGCTTCATGCCGGCCAGCTCCAGCGGGAAACAGACATTGCGCTGGCAGGTTCGCTGCATGAGCAGATTGAACCCCTGAAAGATCATGGTGATATTGCGGCGCTCCTCGCGCAGTTCCGCTTCGGTCAGGCTGGCCATGTCGCGGCCGTTGATGACAATTTTGCCGCTGGTCGGCCGTTCGAGCATATTGATGCTGCGCACGAGCGTACTTTTCCCCGCGCCGCTCATGCCGATAATGCCGTAGATTTCGCCGTCGGGGATGGTCAGCGTGATATTCTTCAGCGCTTCCACGGTTCCGCCCGACGTGGTAAAGGTCTTTGATAGGTTCTGAATCTCGATCAATGCGATCCCTCCAACAAAAGGGAATAACGCTGGCGGCGATTTGCTGGCAGCGTTATTCCCGTCATTTAGTTTTTATTTCAGTGCGTCCAGATTGCTCTGCTTGCCGCCGTAGAGACCCATCGGCTCCACGTGGACAACCAGAACGGAGACAAGGTGCGTACCGTTCTCGGCGTTGAAGTCCTCCAGATACGGAACGTGCTGGAAGTAGTTCGCGTCAATCTCGCCGCTCTCCACGACGTTGTTCGGCTGGACATAGTCGGTGAATTCCTTGATGTCGAGCGTGATGTCCTTCTCGGCCAGGATTTCCTTGGCGACGGAGAGGACCTCGGCGTGCGGGGTGGGCGTGGCAGCGACGGTGATGGTCTCGCCGGCGAGGGCGTCGTAGTCGACGGAGTCGTCATAGCCATTGCCCGGGTTTTCCACGACGCTGATGACCGCGCCGCCGTAGTTCTCCGCGATATAATCTGCAACCTGCTGGCTGGCAACGGCCGCTTTGAGCGCCTTGATCTTATCGGTTTCCTCGTTGCCTTCCTTGACGACCAGAACGTTGCCATACGCGGAAGCGGAGCCTTCGATCAGCAGAGAATCCGTCGTCGGGTTCAGACCGGCGGGAATTGCGTAGTTGGAGTTGATGATGGCGTAGTCGACGTCCTGAAGGACATTCGGCACCTGCGCGGCTTCCACTTCCTTGAACTCGATGTTCTTCGGGTTCTCGGCGATGTCGTTGACGGTAGCAGTGATACCGGCGCCGTCTTTCAGCTTGATGTAGCCGTTGTCCTGAAGCAGGAGCAGCGCGCGCGCTTCGTTGGTCGCGTCATTCGGGACGGCAATGGTGATGGTGGACGATTTGCTGCCGCAGGCGGTCAGCGCGCCGATCAGCAGAACTGCAATCAGCAACAGAGCAATATTCTTTTTCATAATCGAAAAACCTCTCTTTTTGATTTATTGATATAATAATGATATATGTGGACAAATTTACATCAGGCGGTCACATTCGCCCGCGTTTTAGATTCGCGCGAATCAGCGCTTCAAAATCATGCAGCATAAACCCCTCCGAAAAAGAAATAACCAGGATGCCCCGATGGAGCTTCCCGGTAAAACACACGTGAAATCAGTCGCCAAAGATTCAGGCGACAGCCTCGGGAGAGCGCATCGGATCGGACGTGACGCAGCACATACGGCACATCTCCATAGGCATCATCGTGCAGGTCTTGGTCATCTCGGCGTTCTCCTTTCCTCGAAAATACACCTTCTTGGTAGGTTGGTCATATGATAGCGCCGCGCCAGCCATTTGTCAAGTGGTTTTTATGTTTTTTTTGCGCAGAAATCCAGTCTTTTGCTTTTTCACGCTTTTTTCATTTTGCTCTTGACAAACTGCCCCATATCCCTTATAATAACTCTCGCAAACGCGATGGACAGTTAGCTCAGCTGGTATGAGCACATGCTTGACGTGCATGGGGTCACAGGTTCGAGTCCTGTACTGTCCACCATACCGCACTTCTTCGGAAGTGCGGTTTTTCTTTGCCTAAAAACAGCTTTTTAACAAGATTCACACTGCTTTTCTGAATCTTTTTCATAATTTTGATTTTACTTTAAAACACGTTTTTAACATCTTTGAAGCATCTTTTTTGCCGAAAATACGACAGTGGCACGCTTCCGATGTGGCACCTATGTGGCACCCGCGTGGCACCTGTTTTCAGCCAAACGCGGCGCAGACCTTTTGCGCGGTGCTTTGCTGGCGCGATTCGTGCTGATAATGGGTATAAACGCGCAGCGTCATATTGACCGTGGCGTGTCCTGCGAGATATTGAATCTCCTTGATATCCAGCCCGCTCTCAAATAACCGTGTGATGTAGGTATGTCTGAGTCGGTGCGGATGAACGTGGAAATCCAACGTGCGGACAACCTTGGAGTGCGGCGCGGTCGTCCAGAGATCGGCAGGATCATCAACCGTGCGGTTCTCGATCATTTGAAGCAGACACTTGAGACTGCTTTTGGAAAGCGGTTTTCCATTTTCCATGTGCAGCACATAAAGGCCCTTTGCGCCTTTGCGCTCCTTTACAAGCTCTGCAAACAGCGTGGGCGGTATCGGAATATCCCGGACTGCGGCAGAGGTCTTGAGGGTGTCGCTGACGGTCGTTTGCGCGTTTGTGAGCAGCGCATTGTGCCGAACCTGAATCACACCCGCAGGGAAATCAACGTCCGACCACATCAGCCCGCAAAGCTCTCCGCGCCGCATACCGGTTTGAAGTGCCAACAGGCAGAAAAGATATGCTCGCGTTCCTCTCGTCGCGTCCAAAAGGCGCTGAGACTGTTCAGCGGTGAGTGGGATTTCTTCCTGCGTTGTCTTGCCGCCGATTCGCAAGGTTGCCGGGACTGGCGATTTTGCAATCAGGTTGTTATCCACGGCTGCATTAAAAATCCCGCGAAGCACCTGCACCACCTTATTATTCAGGCTCTTGCTCATTTTGGATACAGACGCAATGACAAGCTGAATTTGTATCTGATTGACCTTTTTGAGCGGCACGTCCCGCAGATAAGGATAAATGTGATTGTTCAGCACGTTTTCAATAGCAAGCAAAGAGTTTTGCCGAAGATACGGCACCTTATAGACGCGAAGCCAGAGCGCGGCATATTCTCCAAAAGTAGAGTTGTCGGAAACGTCAAGACCCGCTCCAATCTGTGTCAATAGCTCCTGTTTTTTCTGTTCCAATCCCTCCTGACTGACAGAACGAATCCACTTGCGCTTGCCGTTCGGAAGCGTGATGGAAGCCCTATAAAGTTTGTTTTTCATTGTATTCTCTCCTTATGTAAGCAGCTACATAAGGCTATGGGAAATCATACGGTTTTTCTTGCGGCATGAAGCAGTTTCGCTTCGTGCCGTTTTTTGTGCCTCTCCGTATATGTACCATTATAACGACAGGAGCGAAAAAATCAATGCTATAATAGGGGCATGAAGCGTGAGGCAAGCAAGCTCACACAAAATAAATAACAAAAAGGAGATTAAACGTATGAACGCAGATTTGATGAATGGAACGATTGTAATGTCGCAGAATGAGGCACGGAAAGCCGGTAGATTTGGGACAGACGAATATGAGATGTTGGCAAAGCTGATGCAGCAATTCCCCGCTTTCCGCATTGAAGTTGTGAAGCCCTCCGCAAAGAGAACAGACCATTTCAAGGGTCTGACACGTGCTTATATGAAACAGTATGTTGAAAGCCACGATTCGAAGAAGCTGGCAGATTTCTATGCGCTGTGTGGTCTGGATGAGAGCGGAAAAAAGCAGGAATTGGCTGCGGCTGCTTCCTATGGCGAGCTGAAAATGTGGTTCCTTGAGCAGTTTCCTGAAATCGAGCAGATGAGTGAGAACATCAGAAGGATCATGGATAGAACACGAGAAGCACGTGCGGCGCGGAAAGCGTCGTAAGCCAGCAGGCAGGAGGAACATAAGATGAAAGTCACGCTTAAAGTTGACCATGAGAATGGTCGTATTGTGATGAATAGAACATTTGCAAATCTGGCGGCCAATGTTTTCAGCGAAGAATATAAAATCTTGCAGGGAGCCCGGCAGGACTATCCGACTTACGTGGTAGTGCGCCGGACAATCAAAAAGAACCCGAACCGTGAATGCTATCGCGGGCTGACCTATGACTATATGCGTGACTACATCAGCCGCTACGAGCCAGAAGAAACCCGTGAAAGCGTCTGCGCCGAGTTGGAGGACATGATCCAGATTTCCCGCTGTCACAGCCGCTGCAAGCGTTATCCTGTTATCAAACAGTGGTTCTTGGAAAAGTATCCGGACGTAAAAAACTTTGGGATGGAAGCATTTGCGGAAGAAGAAACAGAGAACATCACAACGCTTTCTGCTCTTGCAGCCGATCCCGCGCCGGACGAGATCAAGGGCAAATCTGCCTGATTCGATTTTTTTAATAAAATATTATATAATATTTATAGAAAGTTAAGGGAAATCAAAACTTTCAATCAAAAAATGAAGGGTGGTGAACCATTGTGAACAAAGGATATGATTCGTTTTCCAAGCAGTTCTTTATTGACCTGCGCAAAAATGGAGACTATGCCTTGGCGAATATGTTAAAGAAATAGCTCTTTATGGACTATTTAAACGATTCCAAACGGATGGACGAGCTTGTATAGCGCGTTACGGATAAAGTAGAAGCTGATTTTACATCAGGCAAAATCAGCGTGACCCTCGAATCAAAGCCGTTGGACGATGCAATCGAGGAAATCAATAACCGTCTAAAAAACTTGGGGCAGTAAGCTGCTCCAAGAGAAAGGAAAAAGTATGCCTACAACTGTACCAAATCAGCGGACGATCTGCGTTCATCGGGAAAAAGCCTCCGCAGATTTCCTAGGTATAAAAAATCGGAATTGGATGGCGGCATCCCGTGACCTTGGCGCACACGCGCTGCGGCTCTATCTGTATCTGGCTGCAAACGCAAATAACTATTCATTGGCGCTGTCGCCTGCTGCACTCTTGGAGGAAATTGGAATGCCGCGTTCCACTTATCATGACCAATTCAAGGTGCTGGAATCCAAGGGCTATCTGATTCACAGAAGTGGAAATACATACGACTTCTATGAAAAGCCGCAGACGAGCCACGACATACAAGAAAAGAGTGAGTTGTCGTCCGGCAGTCAGGAAAAACCGCCGAACGTAGATTTTACACCGACGCAGGATACAGAAATAAATATTATAAATAAAAAAAATAATAACGAGGGAGTTTTAGAAAATGCAAGACCTGTGTTCAAATTTTAAAGAGACTTTTATGAAGATAATGAAGGCTAAGAAAATGACAAATATTATCAACTTGATTATGGCCGAGACTGAACGAGATCGAGATAGAGAACACTACGAGGAACTGATGACAGCGGCATATAACCTCTGGGGATTTCTCAATTACGATCTGGGATGTGCTAACCCGCCAGACGAGATATGGGAAGGAAGCGGCAAGTTTGAATTTTGAGCAGCGAATCTATCAGTCCCTAAAGCGCAAGGGACTGGCAGCGCAATTTGAATGTGCGGGCATTTATGCGATCCTACTGGATGGCAAGATTGTTTACATAGGAAAGAGCGTCAATATCCTTGCGCGGATGGCATAGCATTACGCACAGCTTGCACAAGGCAAGGAACATAAGTACCGCATACTCGCTGAGGCTACGCGCAGCGGACGCAAAATGTGCTTCACTGTGCTTTACCGAGCCTAGCAGAGCGGCTATGACGCAATTACAGAAGAAATCGGTCAGAAGGAGGGCGAGTATATCCGCCTCCACAGACCGCCGCTGAATCAATAGATACCAAAAGAAGAAAACTGGCGTCAGTTTCAGACGAATCGAAATGTGCAGAGCATTACACTGTCTGAGCTGCTGGAATATATAGGAGAACAAAAATGAATTGTGCAACTGAGAATAAAGTGATAGCTTTGATCCTGAAATATCCTTCGATGGAAAAGCTGCTGGACAACGTTTCTGATGAAATGCTGCAAGAAATGATAGAATGCTATGAATTGGAATTTCCGGAACCGCTGGATTTTAAAAACCGGGATACGCGCCGTGTGATCTGCTACAGTTTCATTCTGCGCCTATACACCCTGCGGCTCGACGATTGCATAGCAGAAAGCAATGCGTTATTTGAAATCTTGGATTCCTGCTTGGATTATGTACTGCTCTGAGAAAGCGCGAAGTAAGAGGCGACAGCACTTTGATGCTGCTGCCTCTTTTGTTTTTTTGTGTCCCGTAATTGAAAATGGAATTGCCATTTCAGAATTATCCAGCCACACCCAAAGAGGACAGGGCAAACAAAAAAGATTTCTCCTGAAATACACCCCCCTGTCCTCAAAAGGGTGCTGCGCGTTTGCTGAACAGAATTTGCCGTGTATCCGGCTGATTTTTGGCTCTTGGAGCAGGCAGAAAAGTGTATAGGAAATCAGTTGTTTTCTTGGACGTATTCAATCAGGTCGCCAGGCTGACATTCCAACAGTCCGCAGATACGTTCAATGTTCTCCCAAGACAGCCCTTTTCCCTCTCTCAGCTTTTGGAGCGTGGATTGGCTCAGTATGTTTTCTTTCCGCAGAACGTAAGTTGTATATCCTTTTGCTTTCAGTGCCTCTAAAACGTCAATCTTAAATTGCATTGGCATAAAACCGCCTCCTTTTCCATTGTCCTTATTTTATCATAGGATATGCACGAAAACAAGTGTACAAATATCACAGAAATATGCTCGAATTATCGTGTATATTGCCAATTGAATATGCACGAAACATAGTCTATAATATAGACAGTTGATAGAGATACCCACCAAACAAATTACCATCCAAAAGGAGACAGACAAAATGAGCAAGAATGAAATCGTGAGCATGATTGAAACCATGAATAACTACGACGAGCTGGCAAGCAAAGCCAAGGCAAAGGCGGACGCCATCCGCGACGCGCTGAAAGAAGAAATGCTGCGGCTCGACACCGAGGAACTGAACGCGGGCGCTTACATCCTCCGCTACACCAACATCATCAGCAACCGGTTCGACACCACCACCTTCAAGCGCCTGTATGCCGACCTCTATAAGGACTTCACCAAGGCCGTCAGCAGCCGCCGCTTCACAGTCAGCTACTAACAGAAAAAACAAGCTCCGCGGGCAGGAAATGCCCGTGGAGTAGAAAGGACAGAGAGATATGTTGATATTCGATGAATTGTGGAACGGGGCATTCAGCCCGTGTGAGCACCGCTATGAGCGGAACAGCGACTATGATATTGTCAGCCGCCGCATCAGCGCCCAGATGGATGTGCTGCGTCAGAACGCCTCCAAGAGACAGAAAAAGGTGTGGGAAGCCTATGACCGCGACTTGGCCGAGCGCGAAAATCTGGAACAGCAGGACGCTTATTATCAGGGCATTCGGTTCGGCGCACGGTTTATGCTGGACGTGCTTCTGGAACAGCCCGGCAGCTATGAGGCGCGGCGATGAAAGCAGGCTATGCCAGATGCTCCACCAACGAGAGCAGGCAGGACATTGAACGGCAGGTGCGGGAGCTGAAACAGGCGGGTGCGGAAACTGTATATCTGGAATATGAACACGGCGACGCGGCAGTCAAGGAACAGCTGTCCTTGCTTCTAGAACAGGCACAGGCGGGTGATACTATCATCACGTTAGAAGTCTCCCGCCTTGCCCGCTCGACCAAGCAGCTCTGTGAAATCATTGAAGCCATCAGCCGGAAGCACCTGTGTCTTGTCATTGTCGGCAGTATCACAATGGACTGCCGCAGAGGACACGCAGACCCGATGACAGAGGCTTTTTTGCAAATGGCAGGCGTGTTCAGTCAGTTGGAGCTTGCTATGATACGCGCAAGGGTGCGCTCCGGAATGGCAAATGCCAGAGCCAAGGGCAAGCAGATCGGCAGACCGCACCTGACCAGCGATGACATTCCTGCATCGTTTCTGCGGCATTATCCGGCGTATAAGGGCAGACAGCTCAATATCAGTGAGTTCGCAAGGGTGTGTAATCTCAGCCGGACAACCGTTTATAAGTATATTGACCTTTTGGAGAATGGGTAAAACAAGTCATACATTTAACAGATATAGGGAAATGATTACCTTTCTGTTGGATGTATGACTTGAATTTGTTTATCCTGCTGGCGTTTCAGCTGGTTCTGATTATTCTGACGTCGTATAACCTTCTGGGAGGACTACTGTTCCTGAAACTTCAAGGACATCAATCTTAAACCGAGGCTCCAAGTTTGGAGTATAGGATGTCCATTTGTAAGTTTTATAATGCATACTCTCACTTATTGTCCAATTTCCGTCATATGGTAGTGTGATTTTGAAATCTTTGTAGTTCCTCCATCCGCGGACTGTCCCATTTGACCAATAATCCTCATCTTGAACATTCCCAGTATCAAATTCCCAACCGGAATTACAATCGTATTGATTTGCTTCTTCGTCCCACGTTGAGTGTATACTCATCGAAACTCGCAGCTTGATTGAAACATTTTCGAAATGACTATTCGTTTGATTTATAGTGGATATCGTTGCTGTTCCTGAACCGCTATAGTCCCAATACACATGGAAAAACGGATCGAATTCACGATCGGTCTTATAATCATTTGATGATACTTCAATTTTTAAGTAGTCTTGAATGTTTTCAGTTGTAAGTTTAATTGGCTTTATCTTTTTAAGCTGTGCTTCTGCTTCCTTAAGTGTTGAATAATTTTCGACACTATCCTTTTCTTCTTTACTCAATGCATCATACGCTTTCCTTGCATCCGTAATCTGCGTTTCACTATCCAGCGTCACTTCGCCTATGGATGCAATAGACTTTTCTACAGACTTCACCGCTTTGCTTTTTCCACAGGCGCACAGCGACAAAAGCATAACTGCACATAGCACCAATGCAACAGCCTTTTTCATCCCTATTCCACCCCTATTTTGTAATTTCATTGAATTTTAACGCTTTTTCGCATAACTGGCGGACGGCCTCAACAAACGAGGAAATCCCTTTTTCTTTTTGATACGCAACAATTCTTCTAATCAACTGTGCATCCTTATCACCAAAAGTCACACCTTTGCCCATTGTAAATACCTCCATTTGCGCTTTTCTTTTCTCTTGGCAATTCTATTATATAACATTTTGTTTTATATTTCAATATAACAAACTGTTTTCTCTATACTTTTCTGTGAAACTTTCACAAAGGAGCATAGGAAAATGTATAGACGCATCCGGGATTTGCGCGAAGACTGCGACCTGTTTCAAAAAGACCTTGCCGAGTATTTACAGTGTTCGCAGGTCTGCTATTCCCACTATGAGATGGGCAAGCGCGACATTCCAACAGACGTTTTAATCAAGCTGGCAAGCTTCTATCATACCAGCACCGATTATCTCTTGGGGCGAACGGATGAAAAGCAGGCGTATCCCGCATCCAAGAGCTGAAACACCAGCCGCAGCACAAAACCGCTGCGGCTTTTCCGTATTTGTGCTACAATGAATAAAACCGGATGTAGAGGATGAAGATCATGGAAAAGGCACGCAACGAATACGGTTTTGAAGTTTTCGAGGGCGGGCATGGCCGGAAAGAAAACCAGAAGCTCAAGCCGTATCTTGTGCTGCAATACCTCCTGCGGCAGTCGGACGAGAATCACGTCATATCAGCCACAAACATTGTCGGCTATTTGCAGGAAATCTGCGGGATTTACGCAGAGCGGCGCGGCATCTACAGGGATATCGACGAGATTAACAAGGCCATGCTTATCGTCGAATACGGAATTGACGTGCATGAGGCAGAAGCGCGGCTGGACGAGGATGAGGGTGAGAAAACCATTGTCTATGACAGGAGCAAAAAGGGCTTTTATGTGCGGCAGCGGCATTTTGACCTGACAGACATCCGGCTTCTGGCCGAGTGTGTCTATTCTGCGAAGTTCATTGAAAAGGGGCAGGCCGACCGGCTTGTTGATGTTGTTGCAGAGTTTGTCAGTGAGGAACAGGCAAAGACGATCCGCCATGACGCGCTTCTGACCGACCGTGTGAAAACAGACAACAAGAGTGTCCTTATCAATCTGAGTGAGATCAGCGACGCTTTGAGCCATGAGCAGAGCGGGCAGCGCCATGCGCCGGAGAAGATCAGTTTCAAATATCTTGAATATACGATTGACGATCTGGATAAGCCTAAGGAGCGGCGCAAGGGAACACGATATATTGTCAGCCCATACCGACTACTGATTAACGATGGGAATTATTATCTGCTTGGATACGATGAAGAAAAGCACAAGATGCTGACCTATCGCGTTGACCGGATGAAAGACGTTCGGTGCATGGGCGAACCAAGAGAGGGCGAAGAAGCGGCAGCAGCGATTGAAATCAGCAAATATGCGCAGCAGTGCTTTTCCATGTTCGGCGGGCAGACGACGCGCGTACAGATTCGGTTTATCAATATGCTTCTGGATACTGTGATTGACCGCTTTGGAAAGACCGGCGTGGAATATGCCAAGCTGGATGACAGGCATTTTACCATCACTGCGGAAGTCCGTGTCAGCGATCCGTTTTTCTCTTGGGTCTGCACATTCGGCAGGCGGGCAAAAATTCTGTATCCTGATTCTGTTGTTGCATCATTCAAAGCATACCTTGATAAAATTCGGGAAATGTATGAAAGTTGTTAAAAAGAAAAAGTAAAGCTGTTTGAAAGACAGAAAAAGGTTGCAGAAAAGATGTTATCTTCCTGCAACCTTTTTGCTTCTTCCCATAGCCTTATTTGGTTTGTGTGTGGCACCCGTGTGGCACCTGCACGGTTTATGAATGGCGGAAATCCTTGCAATATCAATGCTTTGGGGCGTCAGCCCCATGATGCTTGACGTGCATGGGGTCACAGGTTCGAGTCCTGTACTGTCCACCATCAAGCTGCACCCAAAAAGATGCCGCTGCGAAAAGCCCAGAAGTTTCAACTGTTTCACCTCATAGGTACACAATGTGTCATGGGGGTACAGTCGGTACGGGCAAAAGCAAGACGCAAACTCAAATGCATGAGTTTGCGTCTTGCTTTTTACATAAGGATAGAGCTTGGCAGGAGCAATGTCAACGGTCGGCATTTTCAGGTGCAAACTGATAAAGTGCTGTGTTTTCAAGCATTGTGCGGATTTCTGACAATAAAGTCAAGATTCTCCGAACATTCCAGAATCCCTTGAAAGTACTGGGGAAATCGCTTTTTCGGTTTTGCAGACGGAAGTAGTCAAACAGTAGCCACGCCCCGCTGTTGACGGCACGGGCAATTCAGAACAAACGAAAAATCACTTTCTGGAACTCACCGCTCAGGCGGCGGCGTTGAACGGCTCCAAGTCTGTGTGATTTTCCCATTCGTCCGTGACACCAGCATCGCGCAGCAGCTCTGTCACAGTTTTATCCAAGGCATCGACTCTGTCGCTGCTGACTGCCTTCAGGTCAAAGCCGGCATCGCCGGCGTCGTCCAGAATCGCGGGATCCTTGCTGCCGTCCAGCAGGGCGTTTGCCGGATGTAAGCTGCCGCCCGCACTGCCGCTTGCTGCGGTGTCGATGCTCACGAGCAAATTGGCCACCGTATCCTTGCTCTCGGGTGCATACATCCAGCCGATCACGTCACCGCCGTAATTGACCTTACCCGGCAGCTGTCAACCCAACGTCGGTCTGGTCACTGGTGTTTTTCCCGATATTCGCTGGGCGTGCTGCCGACATAGGCTTTGAACACCCTTGAAAAATGACTGGCCGAGGAAAAGCCAAGATACGTGCTGATAGCGGTCAAGGATTTATCCGAATAGCGGAGGAGGCGTTTGGCTTCCTCCGTTTTTTCCTTCAGGATGAAGTCCGTCAGGCTTTCGCCAGTTTCCTCTTTGAACTTCCGCGAGAGATAGGGACGGCTGAGGAACAGATGCTCTGCGAGCTGCTCGGCAGAGATCGGCTCGGACATATGGTGTTGGATGTAGTTTGCCACGTCCACGGTGAGCTTGGAAGGGTGCTTGCCCAGATGCAGCCGCTCCACCCGCTCCGTGTAGTCCAGAATCATCCGATATTGCAGATTCATGATCTCCGCCGGTGAGGACAGCAGCTCGCACTGCCGGATGTAGGAGTCGCTGTGGGAAAAGGCGTCGTCCACGTCCATGCCGCCCCGGATGGCAGCGCGGGAGACCAGCGTGGCGATGACGATGAACGTGTTTTTTCTCTGCCGGAGCTGCTCCTCCGCCAGAACGCCGCCGCGGACAGCCGGAGCTTGGGCGATCCACTCCTTGAGTGCGGCGGTGTCTCCCTTGCGGACGATGCGCATGACCCGCTGCTCGAGATCAAAGGTGTTGTGCAGGCTCTGGGGCTCGTCTGCCGGAACCGACAGCTTCTGCTCCGCCAGCGCGGCATTCTGACGCGCCAGCAGCTTTTCCTGCTCCGTGTCGTAGATGGTGATGTCCTTCAGAGAGAGCGTTTCCCCGTTCAGGACGTGGTTCATGGTACACAGCATTTGCAGGATGCTCTCAACTGGCATCCGGACGATGCTTTTCATGCCCGCGATAAAATCTTCCATCTCGTCCGCAGGCACATCCGCGCGGAAGGCAAGCTCCCGCAGCTCCTGATCGCGCTCTTCGACCTGACGGGTCGGCCCAATGACAATCTTCACTGCGCCGGAATTGACGATGCCGTAGCAGTGAAAATGCGGCGTGGTGATGTATCCGACATGGGCTGTTACCGCGAAGATCTGCTCCTGATAGACGCGCATGGGGTCGCGGGGCAGGTAGGTCTGCGAGTAGTAGAAGGTCATACGTTCGCCCTCAAAAATTCGCACGGGAACGCCGGAGAGATTCCCGATGGTGGTGCAGAGATAGGGCAGATCGATCTGTGCCATGTCATCGCCTCCAATTCGTTACTATTATACCGGAATGGTTACAGATATGCAAGTAAAGTGAAAGCGAGTTGTGCTACACTGACAATAGAAAAGGACGGGGCATCGGAAATTTCGGCAAAAACGATGCCCGCGGAAGTTGGAGGAAAAGACATGAAAAAAGCTACGTTATTGGACTGTAAAGCCTTGCAAAGCCGCGTCCGCTCAGAGGACGTGAAGCCAGCGGAAAAATGGCTCGGTTATCTCTTGGGCCCGGCGGGAGCGCTGCTGCTGAATGCAGTGCTTGCCACCTATCTGAATGTCTACTATACGGATGTTCTGAAGCTGACCCATGTCTGGGGCGGCGCATTTTTGGTGGTCTTTCCCATCATCTCCAAGATCATCGACGCCATCACCAATGTAGTCATGGGCTACATCATTGACCGTACCCACACAAAGGAGGGAAAGGCACGGCCCTGGCTGCTGCTTTCTGCGCCGCTGCTGACGGTCACGGGAATCTTGCTCTTTACCGTGCCAAGCGGCAGCGAGACCGTACAGGTCATCTGGGTCATGGTCAGCTACAATCTGTTCTACTCCTTTGCCTACACCATTTTCAACATGAGCCATAACCTGATGGTACCGCTGTCCACCCGCAATATCACGGAGCGCGGCAGTTTGTCGGTCTTTAACCAGATCGCCACCATCATGATGAGCGGTATTCTGGTGGCGCTGGTGTTCCCCATGGCCGTCATGCCCATGATCGGTGTGGATCAGGGCAAATGGATCGGCCTTATGAGCGTGTTGTCCATTCTGGCGTTGCCCTTGACGCTGCTGGAGTACTACTTCACCAAGGAGCGCGTTACCCTTGAGGAGCGGAGTGCGGGCATAGAAAAGACGGTTCCCTTTGCACAGCAGCTAAAGGCGATCTTCACCGATAAATATATGCTGCTCATCTATGCGTATTTTCTGATCTATACCGCCGGCACGTCCATCAAGAACATCAGCCTTGTCTACTTCTGCAATTACGTTCTCGGCAGCTATAACGACGGCATCACTCAGACCATGCTCTCCGTCATCGGCGGCATTCCCATGGGCATCGGTATCTTTGCCGTGTGGCCGCTGGCAAAAAAATTCGGCAAGCGTAACGTGACGCTGGCGGGTTTCATCCTCTATGCCATCGGCGGCGCAATCTGCTGGGCGTTCCCCACAAATATGGTCATTATGCTGGTGGGACAGTTCATCAAGAACATCGGCGGTCTGCCCTGCGCCTATGTGTTCATGGCGCTCTTTGCCGATGTGCTGGATCATCTGGAATGGAAAACAGGATTCCGCTCCGACGGTGTTGCCATGAGCGTGTATAACATCATTGCCGTCGCGATGGTCGGCATCTGCACGGGTGTATTCAACGGTCTTCTGGGTCACGCAGGCTACATTGCCCCGGAGATCGTGAACGGCGTCACCGTGGCCGCCGCCCAGTCTGACACGGTCAAGGGCGTCATTACGTTCGGCTTCGTGGGGCTGGAGGTGTTCACCGGCGTGATCCTGGCGGTGCTGCTGGTGTTCCTCAACGTGGAAAAGGGCATTGAAAAGAAGCAGGCGGAGATCAAGGCAAGGGAGGAAAAATAAGGCATGAAAAAGCCTCTGAAAATCGTAATGATCGCTGCCGCCGTACTGGTCGTGGCTTCTTTGGCGGGATTGGCGATCACCGGTCTGAAAATCGGCTGGGGCCCGTTTTCTTTCCTGCATACATGGGATGAGGACGTAGAAAAGATCCAGCAGGCCTATCCCGCCGAAGAAAACCAGAACGGCATCATCTTCTACGGCGCATCCAATTTCCGTATGTGGACGGAGATGGAAAACGATCTGCCGG
>CAKUJA010000005.1 GCA_934661135.1 uncultured Oscillospiraceae bacterium
AACAAGGTGCTGCTCCATCCTGATGTGGAACGAGCGAAGCGGCTCTTGGCGCAGGGCAAGTTTCCGGATTACGAGGATATTTGCCGCGAGATTTTGCTGGTCGAATACCCGGAGGAAGTCCCGCATGAGACTGCCGAGGATTTCGATGAATTGTCGTGGGAACGTGTTCTGGATGATGTGTTTGCAGACGACCCGGAAAAAGGGATGGAGATGTGGCGGCGGCTTCTGGACATCGCAGAACCGTCTCTGAAAACCGACGCTAAAACTGCCGAAAAACTTCTCCCGGATTGGGATTGGCTGGATTCTCCAACCGACGATCAGGCGCTTCCACTTTTGGTCGCGTTGGATGACGAGCGGTTTGTATCGCAGCTTTTTGAGAGCGCGTTCCTCGACAGATTGCAGTTCAATGTTCTGGAGATCTGTCGGGATTGTGGGGAGGAAACGCTGGCGCGGCATTGTATGGACCTTGCACTGAAAAATCCTTGGCTGGAGGAGCGGTGGAGGAAACGGTATACACAGGTCCTTGCGGCTGCACCTTCTTCAAAACGCACAAGGCCACCTGCCCGTGCACTTGCAAGACCGCCTGTCAGTACACCGGCAAAGCCGGCTGGCGAAAGCTATTATCAGTTCTGCAATGTGCAGTTCAAGGAGGATGGAGCGGCGTATGCCTATCTGACCGGGGGAATTTCGCTGAAAGCGGGCGATTTTGTAGTCGTTCCGATCGGCGATCATCAAGCAGAAAAGCTTGCTCGGGTGACAGAGGTGTTCGTTTGCAGCACACAGAATGCGCCATATCCGCCGGAGAAGGCGAAATTTGTGCTCCGCAAGTCTGAACGGACAGCCTTTCCGGAACGCAAAAAGCCGCAGCATCCTGCTCCAAAGCAAGCAGACGTGTCAGCACCGACTGAATCGAAGCGCGCAGTTCCGCCTGTGCAGTCCGCACCGACCGCAAATCCGCAGAAGTCTGCGCCGACTGTACAATCGGCAATCACACCGCCGATCGTCAGCCAGACGCCGACGGAGCCAGAAATAACCGAAAAGAAATCTACGCTGTCAAAGAAGCCGTTCCCGTTTGGGAAGCTCATCGCGGCAGTTCTGGCAGTAGCCGTGATTGCTGGTATCTCTGTTTCCGTCTCGAACCGCAACAAGCAGAGAGCAGCAGCTTATGACGCAGCCCTGCAAGAGCTGTCAAACGGCAATTACACTTCTGCCGAGCAGGACTTCTCGGAGCTTTCCGGCTATCGGGATGCGACATCGCTGTCTGTCTACTGCAAATATGCCGATATGTACAAAGACAGGACGGACTACGCAGGCGGGCAGGATGAACTTTCAAACATCACGCTGCAATATGACACGGGCTGGCAGCAGAATATTGACGCGCTGGAAACCCGCGTTAAAAGCTATAAAGCGGAGAAAGACGCCGCCGAGGAAGCCGAGCGTCAACGCATCGCTGCGGAGAATGCCGCGAAGCGGGAGCAAAGTCTGAAAGATCAGTATTCCGGAAAACTGCCCGTGGATGGTATGCCCGTGAGTTGCTTGAAGTACACGTCACTCGGATCACCCACCAAAACTGAAAAGTGTCAGTTCTATGACAGCATGGATGTCCATAGGCGATACAAAATCCTGCATTGGTACAACAGTGAAGGACAGACCGTAGCATATTGTCATTCTCATCAGCCAAAGGGAGAGTATACAGAAGTCATTTATGCCTTTACATATTATGAAACGCCCATCGGACGTCCAAACTCTGCCTCTCCGTGGACACCACCGAGTACATCGGGCGGCAACAATTCCGGAAGCGTCCGCGATGACTACGATAATCCGGAAGACCTCTGGGAAGATAACCAAGATTGGTATGAAGATGAAGACGAAGCATGGGATGAGTGGGAGAATGGTTGACATTATCCTCTGACTTTGCAACATACAGAATCTTCAAATGTAGATAGACGATCCTCGTTCATAGAAAATGCAAGGGACATTCTCAGAAGTATAGAGAATGTCCCTTGTATACACATCAAGCCCTTTTGCAAAGATATAAATTTCTGAAGGAAAGTCGATGAAATATAATCCGGTTGCGCATTGACAAGGCTTGTCAACCTGAACTAGAGTATAAACAGGATATGCGCATATCTGCTTGGAGGGATACCATGAAAACAGCTTTGGCGGTGATTCGGACACGCTGTAACTACTCACAAACGGTCTTGGCTTCTGGGCTTGGTCTTTCGCGTCAGGTCGTCAGTGCGTGGGAAAACGGAAATAAGAAGATCCCCAAGGGACGGCTTACCGAACTTGCTTTGCTGTTTGGTGTCCCGGTAACGCTTTTAACGACGAAGGAACTTGACGTTGTTGAACGCTGGTGTGACAGGCCGGTGTTTCCCACGCAAAAGCAGGGACGGCAGGTGTTTTCGTTTGAACCGGTTGGAGAGAATCGGAACGTAATCCTGAACGAACCGTCAGCCCCGATGCCGGCGGTGCAAAGCAGAGATCTGATGCAGCGCAGAAACTATACCATGCGGAAGCTTGCAGCATGTACGCAGATTCGCGCGGAGCAGCAGACGAAAGATCTGAGCATCGCAGAACCCTGTATCACAATTTTAGAGCAGATGCGGCGGCTCTTTGATACGGCGTTGACCGCAGAACCGCGTGTTCAGGAACAGATTCTGCGGTTCGTGCTGGAGCAAATTATGCTGCTGTGTCAGGTGCTTTCCCCGGACGCGCAGGACGCTGCGAACCTTACAGACTGGCAAAGACAGCAGCTTCAGATGCTCCGAACCCATTGGGCCGCTATGAACCGTGAACGCAGAAAACGAGAACAAAAATATGCGATCACAGAAACAAAGGATATTAAAGAATGCAGTCTGACGGAACGGCTCAACACACTCTACCATCACGCAATGACGCAGGGAATGGATCGTCGGGATCTGCAGCTCTATCTGGAACGGATTTGGGAGGAGGAATATGAAAGAGCAGATGAGAATTGAATTACATAACGAAACAGAATATACAGAGCGTATTTCATTTCAGGATATTTGGGCACACGCAAGTAGGCTGAAGTATGCCGGTTGCCGCGTGGCTGCAATCACAGACCGAAATTCGGTGGATGGTATTCACATGGCAGAGCACGAGTTTATGCGGAGAGGAATCCAGCCAATTTACGGCGTAACGCTCAACTGCATCGATGTTGATGACCGCTATGATGTGGTATTGCTCGCGGCAAATCTGACGGGCCGTGACAATATTTTTCGTTTGATCGAACTGCTGGAGAGCAACCGGTTTTCGTTTGGGCGTGCCGTTACCAGAGAACAGCTGGATGCCCATCGCAAGGGAATCCTTCTGGGGGCGGCTGCAAAGAACGGTCAGATCGTTCGTGCCATTCTGCATCGGCGGGATCAAAGGTATCTGGAGACGATCACGCAAGACTACGACTATCTGGAATTTACCAGTGAACCTTACGATATTGCCGCGACGGTGGTTCATCTTGCCGCGCAGGGAAATCTGCCGCTGTGCGCCGTCCAGTATGCCGTGCTGAACGAGCCAAGTGTGCCGCTGGAGAAATATGCCTACCTGACACTCTGCCGTTATTACTGGCAGGAGGCAGATGCACAGTATTTCAAAACGACAGAGGAGCTGCGCGAGGAAATGAACGCTCTGTATGTTCTGCCCGTGGAAAAGCTGGTCGGTCAAAAGGTCTTGTACGATGATCCGCTTAGAATTTTTGCGCGCATAGAACCAATGCCGACGTTAGAAGAAATTCTTTGTACAAGCGACGTCTCTTTTCATGCAGCGCGTATGAAGGAACTGAACATTCGTGTAAATTGTGCAATGCAGGAAAAATACGGTACACATTGCCCGGCGCAGGTTTCAGAACGCGTTCAAAGGGAACTGACGGAAATCAATGCGCAAAAGCAGGCGCATGTGATGTTGATGCTTGCAGATATGGCAAAACAGGGCGGCAACTCACAGGAACATATGATGGTTGCCGGAGAATACGCAAATTTTGAAATTCTCTATCTGCTTGGTGTCACGGAGCTTGACCCGCTGCCGCGCCATATTTATTGCAGGGTTTGCGGGTGTTGGCTGGAAACACAGGCTGAGATCGGCGAGAGCGTTGCTTGCCTGCGCTGCGGACAGATGGCTGTTGTATCCGGACTGAATGTACCGTTGGAACCGATACACGCATTATTAAAAGACGGCGCACACTTTGAGATTCGTGCCTCTTCTGAACGCATTTCACACTGGAAGCAGGAGCTTGAGGAAGCAAACTGTATTGTATTGCAGGCACAGATGGGAGATCAGAAGCCACAGGAAGCCAATATGGATGCGCTATATAATATAGCCGCAGAACTCGGGGCCGGGGAATGGCGTAAAGAGCGTGAGTTTACATATCGGTTAACTTCTCATCTGCCGCGAAATCGGGACAGCGGCACATCACAGCGATGGCTGTTGCCGAATACGAGCGCGTCGGACTTTATAAAACATCTGCCAGCGCGAAAGATTGCGAAGAACATTTACCAGCTCGAAATGCAGCCGAGCTATGCGGTTGAATGTGCGAGTGTTTATCCGATTCCGAGCAAAACATTGTCATTCCTTGCGGCCTGCGAAAAGGCTACCGGTATTTCTGCAAGCGAGATCTTGCTCAACGCGCAGGAGGTTCTTGCATATATCAGAGCGGTTGTGCCGCGTGAAAAAGAGCCGTCGGACGCTGCCGTGTATGCGCTTTGGGTATGTGGTTTCAGTCCGGAGGAACCGCATGAAGAAAATGACCTGTACCCATCGGTTCAGGCAGTTGTGCAAAAAATGCCGCTAAAGAGTTTCGCGGATCTGACGAGAGTCTTTTCGATGCAGCATGGAACGGGAACATGGAAAAACAATGCAGAAAGTCTTTTGGCTACCGGAGCAGCAACGACGGAACAGGTTATCACCTGCAGAGAAGATGTGATGGAATATCTGTTGGCTCGTGGGGTCGAGAGAGAAACAGCTTATGAAATGATGGAAGGTGTTCGCAAGGGGCGGGCAGATGCACTTTGGGATCCGAGCAATTCTTCTCCGGACGCCAAGCGACAGCAACAGATTTTGCAGGATTGTGGGGCAGAGGATTGGTTCATAGAGAGTTGCAGAAAGATAAAATATCTGTTTCCGCGCGCCCACGCAGCGGCCTTTTCTGCAAATTTGATCAGAATCATGTGGTATTGTATTCATGAACCGGAGTGTGTTGCGCAAATCATGAAAGAACTGTAATTCGGCGTGCTGAGAGGAGAGTGCTACTACAGTTGTATGGGAAATGATAATATTTATGGAGGAATAAACCAATTTATGACAAGGAGAAACGGATTATGGCTAAAACAAATCACCTAACTTTCAATGATATTGAATTTATTATGCAGATGTTAGAAAAACAGAAAGCAAGCACTACAGATCCGGCGGAGCGCCAAAAGATAGAAGAAATCGAGGAAAAGATAAGAAAGATTGCATTTTAAGCCGTTAGGTCAAAAACTTCCTTATAACAGCACACTATTTGGAAGCAACTTAAAATATGGAGCAGATGCCCAGCGCAGATCCTGCTCCGCAATAGACAAAGAATACGCGGCCGGTGCATCCACCGGCCGCGTAATTTTATATTTTTGAGTCGCGGAGCCACTGCTGGAATTGCTCCAGCGAGATGATCTCGCGGTCACACTTCTTCTTTTCTTCTCTGGCCTGCTCGCTCCACGCATAAAACTGCTCGTCGGTGATGCGCCCGGCTTTGATCCACGCGAAGCGCTTTTTGTACTCCTTGCGGTACGCCTTGAAAATGGGATCGTCGGTCTGTTTTTTCGTCCACTGCCGGAACGCGCCGATCTCGCGGCAGCGCTGCTCACCGTACTTTACCGGGCGCTCGCAGTACTCCGCACTCACGCGGCCGGTCTGCGGAAACCAGCGGCCGCAGTTCTTGCAGCGGCGGACAGTCACGCCGCGCTCAACGCAGCTTCGCAGCGAATAGTCGATCATGTCCCGCACGGCGGACGAGTATAAAACAGGCGCGCAGCGGCCCGGTTCGACCGGCTCGAAGCTCAGCGGGATCGGCTTAAATCGGAACAGCTCCGGATTTCTCGGCTGGTCGTAATGGTAGTTTTGCGCCGCCTGTTTCTGCGGCTCACGACCGGCGGAATCCACGTCCAGCACGCATTCCAAAAACTTCTCAACCTGCTTCCTTGTCTCTGAAAACTGTGTTACAAACTCCTTTAAGTCCAAAGCAATCGCCTGAATTTCCGCTTGATCGTAGCCATTTACGGAAAAACAGCCGAAGCAGCGCGTATATAAAATACGGAAATAAATGTGCTTCTCGGCCAGCACGCCGAGCTCCACCATCGCGGCTGTATATGCTTCACGGTCGCGGCTCTCAACGAAGCGTTCCCAATTCACGCTGATGCGTTCCAGCATCGGCGTGATTTCTTTTTCGTCCAGTTCCAGAAACGTCAGCAGACTTTCCAAAAACGGAAGCTCCAGCTGCTTGGACGGCAGCCCCTGCATTCCGAACGCATCGTTTTCAAAAAATTCTTTCTCACCGGAGAAATACATCTTTGCATACCACATGGTCATCACCTCAAATATGGACTAATTGTAAATTATAAATGTAATAGTCTTGACAAATATACATCCCTATGTTACCTTAAAACCAGAAAGCTGTCTAAATCATTTTATCATAGTCTAACACCGCATAGACAGCTTGTCAACGGTAAGTTGCCCTGTACCTTGAAAATTTCACACCCATCTCCAAAGACGATACTCGCCGGGGAAGTATGCCGCGACGCTGCGAAAGCAGCCAGCGTACCAAGGCGAAGCCAACGCTGTGTGCGTCAACAAAAGGCCGCAGGGCAGGAACGGGTATGGAGGATGGTAACCGGAAAAGAAAAAAGCCGTCCGGCTGCTGCAACAGTCGGACGGCGCGCCGCGTTTCGGAAAACACGGACTGCAACTATGTTAACTTTAACAGAGAGACCTCCGAAACGCAAGTTTTTTCTCTGAAATTTCTAAAATCTGATGGAGGTAAAAAAGACTTTGAACACATCAAGCATCAAGAATTTTGATGAGCTGTCGCTGTTTCTCTACGCGCAGCTCGTCTCCCGCACGCTGGGCGTTTCGCCGTCAAGCGCCTACGAGCTTCTGCATGAGGATGGCTTCCCGTCACTGCGGATCGGCAGCCGACTGGTCGTGCCGAAGGAGCAGTTCCGTCTATGGGTGGAGCGGCAGACAGGAGACGCACATGAAGAATAAATACTATACCTCGCGCGATCCAATCAAAAACTACTTTCCTCTGCCGAACGAAGTTTTCAATCTCGGTCTTTCGCCGGGCGCGTTGGCGGTCTACAGCTATCTGATGTACATTGAGGATCGGACGACATATCAGTGCCATGCAAGCTACAAAACGATTGGTAAAGCCGTCAATATGAGCCCGAACACCGTGCGAAAATATGTGACCGAGCTGGTCGAACGAGGGCTGATTCAGACAGAGCGCACGACGATTATCACACAGGACGGCCGAAAGCAAAATGGGAGCCTTTTGTACACACTCCTGCCCATTCAGTTCTCCATCCAGCAGTTTTATGAGCAAAAGCTCGCAAAGCTGGACGCGGAATGTGAGCAGGAACGCATCCGAAAGCGGTTGGAAGCGTTCCAACTGGCGCAGCAGGAAACCGCCCGTCCACCAGCGTGAGCCGCGTGTGGCGGCTGTGTCCGATTTTCCGGACACAGCCGGGCGCGTACCCACCGAAAGCTCAAAACCGGACGTTGCGCCGCCGTGCGGGAGCGTTGCGGGAACGCCAAGCACAGAAGAAGGACACCTGCGGGCAATTTCGGACTGAGAGCAAAGCCGCAAGCGGCGAAGCAGGAGAAAGCCAAGGTGTCGTGCGCGCACCTTGGCGAACACATCTGCCCGCAGTGCGGGCAGTTTGGGGCTTTCACGCAGGGGTCGTTGAGAGGGCAAAAACAGCCCCATTGGGGTCGGAAGCGCAAATAATCCCGCTGTTTCAAGGAAAACAGCGGGGTCACACACAAAATTGGAGGGAAATTAGCATGGCAAACAGGAAAATTAAATTTCCGCTTTGGCTTATGCCGGAAACAAAGGCGACAGTTGAACGTCTCTACCGGCAGAATGGATGCAGCAGCCAGAGCGAGTTCATGGAAAGGGCAATTCAGTTCTACTGCGGTTATCTGCAAAGCGAATACGCTGGAGACTTCCTGCCGAAGATCCTCGGCGAAACGCTGGAGGCCATCCTCAGTATGTTCGGTGACCGCATCGGGCGGTTACTGTTCAAGCAGACCGTGGAGCACAATGTGATGAACCACATTCTCGCCAGCGATACGGATATTGATGCCGCGACATATCAGAAGATGCGAGGCATGAGCTATCAGGAAGTCGTGCAGACACATGGACAGATTTCATTCCCGGAGGTCCTGCGGAAGGAGAAGGCACTCTGAGCGAACACGGTTCAAAATCTGCACCGCCATAGACAAAGAAAACCGAAATGATAACTTTCTGATAACTCTCCGCGCGGGAGGTTGCTATTGTATCTCCCGCGTGATAGTTGTTAGAGAAAAGACATAAAAGAAAGGAGTTCTGCATATGGGAAAACGGCGACCGTCCGGAGACGGGATGGTCAGGAAGCGCGACGATGGGCGCTGGGAAGGGCGCATCGTCGTGGGGCACAAGGCAAACGGCGACCCGATCTTCCGGCACGTCTACGCGAAGACGCAGAAAGCGCTGACGGAAAAGCTGCACCAGAGCATTGAATGCTATCAGGACGTGGAGCTGACCGAGGACAGCCGCATGACGCTGGGCGAGTGGCTGGACCGCTGGCTTGCGGAATACAAGGACGGCACGATCCGGTCGGGCACGCTGGAAGGCTACCGCAATTATATCGAAAACTACATCAAGCCGCAGCTCGGCGGCAAGCAGGTTTCGCTCATCACGACGCAGGACGTGCAGCGGATGTACCGGCGGCTGAAATCCGGCGGGCGTGTGCGCGAGGACGCCGAGGGCAGTAAGCGCCTCTCCGACTCGACCGTGCGGCACATCCACACGATGCTGCACGGCGCGATGAAGGCTGCGGTGCAGGCGCACATCATTCCGAAAAATCCGACCGAGAACGCGACTGCGCCGAAATCCAACTACAAGCCGATGCAGGTACTGAACGAACAGGAGCTGGACACGTTCCTGCAAGCGGTTCAGAAGGACGATATCTGGCGGGATTTCTTCTACACGGAGCTTATGACCGGCCTGCGGCGCGGCGAGATCTGCGCGCTCATGTGGCGCAACTTCGACGCGAAGGCCGGGACGCTCGGAATCTCCCGGACGCTGCACAGCAAGGGGCAGGGCATCTACGCCCTCGGCGACACGAAAACGAGCCAGGGCAACCGCACGATCATCCTGCCGGAAAGCGTCGCGGCGCTGCTGCGGGCGCGGAAGAAAGCCTCCATCAGCCAATGGATTTTTCCACAGCCGACCAGCCCGGAACTGCCGATGAATCCGGGGACAGCATACCGGCGGCTCAAAACGCTGCTGGAGGAAGCGGGCCTGCCGAGCATTCGCTTCCATGATCTTCGTCATACATTCGCGACACACGCCCTCACCAGCGGCGTGGACGCGAAAACGCTGGCGGGGATTCTGGGTCACACGAACGCCAGCTTCACGCTCGACACCTACACGCACGTCACGCCGGATATGCGCGAAGCCGCGGGCGGCATCGTCGGCGGCTTCATGGAGGATTTATTCGGAAAGGAGTTAAAGCCTTGGCAAAGAAGCGAAAAGCAGGCGACGGACTGATCCGCCAGCGCGCGGACGGACGCTGGGAGGGGCGGTACGTTGTCGGCTACGACGATCACGGCTACCCGAAAACAAAGGCCGTCTTCGGCAAGAGCAAGCGCGAGTGCGCCGAAAAGCTGGCGGCGCTCAAGGCGCAGCTCGGCGGCATTCCGTCGGACAAGCTGCGGCCGGAGATGCGCTTTGCCGACTGGCTGGATTATTGGTACGAAACGCACTGCAAGCCGAATATCCGAGCCTCGACGCAGTCCGGCTACGAAGACCGCATCCGCCTGCACATCAAGCCGGAGCTGGGCGAGATTCCGCTGAACAGGCTGACGCAGAACGACCTGCAGCAGTTTTACGCGCGGCTGAAAAAGAGCGGCCGCAAGACGCGCACGGAATATTATGGTAAGGGGCTGTCCGATCGCATGGTACGGATGTGTCACGCGACCTGCCGCTCGGCGCTCCAAAGGGCTGTGCAGGATGGACTTATCCGCACCAATCCCGCCGAGGGCTGCAAGCTGCCGCCCAAAAAGGCGCGTGAGATGCAGGTGCTGGCGCGGGATGAATTGCAGCGGTTTCTTATTCAGGCGCAAGCCGAAGGGTATTACGAACTGTTCCTGCTGGATCTGGCGACAGGCCTGCGGCGCGGCGAGCTGCTGGCGCTGCAATGGAATGACCTCGATTTTGAAACGGGCGTCCTCACGATCAGCAAACAGGTCAGCTTGGTTCGCGGCAAGATCGTGATGAGCGTGCCGAAGACGAAAAGCTCCATCCGCAAGCTGGTGCTGCCGCCCGCCGTCGTGCAGGTGCTGAAAGAATACCGCGAAAGCGTCCACTCCCGCTGGATGTTCCCGTCACCGGTGCTGGAGGATCTGCCGCTCAACCCCGGTTCGGTCTACGACCGATTGCAGCTGATTCTGGAGCACGCAAACTGCAAACAGGTGCGTTTTCACGACCTCAGACACACGTTCGCAACGTTGGCGCTGCAAAATGGGATGGACGTGAAAACGCTCTCCGCCATGCTGGGGCATGTGTCGGCAGCCACGACGCTGGACATTTACACGCACGCAACCTCTGATATGCAGCACGCCGCCGCGCGGAAGATCGACTGCGGCATCGGAAAGGCAGAACTCCCGGACGAGCCTGCGCCGCAGGCAAATGCGCCCGCCATCGTTGACTTTCAGCCTTACATGGGCAAAGTCCGCAAGCCCGGAACGGGCTGCATCAGCCAGATCAACGACCACCTCTTTGAAGGGCGCTACTCCCCGACATGGATCGACGGTAAAAAGCACGCCCAGAATGTGTATGCGCATACGCGCGAGGAATGCGAGGAGAAGCTGAAGGTGCTGATCGCAGAGATGAAAGCGGAGCTGGCGGAGTTGAAGCGGCAGAAGACTGACAAGCATTGATCGAATGGACAAATCGCAGCCGCCCGGTGCATGGCCTTCGGATGGCTGCGATTGCGCTTTGGCAGATCGTTTGCTATAATGAAACAAATCAAAGTTTGTGGAGGTGTTGGGATGAAACAAATTGTATCTTTATTACTGTCCCTATTTTTGATTGTGGCTTTTTCAGGCTGTCATAATAGTGTAGACACGGGAGACATGCCACCAATGATAGATATGTACGGTCAAAAATATGTGGCTCCTAATATGCCTGTTAATGAACTACCACAAGGCTATACTTATTTGGGAGAACTGAGCAAGGAGCAAGCAAATGGCACAGGTCTTGAAGGATGTAAAATGTATGCTGTAACGGAATTAAACAGTATTCCTGATTTTTATCTATATCAAGAGTGTGGAACACCGATTGATGACAATACTGTGGACAGCGAAAAAATACAATGGGCATATGTTCAGTGGCTGAAAGTAAAAGCAGAATAAGACAAATTCCTGTTCGAGAGAGTAAACGATATGATAATGCGAGAAGTGAACGAAAATAAAAAGCAATTTATATCATTATTGTTATTAGCTGATGAACAAGAGAATATGATTGACCGTTATCTTGAAAAAGGAACGATGTATGTGCTTGAAGACAATGATGTAAAAGCTGAATGTGTTGTCACGGATGAAGGTAATGGAATACTTGAAATCAAGAATATTGCGGTTGATCCGAAATATCATGGAATGGGATATGGGAAAACATTAATTGACTTTATTGCCAGCAAATATGCAGATGAATATTCTGTTTTGCAAGTCGGAACTGGAGATAGTCCACTGACAATACCATTTTATGAAAAATGTGGCTTTGTTCGTTCTCACAAGATTCCAAATTTCTTTACAGACAATTATAATACCCCAATCTATGAGGGCGGTATAAAGTTAATAGATATGATATATTTGCAAAGGCGTTTATAACTTCCAGTTTATCGAATCCGCCGTGCAAATCCTGCGCCGCAATAATCAAAGAATAACTTTTTGCAAAAATCAAACAATTTTCATGGAAAACCCGCTGAAATCATAAGATTTCGGCGGGTTTTCTGGTCCGAGTGACTGGTTTCGAACCAGCGGCCTCGTGGTCCCAAACCACGCGCTCTACCATCTGAGCTACACCCGGTTATGAAATTGAAAGGTCTTACTGTCTGTAGTCAGCCATGTGGTCAAAGGCGGATTTTCGGGCAATTCCGGAAATTGTGGAAAACCCGCAAATCCCCGCGTGTCAAGGGGTTCGGGCGATTCGGCTCTGCTTGGTCGGATGAACGCTGCTGCGCTCCCAAACCACGCGCTCTACCATCTGAGCTACACCCGGATCTCTGCTGTCCGGCGTGCGCGCCTGACAACGCAATCTATTATATCGTCTCTGCGCATAAAATGCAAGCGTTTTCCGCGCCGCAGCCGAAAAAACAGAAGTTTGGATTGACGGCGCACATAAAAAACGGTATGATAAGCAAAACAACACATGGAGGAATCCGACATGGATTTTTTTGAAGAAATGGAATCGCGCATTCCGAAAGGGAAGGTGCGCACACGCTTTGCGCCCAGTCCCACGGGATATATGCACGTCGGCAACCTGCGCACGGCGCTCTATACCTGGCTAATCGCCCGCCGAAACCACGGCACGTTTATCCTCCGCATTGAGGATACCGACCAGGGCAGACTGGTGGACGGTGCGGTCGACGTCATCTATAAGACGCTGGCCGAATGCGGCCTGGATCACGACGAAGGTCCGGACGTCGGCGGCCCGGTCGGACCATATGTCCAGTCGGAGCGCCGCGGCCTGTTCGGTAAATATGCCGAGCGCCTGGTGGAGCGTGGCGGTGCCTACTACTGCTTCTGCCAGAAGGCCGAAGATGAGCTGGCAGAGGAGGGCAAGGAGATTAAGAAACACGTCTGCGCCTGCCGCGATTTGCCGCTTGAGGAAGCGAAAAAGCGCGTTGCAGCGGGGGAACCCTATGTCATCCGGCAGCGCATTCCGCATGAGGGCAGCACCACGTTCCACGATGCGTCCTTCGGCGACATCACGGTTGAGAACAAGGAAATGGAAGATCAGGTGCTTCTGAAATCCGACGGCCTGCCCACGTACAACTTTGCCAATGTCGTCGACGACCACCTGATGGGCATTACGCACGTCGTCCGCGGCAGTGAATACCTGTCCTCCGCGCCGAAATACAATCTGCTCTACGAGGCCTTCGGCTGGGACGTGCCGACCTATGTCCATTGCTCGCCGGTCATGCGCGACGCGCAGCATAAGATGTCGAAGCGCAACGGCGACCCGAGCTACGAGGATCTGATCCGCGACGGATATCTGACCGAAGCCGTGCTGAATTACGTCGCGCTGCTGGGCTGGAGTCCGAAGGGGGAGCTTGCAGAGCGCGAGTTCTTTACGCTGCAAGAGCTGGCCGAGGTGTTTGACATCTCCGGCATCTCGAAGTCTCCGGCGGTCTTCGACATCAACAAGCTGCGCTGGATGAATGCGGAGTATATGAAAAAGCTCCCGCCCGAGGTGTTTTATGCCAAGGCGAAGCCGATTTTGAAGGCGGCCATCTCCGCGCCGCAGATCGATCTCAAGGCTGTGGCGGCGCTGGTGCAGCCGCGCTGCGAGGTGCTCTCCGATTTGCCGGAACGCGTCGACTTCCTGGACAAGCTCCCGGAATACGACCCGGCGCTCTATGTCCACAAGAAGTCCAAGACGACGCTTGAAAATTCCCTTACCAGCTTGCAGGCCATTCTGCCGGTGCTTGAGGGACTGGACACATGGACAAACGAAGCGCTCTACGAAGCGCTTGTTGCGCTGGCGGCAAAGCTGGAAGTTAAGAACGCGATCATTCTCTGGCCGCTGCGCGTCGCGGTGTCCGGTAAAGCGTCAACACCCGGCGGCGCAACCGAAATCTGTGCGCTGCTCGGCAAGCAGGAATCGATTGACCGTGTTATCCGCGGCATTGAGCTTTTGAATAAATAACGAACGGGCGGGCAATATGCCCGCCCGTTTTATAATTCTGCTTGCCGAAATGAATGTCCTTTTGAAAACTGCCTTTCCTTCTCCAGTAGAAGGAAAGGCATAAATGCGTTAGAGCAAAATACAGATCATTCCGCCGGTGTTTTCGTTAATCATCCTGCTGAGCGTCCGCTGGAGCTTGGCGCGAACATCATCCGGCATCCGGGTGAGCTTTGTATTCAGGCCTTCGCTGACCAGCTCGTAGAGCGATTTTCCGAACAGGTTGCTCTCCCAGAGCTTTTCCGTGTGTTCCTCATACTCCGAAAGCAGATAATTGATAAGCTGCTCCGATTCCTGCTCACCGCCGACCATCGGACTGATTTCCGTCTCCACGTCGGCGCGCAGCATATGAATTGACGGCGCGCTTGCCTTGAGCCGAACGGCATAAGCGCCGTTTTTGCGAATGATTTCCGGCTGCTCGAGATGGACGTCGGCCGCCGCTGGCAGAACAATACCATACCCTGTTGCGCGAACCTGCGCCAGCGCTGAGGCAATTTTGTCGTATTCCCGCTTTGCTTCGGATAGCTCTGTCAGCGCTTGCAGCAGTGCGCGGTCGTCCGGCAGATCAAGGCCGGAGCGCTCGGAGAGGACGGAGAAAAACAGCGCGTCCGGGCACTTGATGTCCACAACAACCGTCCCGGTGCCAAGGTCAGCGCTGCGCAGCGTGCAGCGCTCCACGCACTCCAGCGCGGTCAGCGGTTGCAGCGCCGGCTCTACCTGACTGATCGTGCCGATGCTTGCCGCAGTGCTTCGCAGCGCGTCAAACAACGCAGCCTTCAGCGGATGGTCGAGCGGAAGCGCCTGAAGCCAGCCGGGGAAGTAGAATTGCAGCTCTCGCGCTGGGAATTCATAGAGCAGCTCCTTGAGCACGTCCGCAATTGCTGCCGTATCCATGGCCTGACAGTCGACGGCGGTACAGCGGACACCGAAGTCGGCGCGCAGTGTCCGGCAGATCGACTGCGCCGCTTCGCTCTGCGGCGCGGTCGAGTTGACGAGTACCAGAAACGGCTTGCCTGCCGCGCGCATATCCAAGATCGCGCGCCGCTCGGCTTCTACGTAGTCCTCGCGCGGAATATCCGTGATGCTGCCGTCTGTCGTGATGAGCAGGCCGATAGTTGAGTGATCGTCCATGACCTTTTTGGTGCCGCGCTCCGCGGCTTCTGTCATTGGGATTTCCTCTGGAAACCATGGCGTCGTTACCATGCGCGGCTTGCCGTCCTCCTCGGCACCGCTCGCGCCGGGGAGCATATAGCCAACTGTGTCAATCATCCGGACGGAAAGCGCCGTCTTGCCATCCGGACGGATTTTTACGGCCTGCTCCGGCACAAACTTCGGCTCTGCCGTCATAATCGTCCTGCCGGAAGCCGCCTGCGGCAGCTCATCCTGCGCGCGTTCGCGGCGGTAGGAATCCTCCATGTTCGGCAGCACAAGCTGCTCCATCATACGTTTGATGAACGTGGACTTTCCGGTGCGTACCGGACCGACAACCCCAATGTAGACGCTGCCGCCGGTGCGCGCTGCAATTTGTTCATAGATAGTATGGTATTCCATAGCTTCGCCTCCTTGACAGCGTTAAGATTCGATGGGGATGAGCAGCATCGTACCGGCCTCGATTTCCTCGCCGCTGATCTGATTTGCGTCGCAGAGGGCGCAGATGCTCGTGCTGTATTGCTTCGCAACCTCCCATACGGAGACCGCCGCAGGCACGGCTTTTACAATCACCGAAGGCCGCTGCACCGCTGACAGATCTGCCGGGTCGAGCGTGCCGCCGCTGAGACTGCGCAGACATTCGCGGGCATTGGTTTCCGTATCCAAATAGATCTCACAGCGCACCTCCGCAGCGCCGTCTCCGGCTGAGACATAGAGATCCTGAATCGGCAAAACGCTGACCTGCAATTCCGTGCTGTCCGCTGCGCAGACGGTCGTCTCCACCTGCGCGGCACCGGTCGTGCCGACCAGCTTGCCGTTCCCGTCATAGCCGAGCACGCGGATTCCGACCGGGACGGAGACCTTGACGCCTGTCTCGCAGCGCTCTGTCCGCGCAAATCCCGGCATGATGGCAGTATCAAGCACACGTTGGATTCCCTCGCAGCGCAGACTCTCGCGCAGCGGCAGACGGAGCGCTTGACGGTCAAGCCGGCAGTCGAAGCAATAGTCACTCCACTCCGGGTTCAGTGTGCCGCTCGTTGCAAACGCATCGTCACAAAACGGCAGCGTGGTCTGCTGCGAGACGATGCACTGTGCCAGCAGGTCGACGCTGATGAGCGCCGTGATACCGGACGAATCCGATTGCAGCTGCACATCGCAGCCGGTCACCGTCAACCCGACCGTCAGCGGATCGTCGTCATAGTCGCCCGCAAGCTGGCAATATTGGGAAAAGGGGAGCTGCGGCGCTGCGGTATACAGTGCGCCGTCGCTGCCGATATACAAAATACGGACGGCCAGAGTACCCTTGAAAACCGCCTTGCTGCCGACGATTCTCTGCTCCGTGATCACCGGCATGACCGTCGCTGACACAAGCTGCACCGCCGCAGCATTGCCGCTTTCTGCCGCAGCGCTGCCGCTAATTTGACTGTCATCGCTGACCAGGAACGATTTTTCTGCGGTTTCTGTGCGGCAGAGCAGCGGATAACTGCGGCAATGCAGCTGCAACTGCTGCGGCGTTTCGGTCAGCAGCGCAATGCGGCATTCCTGCGGCAGATAGCCGCAGAGCTGCGCTGCCACTTCGGCACGGAACAATATTTTGCGGCTGTTTACAAGCCGCGCTTCCGCACTGCAAACGCGGCAGTCGAAGATGACCTGCGTCTGCTCCGTAATCTCCGGATTGTCCAACCGGAGCATAAAGGGAAGATAGGCTTCCAGCTTTCGCGGCTCGGAATCCTGCTCGGTGAGATAGAGGGCGCTGGCCTGTACGCCTCCGGTAAGTTCGATGCTGCCGTCACGGCAGGTTTTGCTGCGCACAACGGCCTGTGCGCAGCAGTAGACGACCTCGGTGGCGTCGGGAGAGGTGTCGGACACGATGACATCCTGCGTTTGTTCCTGACGGCAAATCCCCCGGACGCACTGGCGCAGAAACGAGAGGGGGCGGGTTTCAAATTCAAGCTCCATTGCGATTCACTCCTTGCTGTTGATGTCAATTGCGGTTTGCTATGGGATATATATGCCCGCATGGACAAGGATATGTCAGCAGTCAGCAAGAAAAAAGCCAAGTACGATCAGCACCACGCCGACGAGCGTCCGCAGAAACCAGCCGCCGAACAGAAACGAGACAAGCAGGCCAACGCCAACTCCAAGCGTCAATAAACCGAGTTTGGATGCTTTGCGGCACATAGCCATCACCTCAATGCAGTGTATGCAACTGGAGAAAAAAGGTTGCGTTTGGGGCGAAAAGTCTGTTTACAGGCAGGGGGAAATACAGTATAATACAGTCGATTGTGAGGTCATCAACATGAATGATAACGAAGCATGGCTGACCGTCCGGGAGATTCTGGACGACGACTATGGCTGCGAGGAACTGCCGGAGGGGACTGAACCGCTGGTGACTGTATTTTTTACGGAACCGGACGGGACAGAGCGGCAGATGCACCTCGCGGATTGCGCGACGCGCGGCTGGAAGCCGGGGGACCGGATTTTTTGCGGCGCGGATGGCAGTCTGAGCAAAGCCGACGATGAGACTTGGAGGTTATCAAACGAATGCGCTACGCAGATTCCCTGATTACAGACATCCGAAAGCAGGTCTTTGCCGAGGTAGCAAGAATGGCCTATTCCGGAGATTATACGCAGATGGAGGACATTCCTTATAAAATTGTCCCCGGTGTGAACCCACGCCACCGCGAGTCGGTCTTTTTGGAGCGCGCCATTGCAGGCGAGCGCGTCCGTCTGGCGATGGGTCTTTCGCTCCAGCCGGTGCAGCAGCGTACGATGCTGACCGAGGGCATGGATCACGCGGCAATTGCAGAGCAGTATTATGAGCCGCCGCTCATCAATATCATTCCATATGCCTGCCATGCCTGCCCAACGAAGCGCTATCAGGCGACGGGACTCTGTCAGGGATGCCTTGCAGCGTCGTGCCAGCGGGTATGTCCGAAGGGCGCGATCGACTTTGTGAACGGCAAGAGCCGGATTGACCAGGAGAAGTGCATCAAATGCGGCCGGTGCGCGGCGTCTTGCCCCTATCACGCGATTGTAATGATCGAACGCCCTTGCCAGGCGGCTTGCGGGATGGACGCCATCGGCGTGGATGAATACGGCAAGGCGTGCATCGACTATGACCGCTGCGTTTCCTGCGGACAGTGCCTTGTGAGCTGCCCGTTCGGCGCAATTGTGGACAAGAGTCAGATCTACCAGATTGTGCGCTCAATTCTGGAGGGCAATGAGGTTGTGGCAATTGTGGCGCCGTCGTTTGCGGGGCAATTCGGCAAAAATGTGACGGCGGCGAAGTTTGTCGCGGCCATGAAGTCGCTCGGCTTTGCCGCGGTGGAGGAGGTCGCCATCGGCGCAGACATCTGTGCCGTGGAGGAAGCGAAGGACTATCTGGAAAAGGTACCGGCAGAGCAGCGGTTTTTGGCGACGTCGTGCTGCCCCTCGTGGCGGATGATGGCGCGGCGGCTGTTCCCGAAGGAATCCGGTAATATTTCGATGACCTATACGCCGATGGTCTATACGGCGCGGCTCGTCAAGCAGCAGCGGCCGGGATGCAAGGTCGTGTTCGTCGGGCCGTGCGCGGCAAAGAAGCTCGAAGCGATGCAGAAAGATCTGCGCAGCGACGTCGATTTTGTGCTGACCTACGAAGAACTGATGGGTATTTTCGAGGCGAAGGAGCTTGACCTCGCCACGATTGAACCGGATCAGGAGTTGAAGGAGGGCACAAGCCTTGGCCGCGGCTTTGCGGCGGCAGGCGGCGTGGCGCTGGCAGTAGAGGATGTAATTCGTCAGACACACCCGGACGCAGAGGTCAAGGTGCAGCGCGCAGACGGACTTCGTGATTGCCGCAAGCTGCTGACGCTGGCGAAGGCGGGAAAGCTCGACGGCTATCTGCTGGAAGGCATGGCCTGCCCGGGCGGCTGCATTGCGGGCGCGGGAACGATTATCCCGCCGGAGCAGGCGGCGAAAAGGCTGAAGGAGCACATGGCGCAGGCGCAGATCCATTCGAGCCTGAACAGTCCGTTTTGCCGCGAAACAGACGAAGCTGACGAAAAATAAATGCTCCGCAACTGACAGCGGATACCTGAACGTGCAAATGCCCCTGACGTAAAAACGTCAGGGGCATTTCAACGTGTCAAAAAGTCTTTTCGCCCCGCTGCCCGTCCAACTTTTCAAACTTAAAAAGTTTGAAAAACTGCTTGATTGAACGCGAAGGGGGCTCTTTGCCCCTCATTCTTCCTCTGCGACTCTGTCGCAAGACTGCATTTCGGCGTTTTTTGACAGTCTCATTTTGCAATTGATTCAGCGGCGCTTGCGCGGCTTGGGAAGCGGCGTATGCGCGAGGAGCAGCGGGACGAGCGCGGCAAGCAGCGGCTCATTATCGAGATCGAGACGGTAGGCTTCTTTTGCTCCCTCGTAGGGAACGCCGCAGGGTGCAGCAGTCATAAGCGATTCGATAGCGGGCAGCTTTTTGACGAAAACCGTGTTATCGCAGACCGTAAAAATCGGTTTTTCATTGACATAGATCACGTATTCACCGAACATCTTCCGGCTGCGCACATCGCCAAAGGGGACAAGGCGCATACAGACGGCGTCGGCGTATTCCCTTGTAGTTGCCATTGGCTACTCCTCCAAAGCAGCGGTTTCTGCCTGCCAGTCGGTCAGGGCAATCGATTCATAGTAGACGGTTTTGGTCTCGCCGGTGATTGGCCAGAGGACGTGATCTTCACGGTGGTGAGGGCGAAAGCCGCAGGACTCCATGCAGCGGCGCGACGGCTCGTTTCCGTCAAAGTAGGAGCACCAGACGCGCTGCGCGCCAAGCGCCGTGAAGCAGCGCGCTAGGAGTGCCTGCACGCACTCGCGCGCGGTGCCGCGCCGCCAGAACGCCTTTCCGACCCAGTAGCCAAGCTCCGGCTCATCGGTGACGCCGGAGGCTTGCGTCGGAAAAATGCCGCAGCTCCCGCGCAGCAGACCGTCGCGCCGGCCGAGGATGGCATAGGTCTCCGGGTCGGAGAGCACTGTCTGAATGATCTCGCGGCTGTTTTCTATGCTGGTGTGCGGATACCAGCCGGCGGGCGGACCGACGTCGGGATCGCGGGCAAGCTGATAGAGCGATTCTGCGTCCTCCGGCTGCCAGGGGCGGAGCCGAAAGCGCGGGGTGAGCAGTTCCATACGACACCTCCAAATTAGGATACCTCCAAATTTGGCATATTATAGCATGGCGCGACACGATTGACAAGCGGGAACGGCTGTGATAGCATGAGGAAAACAAGAAAAAGGGGACTGTTCCGTGACGATTCGGCGAGCAGAGATGCAGGATCTTGCGGCGATTGCCGCGATTTTTGAACACACCCATACGTGCGAGGAGCGCGGCGAGACACACATCGGCTGGATACGCGGGATCTACCCGACGGAGCAGACCGCGCGGGAAGCCATTGCGACCGGAGATCAGTTCGTCATGGAGGACGGCGGCACAGTTGTCGCGGCGGCGCGGATCAATCAGGTTCAGGTGGACTGCTACGCCGCGGCGCAGTGGGACTATGATGCGCCGGAGCCGCAGGTGATGGTGCTGCACACACTGGTGGTGGAGCCGGCGGCGAAGGGACATGGCTACGGGACGCAGTTTGTCGCGTTTTATGAGCAGTATGCGCGGGAGCATGGCTGCCGGTATCTGCGGATGGACACAAATGTAATCAATCAGACCGCGCGGCGGCTCTACCACAGGCTCGGATACCATGAGGCTGGAATTGTGCCGACGGTATTTAACGGAATTCCGGGCGTCAAGCTGGTCTGCCTGGAGAAGAAATTGGAGGAGCAGCCATGGCGCGTATGCTACGGCGGCAACTTCTGGGCAGCGAACCCGTGCGGGGAACCGGGCAAAGAGCTGCCGCTCAATCGGAACCTTGTGTGGGGCGGCGCGGAATGGCGCGTCCTGAGTCTCTATCGTTGCGGAATGGGATTTGTGCTCGATCTGGCCAAGCACGTCCCGGCAGAGGATGTGCGCCGGTTCACGGAGCAATGGGCACCGCACGAAGCGGTGGGACTGACGCCGGAGCAGGAGGAACAGGCTATGCAGGCGTCGCCGTTTCACGACGACATCCGCGCGGCGCTTCTGGTCAATGGAGATACTATCCACAGTGAAGGCGGCTGCGGCTTTGCATGGGGCACGGCCGACGTACCGGATGCGGCGGAGCAGGCGGCGCTTGCACACTACGGTCTGGACGCGGCGGAATGCTGGCAGCTCTGGCGGTTTCGGTTCCCATTCGCGCGGCGGCAGACGATTGAAACGCTCTCGTTGACGCTCACCGCAGATCCAAACTGGCTGACCGGCGCGGCGTTTGCGGCGGAGACGGGACAGACGGTCTCGTTTTCGCACCCGGCGACAGGAGAGAACCATACGCTCACCGTTCTGGCGCTTGCACCGGAGGCGGTGGAGGTGTCCGGAATGCCGGGCGTACAGGAGTATCCGACACATTGTCTGCGGATGGACTATACCGTCTCTCCGGAGCTGCCGCGCAGCGCATTGCAGCTCCGGGACGCAGCGCCCGGTGATGCGCCGCGGCTGAAATTGCCGGAGGACGGCTGCGATGCGGTTCCCTTCGGCGGAGCGGCGTGTATCGGGATCATCGGCGGTGAGGACGGGCCGACGGATGTGTTTGTGACCGACGGCGCGCCGCCGGACTGTTTGCGTGCCTACTCCAGTCTCTACTTTGAGCTGCCGAAGCAGATCACATGGTGGCTGCGGCTTTCGATAACGCCGCGGAAGCCGGTGACTGTGACGCTTCGATCAATCAATAATTATAAATAATGATGTTCCACGGAACAGGGGGTTCGATTTATGGCTGCTACAACGGATTTGAAACTGCAAAACCAAGTCATTTATTCCATCTATGTGCGAAACCACACGCCGGAGGGGACGTTCCGCGCGGTGATTCCCGATCTTGACCGGATTCGTGCGCTCGGCACGGACATCATCTGGTTTATGCCGATTCATCCGATCGGTGTGAAGGGTAAAAAGGGGAGCCTTGGCTGCCCGTATGCCAACCGGGACTACCGGACAACAAATCCCGAGTACGGCACGATGGAGGATTTTCGGGCGCTTGTCGACGAAATTCATGCGCGCGGCATGAAGTGCATGATCGACGTGGTCTACAACCACACGTCGCCGGACTCCACGCTGCTGGCGGAGCACCCGGAGTTTTTCTACCGCGACGCAAACGGGAACCCCGGCAATAAGATCGGCGACTGGGCTGACGTGGTCGACCTCGACTACCGCAACCGCGCGCTCTGGGCGTATCAGATCGAGTCGCTGACGATGTGGGCGAAGATCGTCGACGGGTTCCGCTGCGATGTGGCGTCGTTTGTGCCGGTGGAGTTCTGGCTGGCGGCGCGGCAGGCCGTGGCGAAGGTAAACCCGGACTGCATCTGGCTGGCTGAAACCGTGCACAGCGGCTTTGGCTGCGCGGCGCGGCGCAGCGGGGTCTATTCGGCGCAGGACTATGAGATGTTCTCCGCATTTGACATGGAATATGACTACGACACCCGGGAGGTATTTGACAAGTATCTGACCGGAAAGGCGACGCTGAGCCACTATCTCGATATGCTGAACTATCAGGAGGCCATGTACCCGGCAAATTATAACAAGATGCGCTGTCTGGAAAATCACGACCAGCCGCGCATTGCGTCGTTTGTCAAGGACGAGGCGTCGCTGAAAAACTTCACGGCGATGCTCTACTTCCTGAAGGGGACGACGCTGATTTACGCCGGACAGGAATTTGAGAACGACCATGTTCCGAGCCTGTTTGATAAGGATGTGTTTGACCGCGAGACCGGACACGACCTGAGCGCATATCTGCGGCGGCTGGATATGGTGAAGAAGCAGCTCGGCTGCGACGATTATTTCACCGCGAGGGCTGACGATGAGCACCAGATTGCGATTTTGAAGCGCGAGAGCGCGCAGGGGACGTTCTACGGCGTGTTCTCGCTGCGCGCGGCGGAAGCGGCGGTGGAGACCGGGCTGGCGGACGGCTGCTATATCAACCTGATTGACGGCGAAAACGTGGAGGTGCGCGGCGGCGCGATCTTCTGCGCGGGCAAACCGATCATCATCAAGGAATGAGGGGCATATGAAAAAACGGATTGTTTCGGTGCTTTTGGCGTTGGCGTTGCTGGTGCTGCTGCCGTGCGGCGTACTGGCAGCAGGGACAACGGAGCTGGATGGGACGGCGGCGTATCTGACAAGCACGGTGACGCGGCCGGAGCTTGGCTCTGTCAGCGGCGACTGGACGGTCATCGGTTTGGCTCGAAGTGCCTGCCGCGTGCCGGACTCGTATTTTTCGGATTATGCGAAGCGCGTGGAACAGACGGTGAAGGACTGCGCCGGTGTGCTGAGCGAGCGGAAATATACCGAATATTCGCGCGTGATTCTCGCGCTGACCGCGATAGGGAAGAATCCGTCCAACGTGGGCGGCTACAATTTGCTGCGGCCGCTTGGAGACTACGAAAAGACGGTTTATCAGGGGATCAACGGCGCGATCTGGGCCCTGATTGCGCTGGACTCCGGCAACTACGAAATCCCGACAAACCGTGAGGCAAAGACGCAGGCAACACGGCAGCGCTATTTGGACGCGATTTTGACGAGTCAACTTTCGGATGGCGGCTGGTCGCTGTCCGGCAGCGGGGACGTTGACCCGGATGTGACGGCAATGGCGCTTCAGGCGCTTGCCGGGTACCGGGGGCAGAAGAAGGTGCAGGCCGCGGTGGACAAGGGCGTGAGCTGCCTGGCGGCGCTTCAGGACAGCCGGGGCGGATATGCATCGTGGGGTGTGCGGAACGCGGAGTCGACGGCGCAGGTGATTCTGGCGCTCTGTGCGCTGGGTATTTCGGCAGAGGACAGCCGGTTCGTCAAGGGCGGCAATACGCTGAAGGATGATCTGCTGCGGTACCGGCAGGCGGATGGCAGCTTCGTCCACACGGAGGACGGAAAAACCGGCAGCAGCCAGACGGCGACGGAGCAGGGATTTTTGGCGCTGACGGCGCTGGCGCGTGCAGAGCGCGGCGAGACGAGCATCTATCGGATGCAGGCGTCGGACGCGGCGCACGGGAAGCCGAATCCGGCGGTCTCGGTGCCGGCGGTGAGCAAGGCCGGGACAACCTTTGACGACATTCAGGGACATCAGAACCAGAGCGCGATTGAGGCACTGGCGGCGCGGGGAATTTTGAACGGCGTCGGAAAAACGGAGTTTCAGCCGAACCGCACGATGACGCGCGCGGAATTTGCGGCAACGGTGGCGCGGGCGCTGGGTCTGCCGCAAAAAAACGGGCAAAAATTTGCGGATGTTGCGGCAGGGAAGTGGTACGCTGCGGCAGTTGGTACGGCAAGCGCTTACGGCATTGTAAGCGGCGTCGGCGGCGGAAGATTCAATCCCAGCGGCACCATCACGCGGCAGGAAGCGGCGGCGATGGTGGCACGCGCAGCGAAGCTCTGCGGTTTCGATACGGCACTTGCGGCTGCGGATACCGCAAAGACGCTTTCTCAGTTTGGAGATTACCGATCGGTTTCCGATTGGGCGCGCGAACCGGTTGCATTCTGCTATGCAAGCGGAATCTGTGATGCGGGCAGCGGCAGAATTGAGCCGGGGAAGGCAATTGCCCGATGTGAAATTGCGCAGATGATCTACAATCTGCTCCGTGTCGCAGACCTGATTTGAAAAAGAGCATCCACCCGCTTCCGGTGGATGCTCTTTTTTGCGCACGGCGGAACAGAATGCTTTCCTTCCCGGCGCGCATATGGTAGAATGAAGGAAAAGGGGGGGTGGTACGGTGGCAAGGCGGAAACAGGATGTCAACCAGATCTATATTTCAGAGCGGCTGCAGGAGTGCCTGCGGCCGATCGCGCAGTGCGCGCTGACGACCGTGGTTGCACCGATGGGATACGGCAAGACAACGGCAGTGAACTGGTATCTGCGCGGACGTGAGACGGACGAGGGCGCGAGCATTGTGCGGATCAGCGTGTATTCCGACAATCTGGCGATTTTCTGGCGGAGCGTGCAGACCGCGTTTGCGCACGCGGGGATTGCAATGATGCGGGACTATCCATGCCCGAACGACACGGCGGGCGCGAGCCTGCTGGCGGACGACCTCTGCCACGCGCTGTCGCAAGGGACCTGGTATGTGTTCATCGACGACTTCCATCTGCTGACCGATGCGCGGGTGACGCGCTTTTTCTGTTTGCTGGCGAACCGGCTACCGGCGTGCGTGCATCTGATTGTGGCAAGCCGCGACCGGTTTTTACCGGGCGAGGAGGTGCTGCGGCTCGGAAGGCGCGTCTGCCGGATCGGTATGGAGCAGCTGCGGCTGAACCACACGGAGCTGTGCGCCTATGCGCGCCGCTGCGGTACGGCGCTGAGTGAGGAACAGGCGTCGGCGCTGCTCCGGTCGAGCGAGGGATGGTTTTCTGCGATTTACCTGAATTTGCGAACCTACGCGGAGCTGGGGATGCTGCCGAGCCGGGAATCGGACATCTACTCGATGTTTACGGCGGCAATGATTGACCCGCTTCCGCCGTGGCAGCAGGAATTTCTGGCGGTGATGGGACTGGCCGATGAATTTGATGCGGAGATGGCGGAGTTTATTACGGAAAGCGGCAATGCCGCAGGGCTGCTGACGGCGCTGACGGAGCGGAACGCCTTTGTGCGCCGGCTCCCGGACAGTGGAACGTACCGCTTCCACCACATGATGAAGGCGTGCGCGGAGGATCGGTTTCGGAAGCTGGATGCGGAAAAACAGCGTGCCTATTGGACGCGCTACGGTGCGTGGTATGAACGCCACGGACTGTATCTGCACGCAATGGAGGCCGATTGGAACGGCAGTGCTTATGACGCGCTGCTGCGCGTGGTGCAGAAGGACGCGGGCATTTTTCTGGCTTCGCTGCGGCCGGAGACGGTCTTGCGCTGTATGGAGCAGTGCCCACGGGAGGCGCTGAAGGCGCGGCCGCTGACGATTCTGGTTTTGATGCGGAGTATGTTCAACTGGCGCAGAATCCCGGAGATGATGGCGCTGAAGGAATTGCTGCTGACGGCAATCGAGGAACAGCCGGAGATGCCGGAGGAGGAACGCGGGAACCTGCTGGGGGAGTGCGACCTCATTTTGAGTTTTTTGATGTATAACGACATCACACGGATGAGCCGTCTGCACCGGAGCGCGAGCGCGCAGATGACGCGGCCGGCAATCAGCATCCAGCGCAGCGGCGGGTGGACGTTCGGCTCTCCGTCGGTACTGATGATGTTCCACCGGGCACCGGGCGAGCTGAACAAGGAGCTTGCCGAAATGGACGAGTGTATGCCGCACTACTACAAGATTACGAACGGACACGGGCAGGGCGCGGAGACCATCATGCGGGCGGACGCGGCATATCAGCGGGGGCAGTTTGCCGACGCGCAGATCGCTCTGGAGCGCGCGTATGCGCAGATTCAGGGGAACGGACAGGAGAACATGGCGCTCTGCTGCGACTTTTTGGCATGGCGCATGACGCTCTGCACGGAAGCGGCGCCGGCATACGGCTTTGAAGAACGGCACGCGGCGCTGCTGGAGCAGCACAACGGTTCATGGCTCAATCTTTTAAGCAGCATCCGCGCCTACTATGGCGCGCTTGCGGGCGCGGTGGAGGAGATTCCGGAGGTATTCCGGGAACACCGGCTCGATACGATCAATTTTCTGGAACCTGGCAGGCCAATGATGGAGATGATCGAAACTCAGGTCTATCTGGCGCAGGGGGCGTATGCCAAGGTGATTGGGCGGAGCGAGGGACTGCTTGCGGCGTGTGAACGGTTCCACTACGGTCTGGTGGCGCTCCATGTGCAGATTCAGGCTGCGGCGGCCTATGCGCGGCTCGGAAAACGCGCGGAGGCGGATCAATTTCTGACGCTGGCGCTTGCAGGCGCGGAGCCGGACGGACTGCTGATGCCGTTTGCGGAGAACTACCGGTATTTGAAGGCGCTGCTGAAGCCGAACGGCGCGTTTTGCGCGCAGATCATCGCGCTTGGAGAACAGATGGAGGCGCGGTGCGCCGCGCTCCGGCAGCGGAACGCGCATCCGGCGGCGCTTGCGGGACTGACCGCGCGGGAACAGGAGATTGCGCTGCTGGCCGCGGCGCGGCTGAGTAACCGGGAGATTGCGGAAAAGCTCTATTTATCGGAGGGCAGCGTCAAGCAGTATGTCAATCAGGTCTACGCAAAGCTCGGCATCGACGGCGAAGTGCGCACAAAGCGGCAGCGGCTTGCGGAGAGGATCAATTCTTAGAGTGTATCTGAAACCCTAACCAGTGGTTACTACCGGATTGGAAACATCCACCGTACAATGGAGGTACGGTGGATGTTTTTTTGCTGGACATCTGAGGAACCGCTGAATCAATCGCCTGCGGTGATCGGCGGAGCTTTTCCGCCAATCCTGCGCGTTTCAAATCTCGGCTTGACGAAAAAACTCTCGTCGCTCACGCTTGTCAATTGAATCATCAGTTAGCTGAAAGGAGGAGGACTGTTGTACCGCAGGTATATTGCGGCGGTTGCGCCGCTGGAGCAGCACATTTTACAGATCGACTTCTTATCCGGCAGCAGACTGCTGCTGGACATGAAGCCGTATTTGGACAAATGCCGCTTTCGGACGCTGCGGGAACCGGACGTCTGGAACAGCGCGGTGACCAATGGGATTTTTGTACGCTTTGGAAATGTGGAGCTGAGCCACGATGAGCTGCTGGCCATGGCGGAGCAGCAGCATCCGTGACACAGAACAGGAAAGGGAGGAACAGAGGAATATGAAAAAGCATTGGAAGAAGCTGGCGGTATTGCTGACCGTTTTGCTGCTGGGGGCACTGCTGACCGGCTGCGGCGAGCAGGAGGTTTCGGTATCGGTGGTGCTGATTAACCGGAGCGGACAAGGGATCACGTCTGTCTGCATCACACCCTCGAACGAGAGCGACTGGGGCGTGAACTATGTCGACGGAATTTTGGAGGACGGAGACAGCATCGTGGCAAATCTCGGCAGCTACAAGGAATCTGCGGTTCCCGAGACGTGGAACATCCTCGTCTACGGGGAGGACGATGCCATTTTATATGACACGAGCGTCGACGAGATCGATTTTTTCATTGCAGACGCCGACTATGTGATCTGCTTGCCGCCGGAGAGCGAGGTTCCGATTGAGATCACAAATACCTATGACCCGGAGGAGTATGATGATCTGCTGCCGGAGGCAACAGGATATACCGAGGAGGAGCTGGGCGGCGATATTTCGGCCTACATCGGCTGCTGGAAATATGACGAGGAGCCGTTTTATCTGGTAATCAATGAGGACTATGAATGGATTGCGATCAATCTCTACGGAGAGCAGGTCGGCCCGGGCAGCCTGATGCCGGGGGAGAATGAGATTCAGCTCTATCTGGCGGACGGCTCCTACTTCATAGCGCTGAATGAGACGGCCTATGGGGAGCTGAGCGATGAGCTCGGCAATACGCTAACGGCGCAGGACTATATTATGCTGCTGCCGACACCGGAGGACGACCTGAACCAGACGGCAAATTTCCCGGGCGGCTTTCCAAATGTGACGATCGATTACCCGATTCAGATGGAGGCGCACGAGCACCCGAGCGTCTCGAATGCGCTGAGCTTCAACGCGGTCATGGAGGACGGCACGGACGACTATTATTCCAACATTATGATCGCGTTCCAGCCAATCTCCGGCTATGACGACTACATGACGCAGGGCGCGGCAACGGCAAAACCCTATATGAAGCATATGCTCGACGCGTTTCTCAGCAGTATGTACGGCGAGAAGGTGCTCAAGTCGTTTGGGTCAAACTTCAAGGACAACGGCGACCATTACAGCATGACCGGCTATATGTGGCTCGACGGATCGATTTTCAGCGACGGCCCGAGCCAGCCGGTGCGCGGCTGCATCGAGGTGCGCTACTACGGGCCGACCGGGTATGCGCTGGTAGCCGTGACAATTGCGGAGGAGGGGCGTATCCGCAACTACTTTGAGATTTGCAACAAGATGCTCGAAACGCTCTCCTACACTGCGGGATGGAGCACTGCGCCGAAGCCGGTGCCCGCGAAGCCGACGTATTCCGGCGACAGCGGCGACTACGGTACGCCGTATTACTGGTATGACGAGGACGGCGACGTCTGGTATTGGAACGGGTATGAGAACGAGTTTATCTCCTACGGCGACAGCGGCTATATCGACGATGACACCGGCGAGTATATGGAATCGAATGACGCGGGATGGGATCCTGATGAGGAGGATTACTATGACGACTATGATCCGTGGTCTGACCCCGGCGACGGTTGGGACGATTATGCCTACGACGATGAGGGTTGGGGAGACTATTTTGACTGACCGGTGCGGAGGTAACGCATGAGACGGCGCTGGATTGCGTTGCTGCTGGCATTCCTGAGCATTTTGCTCATGGGATGCCAGCGTGCGGCAGAACCGGAGGTTGAGGAGGATGTGGCCGGAGAGGACTGGCGAACCTGGGGATGGGTGGACGACTGGGGAACGCTGGTTCTGGATGGGGAGCATATTGACTTGCTGCTCTGCGTGTTTTCGGAAAACGCGGTGCTCTTTTACGACGACGCTACCATGACGGAGTTTGCCGATTTGGAGTATCCGTATCCGGTGGAGGATGCGCAGGAGCGCTATGATTCACTCAGTCTGCTTGATAAGAACGGGGATGACCGGGAGGATGTGCGGATCGTGTTCCGGCATGAGGACGGTATGGATACGGTGTTCGTCTGGTGCTGGGACGGCAGCGGGTTCGTGTTCGCACCGGAGCTGAGCGGCGAGGAACCTTATGAATAACGGATTGTAAAGGCTGCCCCGGCAGAAGGATTCTTCCGCCGGGGCAGCGGAGGATTGTTGAAAAAAGGATTGACAGACGGCGAAACGTGTGCTATGATACTTAAGCTAAATCGAGATGCTAGTGTGGCTCAGTCGGTAGAGCAGCTGATTCGTAATCAGCAGGTCGCCGGTTCAAGTCCGGCCACTAGCTCCAGAAACCGGTGAAAATCGAGAGATTTTCACCGGTTTTCTCTTTTATTTGTTCGGTTTTTCAGGTGTCAAAACCGCCTGACCCACACCGTGACCCACACGGCGAAATGTCCAGAGAGCGGCGGAGAGGATGTTTGTCTTATCCTCTCCGCTGCTCTTTTTGTTTTTACATGACCTGCGCCATAAATTTGCCCATCTTTTCGGCGGCACTTTCCTGCATCTGGCGCGTGACGTGGGTGTAGGTGCGGAGTGTGAAGCCTGCATCAAAGTGGCCGAGCATACTCGATACGGTTTTCACGTCTATGCCGTTCTGCAATGCCAACGTTGCGAATGTGTGTCGTAAGTCATGAAATCTCAGGTGTTCCAGCCCTGCGTCCTTCAGGATTTTCTTGTGGATGTTGACCATCGAGGCCGGATGGTACATCTCGCCTGTTTTCGAGCGCGTGATGTCCGGTTCGCCTGCATTGTTTCGCCCTGCCTGTTTGCTGACGGAGATGGTTTTGTTCTCAATGTCCAAGTCTGACCATTGGAGCGCGACCAGCTCGCCCTTGCGTAAGCCGCTGATGAGTTCGAGATAGAACATCGGCAGGACGCCGCGCTGGTCAGCCGCAGTCAAATAAGACTTGATCTGCTCCGGCGGCAGGATCTTCATTTCGTGCTTTGGGATTTTCGGCGGAACGCAGTCGTCCGCTGGATTTCTGACAATCAGGCGTTCTTTCACTGCCCGGTCGAGTGCACTGTGCAGCATCGTGTGGATGCCACGAATCGTCGAATCGCTCAGTCCGGGCTGCTTTCCCTTCTGCGCTTCACGGAGCCGCCCATGCTCCTGTAGGTCTTTGTAGAGCCATTGCAGGTCGCGGCCTGTCAGTTTTTTCAGCGGAATATCCCCAATGCGCGGTGTGATGTGCAGTTCGATTCCTCGCCGGTAATACTCCGCAGTCGAGAACCGCAGATGCGGTTTTGCGTATAGCTCGTACCACGTTTGCAGCCATGTGCCGAGCGTGTACTCGTCTGCCCGACGCACATCGACAGTTTCCGCTTCCGCAACTGCCTTCGCCAGTTTCTCTTTTACCTCTGCTTGTGTCTTGCCGAGGACGTTCTTGATCAGCCGTTTCCCTGTCTTTTCATCGTATCCGGCAGTGTAGCGCCCTTCCCAGCGCCCGTCCTTTCGTTTTCGGGTGTTGCCTTCCCCATTTGCCCGTTTCTTTGCCATGTCTGTGCCTCCTTCGTTTTGGTAGCACAAACAACTACCACAGAAAGGGCGCAAAGTCTACTGATTTTTTCGGAAGATCGGAATATTTTTTCTGCTTTCGCGTGCACCCAAAAGCCCTATTCTTTGTTTACTGCGGCGCAGTTTTTGACTCTGACAAATGATGTTGACAAGCGTTAGCATTTATGCTATTCTCCGAATATAACGTGCGTTAACATTTGCAATAGGGGTGGTATGCAATGGAACATCTCAGGCTTTCGGACGGAGAATGGAAGCTGATGAAAACACTCTGGGCGCGGCAGGGGCAGACGCTGGCAGAGCTGGTCGCAGCGCTGGACGCGGACACCGGGTGGAGCCGGGCGACGATCTTTATGATGCTCAAGCGTTTGATTGCCAAAGGCGCGGTCACGATGGACGACAGCGGAAAATTTCAGAAATACAGCGCTGCAATCACCTACGCCGATGTCGAGCCGGAGGAAACGGAGTCGTTTCTGTCCAAGGTCTACGGCGGAAGTGTGGGAATGATGGTATCGAATTTAGTTGGGCGTGGTGCGCTGTCCGAGCAGGAGATTCAGGAGTTAAAAGCCATTCTGGACGCAGCGGAAAAATAGGAGGAATCCTCATGCTGAGAGAAGTTTTGACCGTTTCCGCGCTGATTGTAGTCGTGCTGTTGGTGCGGGCGATCTTCAAAAACCGCGTACCGAAGCGGATGATCTATTGCCTCTGGCTGGTCGTGCTTCTGAAGCTCTGCCTGCCGGGAACGCTGGTTTCTCTGCCGGTTCTTCCGGCAGAGGACGCGGCAGCTCCGGCGCAGAGCGCAGAGCGGCCCGTGCAGACTGCACCGGTGATTCAGCGACCCGCACAAACCGTGACGAAACCGCAAACACCTGCGCAGCAGCAGGTTTCCCCTGCACAGGAAACTGCAAAACCGGCTGCAAAGCCGTTGACGACGGCACAGATTCTTCAAATTGTCTGGTTCAGCGGCAGCGCACTGCTCGGTCTCTGGCTGTTTGGTACATGGCTGACGTTTACGATTCGGCTCCGCAAAAGCCGGAAATTCCTTGGAAAACGGGGAAAGGCAAACATTTACGTCTCAAAACGCATCAAATCGCCGTGTTTAGCCGGACTGATTCCGGCAGTCTACCTGACAGAAGACGTGCTGAGGAACGACACGACTGAGCTGATTGTGCGCCACGAACTGACGCATTTGCATCATCTGGATTTTATCTGGTCGTTCTGCCGGGCGGCGGCAGTGATCGTCTACTGGTGGAATCCTCTCATCTGGCTGGCGGCGATTTGCTCCAAGCGCGACGCGGAGCTTGCCTGCGATGAGGCGGTCACCGCCAAACTGCCGGAGAGCAAGCGTCTTGCCTACGCCCGCGCGATTCTAGCGCAAGCGCCGCGTAAAACGGCGGCGCTGAGTTTGGCTGGACCGCCTGTGAAAGAGCGAATTTTGTTCCTGACGAAAAAGCAGAAAACAAGCGTACTGTGCGTCATTCTGGCTTTGCTGCTCGTCGTGTCCGCGACCGGCTGCTCGTTTGCGGAGCTGACACGGCAGAAATCGGGCGAAGTCACGCTGCCGAAGAGCGCTCCGGTCGCAGCGGAAACAGCGGAATCCGCAGATACGCCAATCAAGCAGCAGGAGAAACCGGCGGATATGCCGGTCGAGCAGGAAGCGCCGGCGCAGCCCGAGCCGGAGCCGGAAAGCACATCGCTTGAGGAGCATCTTCCGGTCGACGAGGTCGCACGGGCGCAGTGGGCGGACTTTGCGGACAAATGGCGGCTGGATTATCTGCCGGTTTTTTCACGCGGGACGGCGCCTGCATCGACCTCGGAATATCTGATGTGGGTTTTCGCTCGGAATATGGATGCGCTGAAGGAACAGGGCTATATGACAAAATCGTATGTGGAAACGGAGATCCGGGCGCATTTTGAGGTTGAAAACCTGACGCACGAAGGGCTTACACGAACGTGGAATTTTGACGGCGAAACATATACGGCAGTCCCGGGCGGCGTAAAGGATCGCCCGCTGGCGCGGCTCGACAGCGTCATCCGGGTAAATCTCGGCGAAGAGCCGCAGTACTGCGTGCAATACTGCCTGCTGGGAAACGGCAATCTGCTGGATGACGCGGAATGGAGCCACTGCCGCGATGCAATTGTAAGCGGCGACGCGCCGGATTTGTCGGAGCTTCGGGAGCTTACGCTCGTCTTTACCATGCAGGATGGAGAACCGGTTTTCCTGAGCCATGCGGAAGCCATACAGAAACCGACTGCGATTTTGGATGGTAGCATCGACCTTTCGGCAATGTCTGTCGATGCGCTGGGACAGCTTCTGGATGAGTTGAATGTGTTGCGGCCGGACGGCAAAAAGGCGCAAAACGAAAAATGGGCGGCGATTTCGACGGTCAAAACCGAGCTGGTCAACCGCGCGAAGGAAAGCGGTTATTCTTATCGGGAACCTGTGACCTTCGAGACGCTGAACGAAATGATCGGCTATCGCCTGATGAACAATGAGTCGCTTATGAACGCCTTCCCGGACGATGCCGCGCAGATGGAAGCTTGTCGGAAGGAAAACGCGGCGATTGAGACGTTTCGCGCGACGCTTCCCGAAAGCGGAAGCGATGAAGAGGCGTATGCGTATTGGCGGCAATACTGGCAGGACGTGCTCCATCAGGAAGCGCCATCGTATTTTGTTCCGGCAATGACGCTGATGATCTTTGCCCTGAACACATCTCTGTCCAGCCAAAAAACGTACACGCTGTCTGCCGAAGATGCAACGGTTGTGGAGACGCTATTCTCGATTGATTCCATGACGCCAGCCACAAGCGATTCTGAGTCCGTATGTGCGTACCAGTTTGATATTGAAAATCGCAGTTATCTTCTGGATGATTCCCGTGACTATGTGGATGCGATCGTGCGCGAAAGCGATGATGATTATAAATATTACGGCAAACACCTGAGTGATGCGGAAATAGAATCTTTGAGAGAGATTATCGAAGCGTATGCAGAATGAAGCATGGATGGCTGGACGAAGAATACCGCATCGTGTCCTTTCACGAAATTCCAGGCAGCCGGTATTACAGCGCAGAATACCAGGCTTTTGGGAATATCATCGTCAATCTGGTTCTGCTGTGCCCCGTTTGTGCCTGCTGCTGCAGGTGCCGCGATGCGGACTTATTTTTTTCAAAAGCCTATTGACTTTTCATGTCTACGCGTGTAGAATACAGCCATATTCTACACGTGTAGACAGGAGGCGTTAACATGGAAATTCCAAAAATACATGAGGGCGAGTACCGATTCTGCCTGATTCTATGGGATCATGAGCCGGTCACCGCGGCCCAGCTTGCAAAGCTTTGTCTGGAGCAGCTGGGTTGGAAACGAACGACAACCTACACCGTCATCAAACGGCTTGGGGAGCGCGGGATCCTGAAAAATGAGAATGGGCTTATTACCGCACTTGTTTCCAAGGACGAAGCACAGGCGTATGAGATTGATGAATTGGTTGAAAAGAAATTTGAGGGCTCTTTGCCTACGTTTATTGCGGCTTTTACAAAACGGCAGGATCTGTCTGAACACGAGCTCGACGAAGTGCAGCAGATGATCGACCGCATCCGGAGGGGAAAGACACGATGAGCGCACTCTTTTTAAAAATCTTCAATATGAGTGTCTCCGCAAGCTGGATCGTCGCCGCGGTACTGGTGCTGCGGTTGTGTCTGCGCAGAGCGCCCAAGTGGTGGAGCGTCCTGCTTTGGGGGATTGTCGCGGTGCGGCTCGTTCTTCCATTTTCGATCGAAAGTACATGGAGTCTGATCCCGAGCATAGAAACCATCAGCCCGGCAATCATGCTGGAGCAGACCCCCTCCGTCCAGACAGGCATTCCGGCGCTGAACAGCGTGATAAACCCGGTCATCGGCAGCTCCCTTGCCCCCGCACCGGGCGCAAGCGCCAATCCGCTGCAGATATGGATTTCGGTTTTCACGGCGGTCTGGATTGCCGGCGCTGCGCTGCTTCTTCTGTATTCCGCCGTCAGCTATGGCCGGCTGCGCTGGAGGCTCCGTGAAGCCGTGCGCCTGCAGGGCAGGATCTATCAGAGTGAGAATGTGCATTCTCCGTTTTTGTTCGGGATCATCCAGCCCAAAATCTATCTTCCGTATCACATGGAGTCCCGCGATCAGTGCCATGTCATTGCCCACGAGCAGGCCCATCTGCGCCGCGGCGACCATATCTGGAAACCCCTTGGGTTCCTTCTGCTGACCATTCACTGGTTTAACCCGGTGATGTGGCTCAGCTATGTGCTGCTGTGCCGTGACATTGAACTGGCATGCGATGAAGCAGTCATCAAAGAATTAGGAAACGAGCAGCGGGCCGATTATATGCAGGCGCTTGTCACCTGCAGCGCAAATCGCCGCACACTTGCGGCCTGCCCCCTCGCTTTCGGAGAAATTGGAATTAAGGAGCGTGTAAAATCAGTAATGCATTATAAAAAGCCAGCCATCTGGATCGTACTTGTGGCCATTATTGCCTGCGTTGTTCTTGCCGCGTGCTCGTTGACAGATCCAGTGGATTCCCAGAAAGACACCCCCAGCAATACTACCGCCGAAGCAGCGGCAGAAACTGCCTCCGATTCAGTGTCGGACACCACTCCGGAAAATCCTGCTGCACCCACGGAAAATAAGACGGACGCCGAGCTGCCCGCGCAGAGCTATGCGCAAGAGGATGCACCGGCTGCAGCCGAGCCAGACAACGCGCAGCTGGATGCCGCAATCAGCGCTGCCGTTTTCGACCACTACGCAGGCGATGTGCAGGAGGGGCAGATCCACGCGGAAAGCCACGCACTTCTGGCCACAGATTCTGCCGCCGATGCCAATGGCACAGAGAAACTCACAGCGTTTCTGCTTGTTCTTCAGGGTGCATATCACGTTGACGGCGGAACTGTAATGCAGGATTCCGGAAGTTATATCCCGACGGCCATCACATTCCAGATCAGCAGCACCGGCCAATACACCCCAGAGGAATACTGGGAGCCGAGCGATGCAAGCTACTCCGATGACATTCAGGCAAAATTCCCGACCAGCGCAGCAGAAGAAGCACTGATGAACGATCAGGCCTATATTGATGAGCTGAATGCCGCGTGCGAGCAAAAGGTACTTGAGGCCGTGAACGGCGCGGACCATTGAGCCGTACAGCCGCGGGAGCGTAAAAGGAGAACCGGGATGTTGGAAAACGCAGAGGGCCGGTTTGAGGCGTGGTTGGACGAAGAAAACCGCATTGTGTCCTTTCACGAAATACCGGACAGCCGGTACTGCAGCGCAGAGGAACACGATTTCTGGCAGGTGATTGTCAGCCTGATTCTAGCTGGGTACCGGGTGCAGTAAAGCGTAGATTTTTTAGAAGGCAGCTTGCAAGCTGTCAGACTTGCAAGCTGTTTTTTCTTACAAGCTCAGAAGCGATTTTGCTGACGGAGCACCTCCGGGAACGAGATCTGACCGTTCGTTCGCAACACCTCCTGATAGCTCATGCCGCGCATTTTCTGGTATGTTGCCGCATCAATATCTGTGTCCGACGCAAGGATGTGATTGCAGACGTTTTGCTCGACAGCCTGTTTCAAAAGCAGTTTGCCGATGCGGTCACCAAACATACTGAGGATCGCTTCAAGCGTTTCACCGAGGATTTTCGGCAGGAAGTCTCCGGCATATTCGCTCTGCAAATAGCCGCAGTAAAACAGAATTGCTTTTGCAATGAATTCGTTTTGCGTGCTGCATCCGTCGCTTTTGTAGTGTTCCTGCACCCGCTGCCAAACCGTATCTTCCATCCAGACTGTGTGGCGGCTTCGTTCTTCTGTTTTCATGTTCAAAACCTCCCGAAATTGTAATAGCGTCAAAATTGTCCTTGATTTTACTGGTGCTTCGCGGCTTTGGGGAAATAACAGCATCATTCCATTTTTGACAGCCGCAGAAAAGCGCCATTTTCATCCCCCGAAACTGCCCGCACTGCGGGCAGAAGTGGACGGCCGGACGCAGAAAAGCGTCAGGCCTTTCTCCTGCTTTCTCGCCGCAGCGTCCAAAATCCCTCGATTTTGACCATTTTCAGCGATTTCCCGCATTTGCCGCAAGCGGCTTTTCCCGCGGCCGTTCTTGCCAATACGAGCATTTTTCGCCAACGCTCCCGCACGTCGGCGCAACGTCTGGTTTTCTGCTGCTGGATGGGTACGCGCTCGGCTGGGCTGCGAAAGCCGCACAAACTGCCGACACGGGCGCGACGGGCTGTGACTGGCGTTTTGTCTGTGCGATCAACCTGTGTCCTCAATACAATCAGCATATTTCCTCCTTGCTGCGTCCTCGGTAAGCTTCTGCATCTGCCGGTCATAGTCCTGCTGAAGCACGAATTGAATTGGTCGGATTGTGAATAGCAGATTGCCATTTCGCTTGCGACCATCCTTCGTTGTAACTTGCGTCGGCTCTGTGACAAGCAGGTCGCGTTCTTCGAGCGACCGGATGTGTTTGCAAATCGTGTTCGGACTCAACCCAACCGCTTCACTGATTTTTCGGTAGCTTGGCCAGCATTGGAATGTCTGCCGATCTTCGCAGAACAGCAGGTAGGCGTAGATCGCGATTTCCGCTGCGCTCAGACCCAACGAGAAAACTTCTTTCGGCAGAGGGAAGTAGTCCTTGACCGAATCGCGTGTCGGCCAGAGACTGCGCTTCACTCTGCCCCTCCCGTGTGCTGCTCCACCCAGCGGATGAACGCTTCCTTCGGTACGACGATCCGATTCCCGATCCGCAGCGCGGGGAAATCCTTCTCGTGCATCAGCTCGTAGCTGCTGGACGGCGCGATGCCAAGCACTTTCGCTACTGTCGCCGCGGTCAGGAACAGCGGCAGTTCGTCATAGCTTTTGTAGTTTGATTCTTTCATGTTGTCCTCCTTTGTTCGTGTTCATTTTTTCTGTCTGTACTTTGTCCTTCTGAAAAACACCCCCTATTTAATCCGACACTAAAAGCCGTTTTTGACACCCTTCTCTGCAAATTTTTTAATTCAGGAAAGAAGATAT
>CAKUJA010000006.1 GCA_934661135.1 uncultured Oscillospiraceae bacterium
CATGGTAGTCGAACAGCTTGAGCGCCAAACGGTCAGCGATGACAGAGGACTGGCCGATGGCGATGTTGGCGAACGGGCCGGCATGGATGAGAACCGGCTGATGCTCAACGGTGTAGCACATGGTCGGGTTGATGGTGTTGCGCATCCACGCGGTCATGGCGCCGGCAACCTCGAGATCCTCGCAGGTGACAGGCTCGCCGCTCCTGGAGTAGGCGACAACGATCTTGCCGATACGCTCACGCAGATCCTTCAGATCGCGGGCAACGGCGAGGATTGCCATCAGCTCAGAGCCGACAGCGATGCCGAACTTGGACTCCATCAGGAAGCCGTCCAGACGGCCGCCGAGACCGATGATGATGTTGCGCATAGACTGTGCGCAGAAGTCGATGACCCAACCCATTTCGACGCGCTTCGGGTCGATGTCAAGGCGCTTCAGACCCTTCTTGGCCAGCCATTCGTCGTTATTATTGCGCTCGTGCTGCATACGAGCGGTCAGCGCGACCATGGCGAGGTTGTGCGCATTCATGATGTCGTTGATGTCGCCGGTCAGGCCGAGGGAGAACTCGGTCATCGGCATCAGCAGCGCGTTGCCGCCGCCTGCTGCGGTGCCCTTGACGTTCATCGTCGGGCCGCCGGAGGGCTGACGAAGTGCGCCGCCAACATTCTTGCCCAGCTTGCCAAGGCCTTCAATCAGGCCGAGAGAAACCGTGGACTTGCCTTCGCCGAACGGCGTCGGGGTGATCGCGGTCACTTCGATGAACTTGCCGTCGGGCTTATCCTTCAGACGGTTCATCACCTTGATGAAGTCAATCTTCGGGGTCTTGCCGTAGGGAATGATCTCCTCCGGGAGCAGGCCGAGCTTTTCGCGGAAATAATCCACGGAAGGCAGCGCCTTTTCCGCTTCCTCAGCGATCTGCCAGTCCTTATACATGGTCGGATCGAGCGTGACGCGGCCGGTCTGCGGGTCGACATACTTACCATCTTTGAATTCGATTGCCATAGTGCGTTTCCTCCTTAAGGAACCCTCGGGGCCTTAACATCCCCTGAGGGGTATGGTGTTTTTTGACGCCGCGCTTCCAAAATCCACGTACCTCGGCGCCTAATCGATAATCTTTTATCGGTTACGTGCACAGTGTACCATCTTCCTTTCGATAAGTCAATACCGAAATATCAAATCAATGATTTTTCTTCCATTTTTCATATGGCCGAGCCTCTTTTGATGTATAACTTGTCAAGAGATTTGTGCAATATCACAAAAGCGGCAGCTCTTTTCCGAGCCGCCGCTGTGACTTTACCCATTCTCAGCCGCCGACTGTGATCTCCGTCACGTCTGCCAGCGCGCGCACCAGTGCAAACGCCTTCGTCGTCAAAACGCTGTTTTCCACCGCTTTGGAGAATTCCTCATCGCAATACCCTTTCAGCTCGTCCAACGAAAGGCCGTTCTGCTGGGCGATCACCTTCATCGCGTCGTCGATGTCAGCCTGTGTTGCGCGCAGTCCCTCCAAAATCGTAATCCGGTCAACCGCCTTCTGCACGCGAAGCGTCTGCTCTGCGTCTGCGCGCGCATCGTCGCGGAGCGATTCCATCGTTGCGCCGGTAAACTTGCAGTAGTCCTCAATGTGCAGTCCGCGCTGGCCGAGCTGCGCCTGAAGCGTCTGAATCTGCTGGTCAATCGCGGCGTTCAGCTCGTCCGCTGTCGGCGTGTAGTCGATCGTGGCCGCGGCCTGCCGCATCAGCTTGTCCTGCAGCTCCATCTCCGCACGCTGGTCGTAATAGCGGCGCAGATTCTCGTGCACCTGTGCGCGCAGATCGTCGTAGCTCTCGCAGCCGACGCTCTTGGCAAACTCGTCCTGCGACGCATATTCGCCCTTTTCACGGATCGCGTGCACCTTGCAGACAAATTTTGCGTCCTTCCCGGCCAGCTCCGGCGCATGATATTCCTTCGGGAATGTGACGTTCACCGTCACCTCCTGCCCTGGCTCGCAGCCGACAAGCTGCTCCTCAAAGCCGGGGATGAACATTCCGCTGCCCAGCGTAAGCGCCTGATTTTGCGCCGTTCCGCCGGGGAACTGCACGCCGTCGCAGTAGCCGGCATAGTCGAGCACCAACTCGTCTCCGAGCTTTGCCGGCCGGTCGGTCACCATATGCACACAGGGGTTTTGCTGCTGCATCTGCGCAATCCGCGTATCCAGCTCCTTTTCCGTAACGGCCACATGCTCCAGTGTTCCCTTCAGGCCGCGATATACAAATTCCATGTTGGTTTCTCCTTAAAGTTCTTTCTTAATCGCTGTAATTAACAGGTCGCCCGCCACAACGCGATCCTCTGCGGCGAAGCCGCTCTCAAAATTGTCTGAATAAAGCACCTGCGCGCTTGGCGGGAACTCGTCGTCCCCCGCGTAGACCATGATCTGCATCCGGTAGCCGCCGAGGAACTCAAATTGATACCCGGCATCGCCGTGCGGCAGTCGGATCGCCCCCATCTTCTCGCAGGCCGCGGCGAATTTGGCAACTTTTGTGCCAAACGTAAACGCCGCGCGCGTCAGCACGCGCCCCGTGTAGGGCTGAATATACATCTCGCCCCACGGCATCTCGCGGAAGGTCTTAAACTGGCTCGACGGTTCAGCCTGCTTCCCCTCCAGCAAAAAGCGCAGCAAAAACGTCTGGCACGGCAGGCTGCTGAGACCAAATGCCCCGTCCTTGTCCGCTGTGATGGCGTATTCCGGCCACGCGATCTGATACGTCACGCCGAGCAGCCGGACGGCAAATTGCCCATCCGCAAACGGCACGCCGCAGCGCTTTGCCGCTTCCGCCGGGTCAATCGCGCGGAATTTTTCTTCATAGTGCGCAAACGGCACCTCTTCTTTGTTGTTCTGTACCTGCATCGTTTACTCCTGTACGCTGGACGGGAACAGCTCGCGGTTGGTGTGCGGAAGGAAGCACGCCGCGACGAACTCATCCATATAGCGCGGGTTGGTAGAAAGCTCCATATACGTCATGTTCGACGCCAGCTCGTCGACCTTGTCAACCGCATTGTCCGAGCACGCCATCGCATACGCGCCTGCGAGGGACGAGTTGCCGATATACTCGAACAGACTCCGATCGACATCCGGGAACATCCCAATGCGCACTGCATTTTCCATGTTGATGCCCGAGCCGATGCCGCCCGCAACATACACGTGCTCGAGCACGCTGACGTCCATATCGAGCGAAGAAAGCATGATGTTAATGGCCGAGAAAATGGCGGCCTTCGCACGGATGAACGAGTCGATGTCGACCTCGGTGATTGAGATCTCGCGTCCCGTCTCACTCTCGTCCTTCGTCGCGAGGATATAGCGGCCCATGCCGTGCTCGTCGCGCGCGACACGCTTGCCCTCACGTACAAACTGCCCCTTGGCAGAGATGATCGATGTGCGGTACAGCTCCGCAATCACGTCGATGATACCGGAGCCGCAGATACCGACCGGCTTCTGCCCGGCGTCGCCGACGATCTTCAGCGTCGGTTCCATGGTATCCTTATCGATGACCACAGCTTCGACCGCACCGTCCGTCGCGCGCATACCGCAGGAGATGTCGCCGCCCTCAAAGGCCGGGCCGGCCGAGCAGGCGCAGGACATCATAAAGTCTCGGTTGCCAAAGACAAGCTCGCCGTTCGTACCAAGGTCGATAAACAGCGAGAATTCGTCCTTGTCCCAGATCAGGCTCGTCAGCGCGCCCGCGGTGATGTCGCCGCCGACGTAAGAGCCGATGTTCGGGGAGATCAGCACCTCCGCGTCCGGGTTCGCCGGGAAGCCGAGATCCTTGGCGCTCAGGCCGCGCCATTGGAAGAACGTCGGAATATACGGCTCCATGCGGACGGGGTCTGCGTCCACGCCGAGCAGCAGATGGTTCATCGTCGTGTTGCTCGCAATGCAGACGCGGAAAATCCGGTCGGCCGGAATGCCAGCCGTCTTGCACATCAACCCCACCATCGGGCGCAGCGTCTCCTTCAGGATCGCATCCTGCAGCCGCTTCACGCCGCCGGGCTTGCCCTGCTCGATAATGCGGTTGATGACGTCTGCGCCGTAGCGAATCTGACCGTTGCCGGCGGACGCCTTCGCAACGATCTCGCCGCTCGCCAGATCGAGCAGCACACCGGTGACCGTCGTCGTGCCAATGTCGATCGCGCAGCCGTAGAACGGCGCATCCTTTTTCACCGTCACATCGATCACCGTGACGGTGTCACCCTTGCGGACGCCTGCAAACATGACCTTAAACGCGCCGTCGCGCAGCGTTTTGGCCAGCTTGCGAACCACGTGATACGTCAGGCGGACATCTTCGGTCTCCTCCACGGCCTGCACCGCGCGCGTCAGACGTTCGGTGTCCGGCATCGTGTCGTCCAGCGTTGGCTCGTCCATCTCCAGCCACGCCTGCACAAACGTCAAATCACGGAAGTGAATCCCCGCATTCTTCAGATCCTCCTGCAGCTTGCGGAAAATCTCCACTTCCTTGCCGGTTGAGAGGTCGGCGGTCTTCATTCGGCTCTGATAGGCCGACGCGATGTCCGGCACCTCAACGGTCACGTCGCCGATGACCTTGCTTGCGCAGCTCAGCCGCCAGCCTGCGGCATATTCCTCCTCGGAGATATGGCTCGACGGATAGCTCTCCACCTCGCCGCTGAGAATTTTGACCCGGCACTTGCCGCATGAGCCGTTGCCGGAGCAGGGCGCGTCGATTGCAACGTTCGCGCTCCGCGCCGCTTCAAGCAGCGTCATATTGGGGGACGCGGAGAACACGACCGGCTTTTCGCCGTTTTCAAATTGGAAGGTAACCTGATACATCGGATGGGGTCTCCTTTCGGTGTGAGTTCATATTATTTATAATGTTGAAAAGTCTTTGCGTCTGCGAAGCATCAGTATTCGTACACGCAACTCCTTTTCACGGACACTCCATTGTTTTCGTCCGCACGTGGCGCACATTTGCATAAAAAGGGGAGGACAGACGTCCTCCCCCTGTTATGTTTGCTCTATATCCGGCAGTGTGCGAACAGCTTCACGGGGTGGGAATCCCCGCTGTTCCATCGGCAAAAGCGCTTTCCCCGCGCAGCAACGCACGGTGTATTCCGGAAACGCTCCGGCAACGCGGCACTGCCGCTATTATATTACATCAAAGGCTCCAATGCAAGCACCGGATGGTTTTTCTCCTGCAAGAACTCCATCAGCGCATCGCAGTCGGTGCAGATCGTCTCGTCGGCGATCATGTCGGTGAAGTTGTCAATGCCGTAGAGTTCCTTCGCGGTCTTGTTCAGGCGCTCGCCCACGTCGTCCTTCAGTTCCTTCGGCATCCACACGATGCGCTCGATGCCGCCCTCGGCGTGGATGAACTTCTTGGAGGAAATGAAGTGACGGCCATGACCCATGTAACCCGGAGTCTGGACGCCGCCGCCCGTGCAGGACGCCAGCTCGCCGAACGTCATGCCGGCGGGGGTCATACCCGCGTATTCACGGTTGACGACGATGAAGCCGTTGGACATCGGCTCAATGCCCGAGATGCACTCGAAGCAGCCGCAGGAGGTCATCGGGTCCTCCATGATGGAGTACAGCGTGACTTCCTCCACCGCGCCGTGCGTCGCGTCCTTGATGGCCTCATTGACCGTCGTGTAGCGGCCGGTGCGCTCATCCAGGCAGCCTTCCTTCAGAATCGGCTGGGACGGGCCATTCGGATTCAGCTCATAGGTCGCCTTCGCGTCGAGCCACGAAACGGCGCCGCACAGACCCAGACGCTCCGGCGTAACGACGCAGCAGTGTGCCGGCGCGAACGACTGGCAGAGGATACAGGTGAAGAACCGGTCGACAGATTCGTCAGTCATGGAGGCCAGACGGTCGTCGCGCGCGTTGTAGCGCGGCATCGCAACCTCGTTCAGGAACCTCGTCGCCTTCTCCGGATCGGTAATCAGGCGGATTTCGCACTTGTCCACAACCGCGTCAAATTCGTCCATAATCATATGGTACAGAACCTCGCCGAAGTGGTGCAGCCGCAGGCCATGCTCATAGGCATCCTTGGAAATACGGATGCGGAACTGGTTGCGCTGGCCGGTATGCATGACGCCTTCCATGTAGTTGAACCATGCGTGAATCTTGCGCTCAATGACAGACTCAAAGTCAGTCTGCATCTTCTTGCCCGTGACATAAATGCAGGTAGCCAGCGCATATTCGAGGTCACCGGAGTCGATGTCCGGGCCGTCGATGGTGATCTTATGATCCTCAACTTCGGAAGCGTCCTTCATCTGGACAAGCTCGCAGGTGGTGTTCTTGGCAGACCAGAATTCAACCTTCATATCGGCCTTACGGATAATTTCGCCCTCAAACGCCGCCGCAAACGCAACCGGAATCGGCAGCTCCTTGGACTTGATCTTAATGCCGCGCAGCTCGAGCGACTTCTTGACAGTCTCACTGTGATCGGTGCAGGATTCCAGCGCCCCCGGAACCTGATTTTCGCCGAGGTCGACGTCAACCACAACCGGGAAGCCCAGCGCAATCGCGCCCGCACCAGCGGAAACGACAACCGGATCGATATCGCCGAACGTGTTGACGAACGCCGGCACGCGTTCCTTCGTGTAGGCCAGCAGTCCGGCCAGATCGCCCGGCTGCACATTACCGAAGATCAGCGCCGCGCGGATTGCAACGGTGACGACGTGGATGACCGCAGTCACATCGTGACCCAGCGGGATGACGCGCAGCTCCAGACCCATCTTGACGCCCTGCTCTGCGCACTGCTCGATGACATCGCCGACCATAAAGGTCATAATGCCCTTGGACTGATAACCCTTGACGACAGCGGCCACATCCTCGGCCTTTTCCGCCTTGCCCAGCACAACGGCCACGCCGGGAATATCGCCCGTGACCAGCGGCACGCCGAGCGAACGGATGATCGGATCGGGCACAAAGCCGATGCCGGGAACCGTTGCCTGCTCATAGGCGCCCTTCGGCTCCGCATATTTCAGACCTTCCAGAATCTCTGCGCCGACCGCTGTCGCAAGACCCGCGTTGAGCGCCTGCCCGAGATCCTCCTGATTGGTAATCAAGCTTTTCAGCACACCGACACACGCTGGCAGATCGCCCAGCGTCTTGACCTTGACGCCGGTTGCTGCATAGATCGTGGGGAAGAAATACGCAGTATCCGGGAACGCAAGCTCCTTCTCGGCACCGTATTTGGCAATTGCGTCGTTGACAGCACCCTCGGTCAGGCTGGCAACGGCATTGGAGCCGCTGTAAATGAGATCAGTTAATACGCTCATAAAATCCTCCCATTTCATATTTTGTGATATGAAAAAGCTGATTTCCCGATTTATTCCGGAAAATCAGCTAATTTCCCGCTTTTTTTCATTGACTGAAAAAGCGCCGATTCCCTGCCGGAAATTATCCGGCAGGGAATGGATTTGCTTTTAGACCTCCAGATAGGAGTCGGAATACAGCTCGTTGTTCTTGAAGATGTCGCAGGACTTGATGGTCTCCATCAGGCGCAGGTCGTTCGGGTTGACGATTGCGGAGGTAAGACCCTGCATCATCGCCATGGCAACCAGTGCGGAGTCCATGATCGGGCGGAGCGTCTTCGGCGCGCCGTTGGAGTTGTTGGACAGGCCGCCGGTGGACTTCAGGCCTTCGTCTGCGAACAGCTTGATCGCGTTCAGGACGTCCATCTGCTTGTCCTGCATACCCTTGACGACGAGGAACAGCGGGTCGAACCACAGGTCGGTCGCTTCCATGCCGAGGCTCAGGCCGCGTTCGAGCATATGATGGCAGTGCATCATGCGCTCCTCGTTGTCCTTTGCAATGCCGTCTGCGGAGCAAAGCGCAACGCAGATCGCGTCGTTGGCCGCAGCCAGATCGATGTAGGAGATACGGGAGCCCGCGTCGGCGGAGTTGACGATCGGCTTGCCGTTCGTGCGGTTGTAGACCTTGATGCCGGCTTCGATGGCGCGCTTGTTCGCGGTATCGAGCGCCAGAGGTACGTTGTTGAAGTTCTCCTGGAGCAGCTTGACCGCCCAGGTCATCAGCTCCGGACCGTTGGACTCAGCCGGGCCGATGTTGACGTCGAGGTATGTTGCGCCAGCCTTGATCTGCTGTGCTGCGCGCTCGAGGATGGGATCGGGGTTGAACGTCGCCATTGCCTCGCGGATCACCGGGGAGATGCAGTGGATACGTTCGCCGATGGTGACAAACTTCGGGGATTCCGGATCTCTCTGCTTGTAGTGGGCATCGAGGTCGTCGCGGATCTTGATGGCTGGAATCGACGCTGCGATCTTCTCGAAGTCCAGCGGCGCGTTGGCGTCAACGGCCTCCTTCTTCTCAGACGCGGGCGTCTTTGCGGCGGCAACCGCTTCGGCGGCAGCCTTGTATTCGCCGTCCTTGAGGTACTTCACAAGCTCAACGGCTTCGCGCGTACCGACAACGACGTTCCACTCCGGCAGCTTGTCCTGAATCTCACCCTTCATAACGGCAACCTTGCCCGGGATGATGAGGGTGCGGTTGTTGATCTTGGATGCCAGATCGAATTCGTCGAAGAACTTCTTGACGGACGTCGAGGAGAACTTACCGGCCGCCCATGCGGTCAGGACGGACATACCGGAAGCATCGGTAATCAGCAGGTTGATGGGCACCTTCGAGCGCTCGAGCTCGCCGGAGACCAGGAAGTAGGTCAGCGCGAAGTCGACCGTCAGGCAGCAGGGATCGTCGGGCGTAGCGCCGTTGATCGGGTAGATGCCGGGGGCAACCTTCATCGGCTTCTGCGGGTCGGTGTAGATGTTCTGGCGCAGGCCATACAACGGCAGCGCCTCGGCGTAGCTCATGCGCTCCATGACGAGGATCGAGCCGTACTTCAGCGTAAACACGGCAGCCAGCGCCGTCTGGAGGTGAATATCACCGTGGCAGAGCTTTGCCAGGTTGACGATGGACGGATAACCGAACGTGCGGTCGTTGTCCTTGATTGCGCTGCGGCGGACGAGCACGGCGTTTGCAAACGTCTCCTTGACGGTTGCGCCGGTGACGTCGATCACGAGATTCTTGTTGCCGGCCTTTTCCAGCGCTTCCACGGTGTCGTGCAGCTCCTCAAGAGAGGCGCCCTTCACGCCGAGGACGATACCGGCCGCCGTTGCGATAGCGTTCATGTCGGCATAGTTGTCCTTGTTCGCACCGTTCAGAATCGGCTTCACGTCCTTGATGGCTTCCACAGCCGCCTTGGCGTTTTCCACATTCTCAGTGTCGAGAATCACGCCGCGCTCAAGCGTAGCGGCCTTCTTGGCCAGCGCGACAAACTTGTCGGCGTCGCCCGCATCATGGACGAACACAGCTTCGACATACTCGCGTTCGCCGATACGCTCGTAGTCGGTTTTCTTCATGATTTCGATCTTCGCGTCAACCTCGGCGTCCTCCATGCAGGAGCAGAGATACTGTGCAAACAGGTTGCGGGACACGAGGGTCTTTTCATGGCGGAACATCACGGTTTCGCCGCCCATCTTGTGGCCGGCAAACTCGATGGTCTTCATGGGAGGTGCCGTTGCCTCAGACAGAAGCGCGATTGCTTCCTCCGACATATACGGGCACTTGGTGATGGGCAGCGCGCCCTGTGCGACCTTCATGCAGAACGCCATACACGTGGGACTGCCGCATTCCTTACAGTTCTTCTTGGGAGATAATTTAAAAATGTCAAGACCTTTAACTGCCATAGTAGTGTTCCTCCTTCCTGCTTACATGAGCGCGTTGATCATCTTGGCGATGGTGCGGATTGCAGCCGGATGACGCATGATAACTGCGTCGGAGCCGCCGGCCAGAACAGCCGCCGCCGTGGTGACTTCCATCTCCACGCCGCGTTCCTCCTGGTTGCCCCATTCAGGCATATCCGCTTCGCTCATGACCGCTTCCTTGACGCCCCAGGCATCAGCGGAGACCGGCGTCATGATGGGCATCTGGAGCATGGCGTCCGCCTGCTTCAGCGCAGCATCCTTCACGCGGTCCAGCGTGGAAGCAACATATTCATAGCCATAGCCGGCAGCTGCGGAGCCAATGTTCATCACGATCGACTGGGCGTTGACGCCGAGCTGGGTCATAACAGTATTGAGCTGCTTAGCAAGGTTGATGTCGACGGCGGATTCCGCGCCGACCTTCTGGCCATAGGCCAGGCCTGCGGACGCGCCGACGGTCTTGTAGTTCTCATCGCGGGCGGAGAGAACGAGGATATTCTTGCCAGCCAGCGCTTCCGCAATCTTGTTGAACAGCTCCGTGTCCTTCTCGATGTTCTTGCAGCCCATGATGACGATCGGCATTGTCACCGCGTCAGCCACGGCCTTTGCCAGCTCGACGCATTCCTCGGTGGGCTTGTTGGCGCCGTTGGGATCGGCACCTTCAAAGTGCAGGCACAGGAAGCTCGCGCCCTCCATCGTCTCGGCACGCTTGGCCATGTCGACGACGGTCTCGCAGCCAGCATAAAATTCCTTCTCGCCCGGCATGGTGTATTCCGCCATACCGAAGTCGGTCAGCTCCACGCCGATCTTCGGCGCGTTCTTGATCTCTGCGTCAAACGTGTGGAACGGCAGAACGTTCTGCCCGCCGATCGCAGTGGCCTTGTCGCCAACGCCGAGCACCACTTCATTGATGTGGGCGTTGAAAGCCTGCTTTTTGGGAACAAAAGGCATAATGATGAATCCCCCTATCAGTTTTTATCCGGGTAATGCCGCGGCCTTGCGGCGTCGGCCTTCGCCAGGCGGTTTTCCCGCCGTGTCGCTCTGAAAAACCGGAAATACATAAATGCACATCTGCGTTTTTCAGCGCGCACCTTACGGAAAACGCTCTCGCCGAATGCGCCCGCCGAATTTCGCGCCATTACCCTAAAATAGATTTACAATAGACTGGGTGTATCTGAAAACTCTCAATGTGACCGGCAGCGAGGAATTTTTGCGCTGAGCAAGACGTTTTTTCGCAGGAATACTGACGTATTTCAAGGAAAACTGGCGCGGCGCAGCGTGAAAAGACCAGCTGCCCGGGTGCGTTGGGAGTTTTCAGATACACCCCAGCCATTGATTTACAGATTTAACTTGCGCATGATCCCGGCAAGCGCCAGCTTGACCGGCGAATCGTCGGGAACCTTCGAGCTCGGCTTGCCTTCGCAGTCGTACTCATATACGAGCTCGTCCTGCGGCAGCACACCGATCAGATCCAACCCGTATTTTTCTATCTCCTCCGCTACGCCGGGGTTGAGCTTGCCGTCCGGCGCGCGGTTGACAATCAATTTCAGTTCTCCCGGCTTCAGCTCCAGCTCACGAATCATTTCCGCAATCCGTCCCACGGCCTGAATGCCGCGGCGGGAGCAGTCGGAGATGAGCAGCATGGTGTCAACGTGCGGCAGCGTTCCGCGCGAGATATATTCCAGCCCCGCCTCGTTGTCCATCACCACATAATTGTAGTTGTTGATGTATTTGTCCAGTTGCGTTTTCAGCACACCGTTGACAAAGCAGTAGCACCCCTTGCCCTGTGTGCGCCCCATGACGAGCATATCAAAGTCGTCATCTTCGATCAGCGCGGTTCCGAATTTCATCTCCGCGTAATCGGCCTTGGTCATATTCGCCGGCACGCTTCCGGTCTGTTCCGCGCGCGCCATCTCCTCGCGGATGTCGCCCAGCGTCGTCTCCACTTCCACGCCCAATACCTCGTTGAGGTTCGAGTTCGCGTCCGCGTCAACGACCAGAATCGGCCCCTTCCCGCTCTTGCAGAGATAGTCGATCATCATGCCGCAGGTCGTCGTTTTCCCAACGCCGCCCTTTCCGGCAACCGCAATCGTATGAGATTTCGCCATAAAAACTTGCTCCTTGTAAACGCTCGAATGTCCCGGCGGGTATTATACCCGCCGGGGCAGCTCTTTTACTTAGGACAGCACCGCACAATTCGGCAAGCAGCTTCGGCGAGAGCTTTTTCGTCGAGCCAAACTTTTCAAACCGCAGGATTGGCGGAATAGACCCGCCGAAGCGCGCGGACGCAATTGCGCGGTATTGCCTTAGACAAGATCGATCAGACCGGCCATCTTTGCGATGTTGGCCACGTCGTCGTACTTGTTCAGCGCGTACAGGTGGATGCCGTCCACGCCGCAGGCACGATACTCGTCGATCTGGTTGATGGTATATTCGATACCGGCAGCCTTGAAGCTGGCCTTCTTGCCGGCGACATCCGCGTCAAACGGCTCCTTGTCGAACGGGTTCGGGAAGATCCAGTTCTTGGAGATGATCTCGCAGAGCTTGCGATCCATCACGCAGCCGTTGCGGCTGAGCGCCATGTTGATGGTAGCGGCCTGATCGAGAATCGGCATGATGCCCACATCGACCGGCAGCCAAATGCCCGCGCCGCGGATGGCGTCGAGCCAGTAACGGAACGCATCCATATCCCAGCAGAGCTGGCTGATGATGAAGTCCGCGCCGTTGTCCTGCTTCTGCTTCAGGAACGCGATGTCAGCCTCGAGACTGCGGCACTGGATGTGGCCTTCCGGAGAACCGGCCACCGCGATGGTGAACTTGTCGCCGAACTCCTTGCGGACGAACTTCACAAGCTCCGTCGCATAGTGCAGATCGCCGTTCGTGCCGGTCCAGCCGAAGGGCAGGTCGCCGCGCAGCGCCAGCATATGGTCGATGCCATGATCCAGGTAGGTCTGGAGCTTTTCCTTGATGTCCTCCTTGGTGTTGCCGATGCAGGTGAAGTGGGTAACCGGAGTGGTCTTGCCGTCCTTGACGATCTTGTCGAGGACTTCGAGGTTCTTGCCAACGTTCGTGCCGCCCGCGCCATAGGTACAGGAGATGTAGTCAGGATTCAGCGTATACAGCTTCTCGAGGACACCGCCCTCACCGCACAGCTTTTCCATGCCAACATCCGTTTTCGGCGGGAAAACCTCAAACGAGAATGTGGCTCTGTTTTCATAGATTTCAGCAACGCTCATATATGCCTCCAAAAAATATGATATTCTTGCCTACTCCGAATGGGCGCACTGCGGCCACCGGATTCGATACAAATTTATCGTAACACATTCAACGCTTAAATACAAGACCAAACTTGCGAAAAATCGCAAAAAACGCAGACTTTTTTCCGTTTCATGCCGTTCACAGCGGCGTGAACAAAAACTTCTGGCTCACGCCGGCGCTTTCCACGTAGACCGTCAGCGCGCCGTCGGCCTTCCGGTCAACCGTCAGATTGACCTCCTTGCCCTTGATCTCGCGCCGCACCCATTCCACAGGATCGTCCGTTTCAATCTCATCGAAAAACACATCGCGCATCTGGTTGTTTGCGCAGAGGTTCTGCACCTCGCGCACGACCTCATATTCCGCCATCTCAGCGCACGGTCTCACGCACAATGGCGACGTTCTCCACCAGATCGACCGACACCAACTCCCCCTCGATGACCACCTGCCGCTCCATCAGGTCGGTCAGGAACACCTGCCCGTCCTTGATGTCAATGCGCTGCACATTGGCCAGCACCAGATTTTCCGGCGCCTCCGTTCCCTTATAAACCGATGACAGACACATATTGTTCGCGCTCCTTATTCCATTGCGGCCAGCACCGTCGACAGCCGCATATTGCCCTTTTCAAAGTCCGACACCGCCAGCATGATCTGCTCATAGGCCGCCGTCTCGCCAAGCTCCTTCAGTTTCCCAGCAAGCTGCGCCAGCTCGTTCGCGTGGGACGCATTGTGACCGACCATATACTTCATCAGAGCCTTCAGCTCCGCCTTCGGGTCGGCGTTGCAGCCGCCGCAGGCATTGCAGCCGTGCTCATGGTGATGCTCGTGGGGATGGCCTTCCTCATGGCTGTGGCAGCAGCCTTCATGTTCGTGATCGTGATGCATGATTGTTCCTCCTGAGAACTCGGGCACACCCGCGCGATTGCGCGCTGTTGCCCTTGATTTCGTTTGTCCATATTATACTCATTTCCATCCGCTTTGTAAAGACCTCAAAAATCAGGAAATAATCCCTACCCTGGGGTTTCTTCTCGGGGTTCTTGCAAATAATTGTTGTTTTTTCTGTGGATTTTTTCGGTGCGTTGTGATATAATTCTCAAAACGCCTACCTCGAGGAGAATTTTCATGGAACACACGCATGAATATCTGCATGAACACGGCATTGCCCATACCCACGACCCCAGTCAACCGCACGGCCATGTCCACACCAATACCAGAGCCGTGCTCAACCGCCTTGCCCGCGCCATCGGCCATCTGGAATCCGTCAAAAAGATGGTGGAGGACGGGCGCGACTGCTCCGAAGTGCTGATCCAGCTCTCGGCCGTCCGCTCAGCGATCAACAACATCGGCAAAGTCATTCTGGAGGATCATATCCAGCACTGCATTGTCGACGCCGTTGAGCATGACGATCAGGATGCCATCACAAACCTCTGCCAGGCCATCGACAAATTCGTAAAATAAACCCCTTTGCCGGCGTTCGCCCGTTTCTACGACCTTCCCCACACCCCCGAATACACTTTTTTGAAACCATTCTTTTCTTTCTCCGAAAAGAGAACGAAAAGAATCGGGGCAGAGGTTTTTTCCTTTCGCAGCCCTAAAAAAGAACGAAACAAGCACCGTCAGAGCGCTAGCGCTCTGACGGTGTCCCTTTTCTCTCCTCACGCAATTTCCGTGACCTGATAATCCTGATCCTCAACAGCCTTTTTCAGCACCGCGTCCTCGACCGGCGCGCTCAGCGTCACAACCGCCGTGCCGCTTTCGTGGCTGACCTTCGCCTCGGCCACGCCTTCGACCGCCTCGAGCGCCTTTTTCACTCTCGCCTCGCAGTGGCCGCACATCATACCGGTAATTTTCATAGTCTTTTCCATCGTGTGTTTCTCCTTGATTTCGTAATTTTTAGAATGTTTGACTCGTTTGTGATCATGCCGCGCATCGCGCAGCTGAAACAGATTCAGCCGCAGTGCGTTCGACACCACGCAGAAGCTCGACAGGCTCATTGCCGCCGCGCCGAACATCGGGTTCAGCGTCAGTCCCAGCGGAATGAATACGCCCGCTGCCAGCGGAATGCCGATTGTGTTGTAGAAGAACGCCCAGAACAGATTTTCGTGGATGTTGCGCAGCGTCGCGCGGCTGAGCCGGATCGCCGCCGGCACGTCGGACAGGCGGCTCTTCATCAGCACCACGTCCGCTGCGTCGATGGCCACGTCCGTACCCGCGCCGATGGCGACGCCAATGTCCGCCCGTGTCAGCGCCGGCGCATCGTTGATGCCGTCGCCGACCATGGCGACCTTGCCCGCTGTTTTCAGCTTGCGGATCTCCCGTTCCTTGCCGTCGGGCAGCACGCCCGCAATCACCTGATCCACGCCCGCCTGTGCACCGATTGCCTTTGCCGTGCGCTCGTTGTCACCGGTAATCATCACAACGCGGATCCCCATATTCTGAAGCTCCCGAACCGCCTGCGGACTGTCCTCCTTAATGACATCCGCCACCGCGATCACACCGAGCAGTTTCCCGTCATAGCTGAACCAGAGCGGTGTCTTGCCCTGCTCTGCCAGCTTTGCGGCCTGCGCCTTCATCTCTGCCGAGACCGGCGCAGTCGTGGCGATGAACGTATCGTTGCCGCCGCAGAGGACTTTCCCGTCCAGCTTTGCCGTCAGGCCATTGCCGGGCAGAGCCTTGAAGTCTGCGGCTTCTTCCGCGTTTACATTTTTCTCTCTCGCATATTCCAAAATCGCTTTTGCCAGCGGATGCTCGCTCTTGCGCTCAAGCGTATTCGCAAGGCGCAGCAGTTCGTCCGCCGAAACGCCCTCCGCCGGGAGGATGTCCGTCACCTTCGGCTCGCCGGACGTGATCGTGCCGGTCTTGTCGAGCGCGACAATCTCAATGCGCCCCGTCTCCTCGAGGGATGCCGCCGTCTTAAACAGAATGCCGTTCTTCGCGCCAAGGCCGCTGCCAACCATAATGGCAACCGGCGTCGCGAGACCGAGTGCGCACGGGCAGCTGATGACCAGCACCGAAATGCCGCGCGCCAGCGCATAGCCGGCCGCTTTCCCGATCAGCAGCCACACAATTGTCGTCACCAGCGCAATCCCGATGACCGCCGGGACGAACACCCCGGACACCTTGTCCGCGATCTTCGCGATCGGCGCTTTCGTCGCTGCCGCGTCGCTGACCATCTGGATGATCTGCGAGAGCGTCGTGTCCTCGCCGACGCGCGTTGCGCGGCATCGCAGGAAGCCGGACTGGTTGACCGTCGCCGCCGACACCGCGTCGCCCGGTGCCTTGTCTGCCGGGACGCTCTCGCCGGTCAGCGCCGCCTCGTTGACGGCGCTCGTGCCCTCGAGCACCACACCGTCCACCGGGATGCTCTCGCCCGGCCGCACGACGAACACGTCGTCCTTCGTCACCTGCTCAACCGGTACCGTGACCTCCTGCTCGTCGCGGATAACCGTCGCGGTTTTCGGCGCGAGCTTCATCAGGCTCTTGAGCGCGTCTGTTGTCTTGCCCTTCGACCGCGCTTCGAGCATTTTGCCTACCGTAATCAGCGTCAGAATCATGGCTGCGGACTCAAAATAGAAGTCCATCATGTAGTCCGTCACGGCGTCCATGTCGCCGCGCACCTGCGCGCCGGTCATCGCAAACAGCGCATACGTGCTGTACCCGAACGCCGCCGTCGCACCAAGTGCCACCAGCGTATCCATGTTCGGCGCGCGATGCCACAGGCTTTTAAATCCGCTGATGAAAAAGTTCTGGTTGATGACCATGATGATGACCGTCAGCAAGAGCTGCGTCAGTCCCATCGCCACATGGTTTTCGTCGTAGAAGCGCGGCAGCGGCCATCCCCACATCATGTGCCCCATGGAAAAATACATCAGCACGAGCAAAAATCCGACCGACCAGATCAGCCTTCGCTTCAGTGCCGGCGTCGTGTGATCCTCGAGCGCCTTTTCGTTCTCCGCCATACTGACGGACTGCTTCGCCTCGCCCTTTTCGCTCGCGCCGTAGCCTGTCTCCTGTACCGCCTTGATGACGGTCTCCGGCGATGCCGTGCCCTCAACGCCCATGGAGTTTGTCAGCAGGCTGACCGAGCAGCTTGTCACGCCCGGCACCTTGCCGACCGCCTTCTCGACCCGCGCAGAGCAGGCCGCGCAGCTCATACCAGTTACATTGTACTGTTTCAATTCCTCCACCTCACTTGTCGGTGGATCTTTTCCACCAGAAGTTCGTTGCGCGGGCTAGACGTACGCGCTGTACGTCGTCGCCCTTGCGCCTGCTTCTGACGAAAAATCTCTCGCCGAGGAATTCCCACTTTGTATTATTGCCTGAAAACAGGTTATTTCATCAGCTTTTGCAGCGTGCAGACCAGCTCGTCAATCGTCTCGTCGTGCCCCTCGCGGATGTCCTGCGCAACGCACGTGCGCAGATGATTGGCCAGCAGTTCTTTGTTAAACGCATTCAGCGCCGCGTTCGCCGCCGCGCTCTGCACCAGAATATCGGGACAGTACGCCCCATTTTCCACCATCGCGCGAATCCCGCGAATCTGCCCCTCAATCCGGCTCAGCCGGTTGATAAGTTTTTTATATTCCTCCGGGCTGCGCTCCTTGCGCCGCGCCGAGCAGTGGCAGCAATCGTGTTTTTCCATGCCTCCCACCTCCGTCTCAAATACCCCATCGGGGTATCTTCACTATATACCCCCTCCTGGTATTTGTCAAGTAATATTTTCGCCAGAGAGAACAGTTCTCTCTGGCGAAAGAGTCCAAAGGCTATTTTCATAAAAACAGCGCCGGTGCGAAAGCACCGGCGCCGCCTGATGGATGGGATTTTGAATTAGTACATACCGCCCATGCCGCCGCCCTGTGCAGCAGCCGCAGCCATGGCCGCGTCAGCCTGGGGATCAGGTTTGTCAACGACGAGGGACTCGGTCGTCAGCACGCAGGATGCGATGGACGCCGCGTTCTCGAGCGCCGTGCGGGTAACCTTGGTCGGGTCGACGATGCCGGCCGGGATCATGTCGCAGAACGTCTCGGTGTAAGCGTTGTAGCCGTAGCCAACCTTACGGCTGGAGCGGATCTTCTCATAGATGATCGAGCCGTCGACGCCCGCGTTCTCCGCGATCTGACGGATCGGCGCCTGCAATGCCTTGGCAATGATCTGGGCGCCGGTTTTCTCGTCGCCGGACAGCTTTGCAACCAGCTTCTCGACTGCCGGGATCGCGTTGACGAATGCCGTGCCGCCGCCGGCGACAATGCCTTCCTCAACTGCCGCGCGGGTCGCGTTCAGCGCATCCTCGACGCGGAGCTTCTGCTCCTTCATGGCAACCTCGGTCTGTGCGCCGACCTTGATGACGGCCACGCCGCCGGACAGCTTTGCCAGCCGCTCCTGCAGCTTTTCCTTGTCGTAATCGGACGTGGTGACAGCCAGCGTGTTCTTAATCTCGGCCACACGTGCCTTAATCGCGTTCGCGTCGCCGCAGCCGTCGACGATGACGGTGTTGTCCTTGCTGACCTTCACCTGACGGGCACGACCCAGATCGGCAATCTGCGTGTCGGGCAGGTTCATGTTCAGGTCGCTTGCGATATAGGTGCCGCCGGTCAGAACGGCAATATCCTTCAGCATCTCCTTGCGGCGGTCGCCGAAGCCGGGCGCCTTGATGCACACGCAGGTGAAGCTGCCGCGCAGACGGTTGACCAGCAGGGTTGCCAGCGCGTCGCCCTCGACATCCTCCGCAATGATAACCAACTTCTTGCCGGTCTTGACGATCTGCTCAAGCAGCGGCAGAATTTCCTGAATCGAGGAGATCTTCTTATCGGTGATCAGAATATACGGATCGTCGACGACGGCTTCCATCTTCTCGGTGTCGGTGACCATATACGGGGAGATGTAGCCGCGGTCAAACTGCATACCTTCGACCACTTCCAGACCGGTTTCCGCGGTCTTGGATTCTTCAATCGTGATGACGCCGGACGTGGAGACCTTCTCCATCGCCTCTGCGATCAGCTTGCCGACCGTCTCGTCGCCGGAGGAGACAGCGCCGACACGGGCGATGTCCTCAGACCCCTTGATGACTTCCGCGTTTGCTTTGATGGCTTCCACGGTGGCGGCGACAGCCTTCTCAATGCCCTTGCGCATGACCATGGGATTCGCACCGGCGGAGACGTTCTTCAGGCCCTCGTGGACGATGGCCTGCGCCAGCAGCGTTGCGGTCGTCGTGCCGTCGCCGGCAACGTCGTTCGTCTTGGTGGCAACCTCGCGGACAAGCTGTGCGCCCATGTTCTCGAACGCATCCTCCAGCTCTACATCCTTTGCGATCGTCACGCCGTCGTTCGTCACCAGCGGAGCACCAAACTTCTTGCCCAGCACCACGTTGCGGCCCTTCGGACCCAGGGTGACCTTCACGGTGTTTGCCAACTGATCAATACCAGCCAGAAGCGCCTTGCGCGCGTCCTCGCCATAAACAATCTGCTTTGCCATATTCGTATTACTCCTTTACTGCCTTATTCCACAACTGCCAGAATGTCGCTGAGCTTGCAGACCATGTATTCCTGCTCATCCAGCTTGATCTCCTGCCCGCCGAACTTTGCGGTGAGAACCTTCTGGCCGACCTTCACGGTCATCGGCTCGTCCTTCGTGCCGGGGCCGACAGCAACGACCTCAGACAGCGCGGACTTTTCCTTGTTCGCCGTGGAGAGGAAGATGCCCGATGCGGTCTTTTCCTCTGCCTCAAAGCGCTTGAGCACAACATTGTCAGCCAATGGTGTCAGTTTCATAACGATTACCTCCTGTATCGTGTGGCTGCATGGCAGCCTGTTCTACTTTTTCGATTTAGCACTCATTTCCTCTGAGTGCTAACATGATATATAATACCCACGTCAGCGAAAAAGTCAAGCGTTTTTTCGCAAAAACTTATGTCATTTTTGTGAATTCTCACAATGGTATGTCATTCCGCGCGGATAGAAGAACCGAATTGCCCGCGGAAGCAGCGAAATCTGCGCATCCGTCGTGTGGATTGCCTCGCCGTCCACGTTCACAACCTCCGGCTTCTCGCACTGAATCCGCAGCGAGCGGCAGCGCTCGTGACGAATCAGCTCCGGATACTCCGCATAACGTCCCTTCTGATACTTTCCGATCACGCCCGCCACCTGGAACAGGTTCACCTTCTCCACCAGCAGCACCTCGAGCAGACCGTCGTCCGGCTCCGCCTCCGGCACCGGGTTGAAGCTCCCGCCGTACCAGCGCCCGTTGCAAATGCAGATCATGGTCTGCTCCGCGTCGACGACCTCGCCGCTGTCCAGCGTCACGGTATACCGTGCGCTCAGTCCGTGCAGCATATTGGCCAGAATCGACAGCACATACGCGCCCTTTCCGCTCACAAACGGCAGCCGCTTAAACCGGGCAATGTCCGTCCCCACGCGCGCGTCAAAGCCGATCGAGAGCACATTCAGCGCGCAGACATCGTTGCAGCGGATCAAATCCAGCCGCGTCTCCTCCGCGTCGAGCAGCCGCTCCAAATCCGTAAAGGCCGCCGGCTCCGAAAAGATTTTGATCGCGTCGTTGCCCGAACCGCCCGGAAAATGCGTCACCGCCGCGTTGTCAAACCCGGCCACGCCGTTGACTACCTCATTCAGCGTTCCGTCGCCGCCGCAGGCGTAGATACGAACCTCGCCGCCTTCTTCCGCAGCCATCCGCGCCAGCGCGCGGCAATCTCCCGGCGCATTGGAAACGCAAATCTTGTAGTCCAACCCGCGTGACGCGCACGCCGCCGCAATGCTGGCGGAAAACGTCTCCGTATGGTCATATTTCCCAGCCGCGGGGTTGATGATAAAATAATGCTTCATCGCCGGAACTTTCTCCTTTGTCTATCGTCTGATTCTATAACCAGCGGTTCTCCCGCTCTCCGCACCCAAGAGTACGTTTTTGACCCCATTCTTTTCTCTCTCCGAAAAGAGGCGAAAAGAATGGGGGCGCAAAAAATGTCTCTCCTTTTAAAGGAGTCATTGCACTGGGGGGTTACCCCTCAAAAATACATATACACATTACACTGCAATCTGCCATTATAGAGCTTCCGCTTCTTCGTGGCCTGCTTGCCAAAGTAATGTTCAAACTCCGGCTCCGAAGAAATGATATACTTCCTCCAGCCGTCCGCATATTTGATGTGCCGTCCGAATGCCTGATAGAGCCGCTGCGCACTGCGCTGTTCGAGCATCCGCTCGCCATAGGGCGGATTGCAGACAATCAACCCCTTGTCCGTCGGCAGGCTCGCCTTCGTCGCGTCGGTCTCACGGAACTCAATCAGCTTCCCAACGCCCGCCTTGCGCGCGTTCTCGCGTGCAATCTCAAGCGATGACGGGTCGATGTCCGTCCCCAAAATGCGGTAATCCCCGCGGAACTCGCGATCCATCGCCTCGGTTCTGGCCTGCCGCCAGACCTCCGCCGGCACACAGCTCCACTTTTCCGCGCCAAAGCTCCGCTGCAATCCCGGCGCGCGGTTCAGCGCAATCAGCGCCGCCTCAATGCAGATCGTACCTGATCCGCAGAACGGGTCCCAGAAGAAATCGCGCCCGCGGTAGCGCGCAAGGTTCACCATCGCCGCCGCCATTGTCTCATGCAGCGGTGCGAGATTGGCAATCTGCCGGTAGCCGCGCTTGTGCAGGCTGACGCCCGACGTGTCGAGAAACACCTCGCACTGATCCTTCATAATGGAGAACCGGAGCTGATAGGTTGCGCCGGTCTCCGGCAGCCACCCCAGTCCATACTTCTCACCCAGCCGCGTCACAGCCGCCTTTTTCACAATTGCCTGGCAGTCCGGCACCGAGTGAAGCTGACTGTTCAGGCTGTATCCCTTTACCGGGAACGCGCCGTCTTTCGGAATAAACCGCTCCAGCGGCAGCGCCTTGACCCCCTGAAACAGATCCTCGAAGCTCATCGCGCGGAAGCTCCCGAGCAAAATCATCACCCGCTCACCCATCCGGCAGCAGAGGTTGGCCTTCGCCATATCGGCAAAATCGCCGCGAAAAAACACGCGCCGGTCCTCCACCCGGACCTCCTCCAGTCCGAGCCGCTTCAGCTCGTCGCCAACCAGTCCTTCCAGACCGAACAAACACGGCACGCAGAATTCTAAGTCTTTCATCATCTAAACTCCGGTTTCTTTGCCGCCACTGCGGCATACTGAATATTAGTATAGAGAAAAAAAGCTCAAATAGCAATCGCTTTCTCCGCTCTTTACAAAAAAGTTACAGTTGACAGACCGTTCGGTTTGTATAATACTGAATTCAGAGCCGCGTCTCGCGCCGCTCCGTCAGAAAGGAGGTTCACTATGACCCCATCTCTTGTTGGCTGGATTATCGCCATCATCGCCTTTGTCCTGCTGGAAGCCGCAACTGTGCAGCTCGTGAGCATCTGGTTTATCGGCGGCTCGCTCGCCGCACTGATCGGCGCCATGTGCGGCCTTAGCTTCGTGTGGCAGTTCAGCCTGTTCGTCGTGGTGTCCGGATTGCTGCTCGTGAGTCTCCGTCCCATTCTGCGCAAAAAGCTCACGCCGCGCCGCACCCATACCAATGCCGACCGGCTCCTCGGCCGGGAAGCGCTCGTCACCGAGCCGATCGACGACCTGCGCGCCACCGGCGCCGTCCGCATCGACGGCGTTCTCTGGACGGCACGCACCGAAGACGGCTCTCCTGTCCCGGCGGATACCGCCGTGGTCATCACCCGCATCGAGGGCGCCAAGCTCATCGTCCGTCCCGCCGAAGTCCCGGTTCCGTAAGTCAGGCCGTCGGCCTTAAGAAACACCCGTTTTGAGAAAAAGGAGGAAACAACATGGAATGGATTCCCATTCTGGTGATCGCCGTTCTGGTGCTCATCATCATCGCCCGCAACATCTACATCGTGCAGCAGTCCCGCGCCTACGTCGTTGAGCGCCTCGGCGCTTTCTCCGCGGTCTGGACGGTCGGTATGCACTTCAAGGTACCGTTCGTCGAGCGTGTCGCCAAGAAGGTCAGCCTGAAGGAGCAGGTACTCGACTATCCGCCCCAACCGGTTATCACGAAAGATAACGTCACCATGCAGATCGACACTGTCGTCTATTTCCAGATCACTGACCCGAAGCTCTATGCCTACGGCGTCGAGCACCCGATGATGGCCATGGAGACCCTCACGGCCACCACGCTCCGCAATATCATCGGCGACCTCGAGCTAGACCAGACGCTCACCTCCCGCGACGTCATCAATACCAAGATGCGCGCCATTCTCGACGAAGCGACCGACCCGTGGGGCATCAAGGTCAACCGCGTCGAGCTGAAGAACATTCTCCCGCCGCAGGACATCCAGAACTCCATGGAAAAGCAGATGAAGGCCGAGCGCGACCGCCGTCAGGCAATCCTTCAGGCCGAAGGCACCAAGCGCAGCCAGGTTCTCGTTGCCGAAGGCGAGAAGGAAGCCGCGATTCTGAAGGCCGATGCCGAAAAGCAGGCCGCCATTCTCAAGGCGGAAGCCGAAAAGCAGGCCGCGATTCTCCGTGCCGACGGCGAAGCGCAGGCTATCATGGCCGTCCAGAAGGCCATGGCCGACTCCCTCGCGCTGCTGAACGCACAGGCGCCGAACGATCAGGTCATTAAGCTCAAGGCGCTCGAGGCCATGCAGAAGGTCGCCGACGGTCAGGCCACGAAGATCATCATTCCGAGCGAAATTCAAGGCCTTGCGGGTCTTGCCGCCGGTCTGACAGAGACCGCGAAGGAGACGAAGTAAGATGGCGAAGGACAAAAACCAACGCTTCGTCCGCATTTTGGACGAGTCAGGCTTTGTGACCGCCAATGAGCTCTGGGTCGATCGGCAGACCGGCGTAACCTACCTGTTTCACTACAATGGCAACGCTGCCGGACTGACGGTTCTCGTGGATGCCAACGGCAAGCCGGTCATTTCCCAGATCCCCCGCGAGGAGTAACCCATCGACACATTGACATACTAAAAAGCCCCCGTTTCCGGCGGAAACGGGAGCTTTTTATGTACCTTATTCCTTGATCTCACGAATCGAAATAAACCGCAGCTCATTGAGCGGCTTTCCCAGCCGGTCAGCTACAATCGCCATGAGCATTGCCGCCGTCTTGTCCGGCACATCATGCAGCTTGATCTCGCCGGCCGAGCCGGGTGCCTTGGCCTGTGCTGCCGGCGCCGCCGCGGGTGCAGCCTGCGCGGGTTCTGCCGCCGCAGTCTTTTTCTCCCGGCTCTGGATGACAGCGCCGCAGAGCTTCGTCGCGATCATCAGCAGAATCAGTCCTAAAAAGACCACTGCCATACCCAGCACCACAATCAGTCCCGCCGTGCCGATCGGCACATTCACCATCGCCTGATTCACCAAAAACATCCTTGTGTCCTCCTCCCGGGTTTTGCCCATGCGGGCAACAGATCGGAAGTATCATAGCAAAGGCGGCCGTTAATTTGTGTTAAGTTTTCGCTGATTCGTGCAAGGGAACCGTTTAATAACCGATGCTTCACGCGGCAAAAGAACCGCTGTCCGGGTGCGTTGGGCGTTTTCAGATACACCCTAGGCCTTCTCGCCGTAATCGTCGTCGCGCATCCGCTGTTCCGCCGTGCGCATCGTGTGCCGCAGAAACGCTACGCTCATCACCAGCGCCACCGCCTCCGAAATCGGAAACGCCAGCCACACGGCGTCGAGCTTCCCGGTCTGCGCCAGCAGCCATGCAGCCGGCAGCAGCACCACAAGCTGGCGGCACACCGAGCAGAGCAGCGAATGCAGCGGGTTGCCGATCGCCTGATAGACCGACATGGCCACCACGTTCACGCCCGCAATCAAAAAGTGTGTGCCGGTGATCCGCAGCGCCGCTGTGCCGATCGCCATCATCTGCTCCGACGCGTCAAACAGCCGCAGCAGCGTCCCCGGCATCAGCTCAAACGCGAGGAAGCCGACCACCATAATCCCGATCGCGGTCAGAATGCTGAGCTTGACCGTTTTTTGCACGCGCTCCGGCTTCCGTGCGCCGTAGTTATACGACAAAATCGGTACCATCGCGTTGTTCAGTCCAAATACCGGCATAAATATAAAGCTCTGGAGCTTGAAATACGCGCCGAATACCGCCGTCGCCGTCGTCGTGAACGCGATGAGAATCTTGTTCATGCCAAACGTCATGACCGAGCCGATCGACCCCATGATGATCGACGGCACGCCCACGCGGTAGATTTCCTGCCCGATCTCCTTATCCCAGCGAACCATCCTGAGCTGCATATGGATCTCCGGGTTGTACCGCCGGTTGATCCAAAGGCCGATCACCGCCGCAATAATCTGTCCGAGAACCGTCGCCACGGCTGCACCGGCCACGCCCATCTTCGGCGCTCCGCAAAGGCCGAAAATCAAAATCGGGTCGAGCACGATGTTGATAATCGCGCCGATGAGCTGCGTCAGCATTGACAGCTTCGTCCGCCCGGTCGATTGCAGCAGCCGCTCACAGTAGAACTGCGTAAACAGGCCGAACGACAGCAGCAAACAGATTCTCGCATACTGCGTGCCATATTCCACAATCTCTGTCTCATGCGTCTGCGCGAGGAAGAACGGCCGCGATAAAAACGCGCCGATCAGCGCAAACAGCACGTATGTGCACCCGAATAAAAACAGTCCCGTGTTGGCCGACCGGTCGACCTGCTCCTGCTGCTTCGCTCCCAGCGACCGCGACAGCAGCGCGTTCATGCCAACCGCCGTACCGGAGCCGAACGCAATCATCAAATTTTGCAGCGGGAATGCCAGCGATACCGCATTGAGTGCATTCTCGCTGATCCGTGCGACAAATACGCTGTCCACCACGTTGTAGAGCGCCTGCACCAGCATCGAAATCATCACCGGGATCGCCATGTCCGCCAGCAGCTTGCCGACCGGCATCGTCCCCATCTTATTTTCCTGAACTCTTGTCTCTCCCATGCCCTGTTCCTGTACCTTCTCCGAACTTTTTCGCTTGCGTAATTCAATCTAGTATATCGAACGACGCGCTCCCTGTCAATAGGAACCCGCTCCAGCGCATCCCCCTCTTTTTTGCCCCCATTCTTTTCTTTCTCCGAAAAGAATGGGGCGCAAAAAAATATTTACCAAACGGAAAACAAACGCCCCGATTCCGTCACTTCCACAGAATCGGGGCGAACGCTCAACTCAAAAATTCCAATTTACTCTTACAGACGAAATAGATTCGCCGGCTGGTGTCGTTTGCCAGCACCAGCACGTCGCCAACGCTGCCAAGCACCGTCGCGCCGCCCACAATCAGCGGCCCCGCCGCCAGCGAAACGGTTCTCCCGCCCGCCAGATCGTCGCAGTCGCAGTCACACGGCGTCGGCTTCATCGCCGGGATCGTCCCCGGCGGCGTCGGCCGTCCGGGATGGAGCGCCTGCCACAGCAGTCCCTTGATCTGCTCATAGCTCGTCGGCGTCTCCTCGCCCGCCGCTGCCGGCACCGTAAACGCCACCGCCGTCAGCGCGCACAGCCGCACCTGCCCTGCGTCAAATGCCGGTCCCTCCGCGCAGCACGCCGTCTCCGTTCCGCCGGTACAGATCGGAATCGGATAGTACACCTGCCCCGATACCTTGAGATTGTCGCACGTACACGTCCGAATCCGCTCAAAGCTCCCATTCAGCGGCCCCGTCAGGTTGTCATATGCCGCGGTTGAGGTTGCAGGGCAGTCCAGGGATGTACCGAGTACAAAATGGTCGGTCATAAATGCGAACTGCGAGTAGTCCATCAGCGGTGCGAAGCGCGCGTCGCACAAAAGCTGGAGCGCCCCGGCCATCCCTGCCGCGCAGTCACATCCGCAGTCGATGTCCGCCTCCTGCGCCCTCGGCGGCTCCGGCCGCGGTGGAGGTGGTGGGAACGGACAAATCGGCACGCAAGGCATCACCGGCGGGCAAGGGGGCGCCCCCGCGCCCTGTCCCGGCGCACCCACGCCATGGCATCCCTGCTGCGTCTCGCACCCGCAGCCGGTCTGCCCGGTCGTCGTATAGTTGTTGCATGGACTCATATCATCACTCCTATTGCATTGGGTGTTTTTCTCTTTGCTACCATTACAATATGCCGCGCCCGCGCCATTGGTGCGCGCTTGCATTTCGCCCGTTTCTGCGCTATACTGCATACTACCCCAATCCTCAGGAGGCTTCCATGAAAAAACTGCTCTGCGCGCTGCTCGCCGCGCTGCTATTTGCATCCCCCGCCCTCGCCGCCGAGGATTCGTCCTCGCCAGTCCCGGCCGAAGCGCCATCCGAGTCTCTTGCCGACCGGTTCGACGCCTTCCGCGCCCAGTACGGCCTTGACGAGACAAATTTTGCCGTCTCCTACTACGACACCGTCACCGGCGAGGAATACAACTGGAACGAGACCGCCATGCTCACCGCCGGCAGCACCTTCAAGCTCCCGCTCAACCTCTATTATTACGAGCTGCAAAACGAAGGCGAAATCTCCGGCGACACGATCCTCACCGAGGGTGGCGCCACACTCGACCGCTGCCACTATCTCAGTCTGGTCGAGTCCAACAACGAGCTTTCCATCGCCATGCTCTACCGCATCGGCACTTTCCGTGTCTACAAAGAAGCCATGCGCCGCTTCTTCACCATGACCGACGATGAAATCGACCCGAAATACTACCAGGACAACTACTACTGCACCCGCATGATGATGGACGCGCTCAAATACCTCTACGTCCATTCCGACGAATTCCCCGAAATGCTTGACTACATGACCCAGTCGCTCCCGCGCGACGCCTACTTCCTGCACTACCTCTCGCCCGACGAAGTCACCATCGCCCACAAATACGGCACCTTCGAGGGTGCGGAAAACGACACCGGCATCTTCTATACCGAGCAGCCGTTCCTGCTTGCCGTCTACACGCAGAGCGTCGGCGAACAGGTTGTCGCACAGGCCGCCGTCCTTGCCTACGAGTACAACCTCGAGCAGGCGCGCCTGACCCGCCGTGCCAACAATCAGGCCGTCGAAGACCGGGCGCGCGCCGAAGCAGTCGATAAGCTGCGGCAGATGGCCGCCGAACGCGACGCCGCCAACGCCGAAGCGCAGGCGCGCATCGACGTCGAAAAGGCTGCCGCGGCACAGGCTGCCGCCGAGCGCCTTGCCGCAGAACAGGCCGAAGCGGAGCAGGCCGCCGCGCAGGAACCGAAGCCGAGCTGGGCCGATCAGGTCGACAATCCCTCCTTTGTCTTTGCGTGGTGGATGATCCCGGTCGCCCTCGCCACGCTCGCCCTCAGCGCAGGCATCGTCCGTCTGCTGCTGCACAGCACCCGTAAGCACAAGGACAAATACGTCGGCAAATACGTCAAAAAATAAGCTGCTGGGACTGTCGAGAAACCATGAAATGCAGTATTGTGACAGAGTCGCAGGGGAAGAGTGAAGGGGGCAAAGAGCCCCCTTCGCGTTCAATTAAGCAGTTTTTCAAACTTTTTAAGTTTGAAAAACTGGACGGACAGCGGGGCGAAAAGACTTTTTCGACACGCTGAAGCTGCTTCCCCGGAGGTGGAAGCCGCTTTGATGTCCCTTCTCATTTCTCCGGCAGGAATCGGCGCTCCCGTCCTTCCCTCATCCCTGAAACACCGGCAGCAGCGGCGGCGCCATCGTAAACAGAATCAGCGCCGCACCGTAGAGTCCCACCGCGATCACCAGCACGCCTGCCGCCCACGCGGCAGTCCCGTCCAGCATCCGCCGGTACGCCAGCCGGAATCCCGCCGCCATCGTCACCGTATACAGCGCCAGATCGACCCACAGCGCCTCCACGCCAAACCCGGCCGTAAGCGTGTAAAATCCACCCATGCACAGCAGCGGCATCAGAAGCTCCGCCAGCAAAAATCCGCTCCACGCCCGCTGCCCGTCCGCCTGTCCGCGCGTCAGCACGAACGCCGCCGCGAGAAACGGCCAGAAAAACAGCTTCAAATGCTCCCAGACGCTCTCATTCACCGGTGCAAACAGTCCCACAATTGGCAGCGGACACAGCTCATAGACAAAATGCAGTCCCGCGCCCGCCAGCGCCGTCAGAAAAAACGCGATCCAAAACCGCTTTTTCATAAACAATCCCTCCTGTCATACTCTATGACAGGAGGGATCTTGCATATTCCAAACTCAGTCGTACACCGGCCAGGCCGCCGCAAGCTGCAATCCGCTCTCGCTGACCGCGCTGCGCACCAGCTCCCCGGTCACGCCGCCGTGCCAGCCATCCTGATCCGGCAGCCACGTCACGGCGCCGAGCTTTGACTCCACGGCTTCCCGCTCGTCCTTCGTCCGCACATACCAGCGCGAGACAAGCTCGTGGTAGCACGCCGGCTTCTCCTCCGAGCTCTCCCAGCCGGTCGGCTGGACGCGCCCCGGATGCTGCACAATATCGATGATGTCCGCCACCACCGCGCTTGCCGTCGGATACCGGCCCGCGCCGGGGCCGTAGAACAGCACCTCGCCGACCTCATCGCCCTGCACGGCAATCGCGTTGAACACATCGCCCACCGCCGCGAGCACCTTGTTGCCCGGCACAATGTGCGGACTGACGAAGCAGAACTTCTTTCCGTCCTTCACCGCCGTGCGGCCCAGCAGCTTGATCTTCATGCCGCCGCGCTCGGCAAAGGCCGCGTCCGTCGCCGTGACCTTCGTGATGCCTTCTACATGGATGTCCTCCGGCCGTACGTTCTTGCCGAACGCCAGTCCGGACAGAATGCAGATCTTCCGCGCCGCGTCCGTCCCCTCGACGTCCGCCGCCGGGTTCGCCTCGGCGTAGCCGTTGGCCTGCGCCTGCCGCAGCGCCGATTCATACGTTTCTCCGTGCTCCAACATCTGTGAGAGAATAAAATTCGTCGTGCCGTTCAGAATGCCCGCCACGCCTGTGATGTGGTTCGCGCCAAGGCAGCGTGTCATCGGGTTCAATACCGGGATTCCGCCGCCGACCGATGCCTCAAACAGGAAGTTCCCGCCGTGCTCGCGCGCCAGCGCAAACAGCTCCACGCCATACTCGGCCACAAGCTGCTTATTCGACGTGACCACGCTCTTACCCGCCGCCAGCGCCTTGCGCACCATCGCCAGCGCCGCGCCGACGCCGCCGATCGCCTCCACCACAATGCCGACCTCGGGATCGTTGACCACGATCTCAAAATCCTTCACCATCTTATCGGCATACGGACTTTCCGGCATCTCGCGCAGATCAACCACATACTTCAGTTCCACGCACTCGCCCGCGTGTTTTGCCACAACATCCGCGTTATCCCGCAGAATATCGGCCACGCCGACGCCAACCGTGCCAAATCCAAGAATTGCAACTTTTTTCATCGTATTTCTCCTCTATGAACCCGTATTTATCCTATCCGGCGACAACTTCCGCCTTCACGACGCCTTTGCACGCGCCGAGCTTCTGCGTAAATGTCTCCAGGGAGCAGTCCAGCTTGCCGGTCTCTGCCGAGACCGTCACCATCGCGCGTCCGCCGGAGGGAATCGCCTGATTGATCGTCAGTATATTTGCCCCGCAATTGGCAAAAATAGAAAGTATCTCCGACAGACTGCCGGCCTTGTGCTTCAGCATGAGCTGGAACGTGATGATCCGCCCGGCCATCATATTCTGAAACGGTGCAATCGTATCACGGTACTTATAAAATGCGCTCCGGCTGATCCCGACGGCCTTCGCCGCCTCATTCACCTTGTCCGTCTCGCCGGTCTCCAGCATTCGCTTCGCCTCGGCCACCTTGCGGAAAATCTCCGGCAGCGCCTCTGCCTCCACGATGTAATACTTCTGCTCGTTCTCCATCGCTGCATCCTCCAACTGTCTTTCATTCACGGTCATGTGTCCTTTAATCGTGACCACTATACAATAGAACCTGCAAAATTGCAAGTACAAATTTCAGAAAAAATCCACCTCTCACGGCCACGGCGTCAGAAGAAGCTCGCTCCATTCCATTTCCGGCTGACGCCGAAATCTGCATATCTGCTCCTTCCTGCTTCCTCTCCAATCCGCAACCGCTCCACTGGGCGGCAGATTGGTCTTTGGGTACATTTCAAATCTTCCGCTGCACCCGTAGGGGCGGACGACCCTGTCCGCCCATCCCCGCCGCAGCGGATTGCCTTCCCCTCCGGGGAAGGTGTCTGCGAAGCAGACGGATGAGGGTCTGGGAGCAGTAGCAGTACATCGTTGCAACCTCCGATCTCCCACCGCACCCGTAGGGGCGGACGACCCTGTCCGCCCGTCCCTCCGATCTTTCGCCGCACCATGTAGGGGCGGACGACTCTGTCCGCCCGTTCCTCCGATCTTCCGCCGCACCCGTAGGGGCGGACGCCTCTGTCCGCCCGCTTCTTCCGGTTTCCTCCGCACCCAAAGAAACGCTTTTTTGAACCCATTCTTTTCGTTCTCCTGCTGAGAACGAAAAGAGCGGGAGCGCAAAAATTCACTCTCCATAAAACTGCAAATCCTTCCCGCAACATTTCTATTCTTCAAAAGGAGCCGTTGCCCATGCCCTCTCAAAAATTCTTCCGCTGCACCCTTACCATCCTCGCCGTCCTGCTGGGCGCGTTCCTCTTTGTCCGCTATCTTCTTCCGGTGCTGCTCCCCTTCCTCCTCGGCCTTGCCGTCGCGCTTCTCGTGCAAAAGCCGATTGCCTTCCTCACCGGAAAGCTGCATTTCCCACGCGGGCTCAGCGCCCTTCTCGCGGTTTTGCTTCTGTTCACGCTGCTGGGTTTCGCGCTGTTCTTCCTCGGTCGCACCCTCCTCCGCGAATTAACCACATTCCTCCACGAGCTTCCTACGCTGCTTTCCTCCCTCACCGACCTGTTTACACAGCTCCGCACACAACTTTATTCCTTTGCCAGCCGTCTGCCGGATGGTCTGGGCGAAGGCGCCCGTGCCGGACTGGACAGTATCTTTCAGAGCAGCACCCTCCTCGGCACGAAGCTCTATGAGCGCCTTTTTTCGTTTGCCTCCGCGCTCCTGAGCGGACTGCCTGGCGGCGCGCTGTTCCTCGTCGCGGCTGTTGTCTCCAGCTTTATGCTTGCCGCGGAGCTTCCTCAGCTCCGCCGCTCCGTCTCTGCGTTTCTCTCGCAGCATTTCCCCCAGCGCTCTCCCGCACCACAGTCGTCTGCTGCTTCTTCCCCATACAGCACGGCTCGCCCCTCTCCGCAGCACCAGTCTCGCCCCGGTTCTTCCCCGCACGTCCAATCACAATCCTCGCCGCGCACCGTGCCGCAATCGCCGCAAGCTCAGCCGCACGCCGTGCCGCAATCACCGCAACAGTCCGCCTCCTCTCCAAACCACGCGCCGCAACCGCAACCGCAAGTTTGCTGCACGCTGCCGCAGCGCATTCGTGCCACGCTCCTCACCTGGCTCTCCGCACAGGGGAAGATTATGTTAATCACATTCCTCATTATTCTCACCGGTTTATTGCTTTTACGAACCGATTTTCCCCTGGTTTCCGCACTAATTATTGCAGTTGTCGACGCTCTCCCTGTATTCGGAACCGGTACGATTCTAATCCCCTGGGCCGCAATTTCTTTTCTCCGCCGCAACACCCGCCGCGCCGTCGCCCTCCTCATCCTTTATATTTGTGCATATTGCACACGTCAAAGTCTCGAACCACGCTTAATCGGCCACGAAATGGGCATTCCATCTGTAATTATGCTGCTCGCAATTTATACCGGATTTCATTTTTTCGGGATCGTCGGTGGCATTTTAAGTCCGCTTCTTGTTGTATTTCTCAAGCAAATTCTCGATGGTTATACCTTGCAAAATACCTGATCGTCCGATATACTAATCGTCGGTGATACTATGTATTTAGAACAACGCGCTGCATATACATCGAAACTACTCCCTTTCCTGCGGCGCGAATTAGGCTTATCTAGCGGCCTTATCAAGCGCTTAAAATGGCAAAATGCCTTTTTAGTTGATGGGATTCCTGTCCATACTGACGCATTGATTCAAGCTGGCCAAACCGTCCGCGTTGTGATAGAAGAATCTGTCGAAGGGTTTCCTGCAGAAGATCTTCCTTTACAGATCCTCCTGGAAACAGATGATTTTCTAGCTGTTGACAAACCCTGCGGAATGTTGATCCATCCATCTCCACACAAAAATACCGGTACGCTGGCAAATTCCGTTCTTGGCTACTACCAGCGCACCGGTCAACACTCCGGCATTCATCCACTCACACGTCTGGATCGCGACACGTTCGGTGTTGTTATCTTCGCAAAAAATGCGTATATCCAGGAGAAATTCAAGCAAATTCCCATACAAAAGTTCTATATTGCCCCAGTTTTTGGCCATCCCGCCGTCCCGTGCGGAACAATCGGCTTTCCCATTGGCCGCGTGCCAAGTCCAGCCGATGCACCTAAAAGTCTGCTGCGCCGGGTCGATCCAGCCGGAAAGCCCAGCCTTACCCGCTACCGCGAGCTTTCGCGCCAAGGCGAAATCTCCATTTTGGAGCTTGAAGCGGTCACCGGCCGAACCCACCAGCTCCGCGTCCATTGCCTGGCCTCCGGCTTTCCGATTCTGGGCGATCCGCAGTATTACAGTGCCGCATCCCTCGCTTATTCGTCTGCCCACGGCCTGTTCACGCAGCAGCTCTGCGCCAAGCGCGTCTGCTTTGCGCTTGGCGGCGCCGGCTACAATATCGAAAGCCGCCAAACCATCCGAACAAACGAAACCACCGCCCCATAATGGTAAATACGCATATATCAAGTAGAGATCACCGGCAGCCGCGTCATCGGCGCTCCGGGGATAAGCCGCGCTATCGCGCGTCGGATGGACAAGGCGCGACTGGTTTTGCTCTGTATGGGAAAGGCTTGCTGCCCGACCGGTACTGCCTACAATGGTTCGGTGCAACCTTTATCTCATACACGCGAGCCGCTTCGCTCTCGCGTGTCCACGATCGGAGTGCCGTCTAGACGCGGCTGCCTACTAAGAAAGAATTTAAGCGTTTTTAGGGAATGAAAAGACGACTGTTTCCGGGAGCGAATCAAAGGCTGCGTTTCTCATAGCACAAAGTTCCTGATAGAACGCGGAATTCTGGTCAAGAACAATGGTGTCAAGCAACATAGCGAGAAACGTGGCAGAATCATAGATGCAAGAAAGGTCTGTGCTTCCAAAGATGTTTTTATGGGTATCATTGCAACTCATGTGATTGCCTCCTTTCCTTGTTCAGACGGAGATTTGTCAAAAGATGCAACTTTACAAAGATCGAGATTTTCAGGCAGACAGGCCAACAGGCAAATCTCTTTCGGGATTGTGCCATCCGGACGAAGCTTTGCTGCTAGCGCAAGCGGAAGATACGTCCGAAATGCAAAAGCATCGGTAACGCGAATTTCATATGTCGCTGTCGTCTTATTCACTTTGGCAAGAGTAAAGGTATTACAGTGTTTTCCGTACACGGTGTAGGTAATTGACTGGCAAAGATAATCCATATTGCAGAACCTCCTTTCTTCTGCTACGATAATAGTAAATAGTGCTGCCTAAGTAGTATTATTTGCCCCTATGCTTGTCAAGCAAAATGTGGTATAAAAGTAGTAGAATATACAACTCATGGGGTGGAAACAGATATGAATCAAGAAAGCAACCAGAAAATGACGGCAAACGAAGCAATTCAAATACTAAGAGAAGCGTGGAACAAAGGCGTAGCAATCGGACAGGTAAACAATGCTGAACGTGCAATGCTTTGAATTGTAGTTGCAAATCATATTAAGGCGCTGCGGGTAGAACGAGGAATTTCACAAGAAAAGTTTAGTGAGAAAGTAAATGTGGCTTTCTTAACCTACAAGGGATATGAGAATAGAAAAAGTGATATTCCGATACACATTCTGGTAAGAATCGCAAATGAACTAGATACGTCTATGGACTATCTCGCAGGACGAACGGACATAAAAGAAACGAGTTCGGTAGAAGATAGATTGCGGAAATTAGAAGTAGCCATGAAAATGAAAACTGGTGAATAAAACGGCGCTGTGCATGGTTTCTGCACAGAGCCGTTTTTCAAACTTTTTCAATTAAAATGTAGGAACTTGTAACTTTTCTTTCGCCAAAATAACAAAAGCCTTGAATCTATTGAGAATTCAAGGCTTTTTGCATGGCAAGCTGCACCCTTTAAGATAACAATGATTTCTCCAGTGTTTTCAAGGGTTTCAGCTACTTTCGGCAATCTTTTTCCGCGTTGGCGCAGCGTACTGTTTAATGGTCACTGTGCAACCCAAAAAGATATTGCATAGTTTGCGGTTTTTCGTACTCCGCACTATCGCCTCACTAATCTTCATCCCGACGATCCTCCTGCTTTGCACGGTTTCAATCATAAAGCCGCTTGCTTTGCACAATGCGGGTGACCGGCGAAACGCCGTTCCACGAACCGCGCTTCGCTGCATAAAAATTTCGCTGATTTTTCTTGCTCTGTTTTTTCAGCGGTGTCACTTTCATCCTGAGAATCCATCCCTTCGCATCTACTTAGATACTTCAACTGCGCTTCCGTCTTTGCGGACTCTGAAAATTTCCGGCATAGGATTGGCATCCAGCAGTTCCGTCAGAGTGCGCGGGGTATAGCGCATATACTCCATCATGCAGCCGACATTAATCAATCTGCTTGGAATGCCCATCGCCCACTGCTCTTTCTTCCACTTCTCAACGAGTTCCCATTCGCGCGTATTATGTATATGCCCGTACAGCATGACCGCGCCATAATGCTGGTTCTTATAAAACAGAATCGGGTAATGACTCAGAATCACCAGCCGTTTCTCATCATTGACCTCCGCGTACTGCTCGATGCTCTCCCAATAAGGGCGGAGCTTTCCTTTCACGCGGTCATGGTTGCCTTGAATCAGGTGCTTATGTCCCTGCAACCGCTCCATAATCCGAATACTGTTTTCTTCGTTTTTCCAGAACGCATCGCCGAGCACATAGACTGTATCCTCTGACGTGACGCGGCCATTCCAGTTTTGAATCAGAGCATCGTCCATCTGTGCGATATCTGGAAACGGGCGATTATCAAAACGGAGCACATTCAAATGTCCAAAATGCATATCTGCAATGTAATAAATCATATTTTCTATTTCCTTTTTATTATACAGGGTAATCCGTCAAAAGTTCACTTTGTGAAAAATATTTATCTGTTTTCTCTGAGAGACTGGTATCATACCCTGCAATTGGATGGATTGTATTGGGGTTTGGGTGTTTTCCGTCTTTCATCTTAACTACCTCTTCAAAT